>NZ_JBITJK010000006.1:0-329692 GCF_044459945.1 Streptomyces sp. NPDC050164
CTCGAGCAAGGGGGGACCCCCATCGCGTCGACGCCCTCCTCCGCCTTGCAGAGGCACGCACCAGACCCCGCTCGCCGGCACCGAGCAGAACAGTCACTTCCCTGCGACCTGATCCAAACGACAGACCCTAGCCGGCCTATTCCGAAAACCCGACCGAATTCCTCGGGGTGCTCATCGGAGCACCCCGCCGCACAATTCAACGCTTGTCAATAACACTTCACTCAAAGTCTGTTGAGTGGTCACGCTCGACCAATTCTCTACCAGTCGGTAACTCATAGGCTCAGACCATGCGCCGAGCAAAGATCGTCTGTACCCTTGGGCCCGCCACCGACTCGTACGACCAGATCAAAGCCCTGGTCGACGCCGGAATGGACGTAGCCCGTTTCAACCTCAGCCACGGCGGACACGCCGAACACGAGGAGCGCTACCACCGGGTGCGAAAGGCCGCCGACGAAACGGGCCGCAGTGTCGGCGTCCTCGCCGACCTTCAAGGCCCGAAAATCCGGCTCGGCCGCTTCACCGAAGGCCCCGTACTCCTTGAACGCGGCGACACCTTCACCATCACCGTCGAAGAAGGCGTAGAAGGCGACCGCACCATCTGCGGCACCACCTACGCCGGACTCGCGGACGACGTCACCACCGGCGAACGCATCCTCGTCGACGACGGCAAGGTCTGCCTGGAGGTCACCGAGGTCGACGGCCCCCGCGTCCACACCACGGTCGTCGAGGGCGGCGTCATCTCCGACCACAAGGGCCTCAACCTCCCCGGCGTCGCCGTCTCCGTCCCCGCCCTCTCCAAGAAGGACGAGGACGACCTCCGCTGGGCCCTGCGCACCGGCGCCGACGTCATCGCCCTCTCCTTCGTCCGCACCGGCCGCGACATCCAGGACGTCCACCGCATCATGGACGAGGAAGGCCGCCGGCTCCCCGTCATCGCCAAGGTCGAAAAACCCCAGGCGGTGGAGAACATCGACGACATCGTCGCGGCGTTCGACGGCATCATGGTCGCGCGCGGAGACCTCGGCGTCGAAATGCCGCTGGAACAGGTCCCCATCGTCCAAAAGCGCGCCATCAAACTGGCGAAGCGCAACGCCAAACCGGTGATTGTGGCGACCCAGATGCTCGACTCGATGATCGACAACGCCCGCCCCACACGTGCGGAAGCCTCCGACGTCGCCAACGCGGTCATCGACGGCACGGACGCCGTCATGCTCTCCGGCGAAACGAGCGTCGGCAAACACGCGATCGAAACGGTCAGGACAATGGCCCGTATCGTCGAAGCGGCGGAGGAGGACATCCTGGCCAAAGGCCTCCCGCCGCTTAACGAACGCAACAAACCCCGCACCCAGGGCGGCGCGGTAGCCCGGGCCGCGGCGGAAATGGGCGACTTCCTGGGCGCGCGATTCCTGGTCGCCTTCACCCAGTCCGGCGACACGGCCCGCCGCCTCTCCCGCTACCGCTCCCCGAACCCCCTGCTCGCCTTCACCCCCGACCAGGCGACGCGCTCCCAGCTCAGTCTGACGTGGGGCGTGGAGACGTTCCTGGGTCCGTGCGTCGACTCCACGGACGCGATGGTCGACCAGGTCGACGAACTGTTGCTCCGCTACGGCCGCTGCCAGAAGGGCGACACGGTCGTCATCACGGCCGGCTCCCCGCCCGGCGTCTCCGGCTCGACGAACATGGTCCGCGTCCACCACATCGGCGAGGACGACAGCCCGAAGTAGGGCGTCGTCAGTACTTGGGTCCCACGTGGGCGTCCATGATGGCTACGGAGGCTTTGCGGGCGACGGAGATGTTGCGTGCGTTTGCCTGCTTCCAGTCGACGCCCACCTGGTCGAGGGCCATGGTGAACAGGCGGATGATGTCGGCCGAGAGGTTGGTGAAGAAGTACCGGGGATACTCGTAGCGCTTCCGCTCGCCGGCAACGGTACGGGTGGTCCAGTTCGTGATCCGGCAGCCGTCGGAGTGGATGAGTCCGCGGATGAACTCCCAGGGGTGGGCGTCGACGATGACCTGTTGCCAAGGCGCGAGGACGATGGGCCGTTCGTGCTTCTTGCCGGGGCCGTGCTGGGGGAAGAGGCGCGGCCAGTGTCTGCTGTAACCGACCACGGAGACGTAGCCCTGCGCTTGAGTGCGATAAGAACGCCCGGCTGGATTGACGGCCCGCATGGCGGTCTCGCAGGCGTCGATCAGACCAGGCCATGAGTTCGCGCACGCGATTCTCAGGTAGTAGCCGGTGCGAGGGTGGCCGCTGATGCAGCCATCGCCGAGATAGAGGCCCAGTAAGTAGGCGTACGCGCCCCGATCGGCAGGCGGCCCCGGGTCTGGAGGTGCGATTCGGGGCAGCGGCTCGAGGCGGTTCTGCCAGGAGCGGATCGCAGTCCGTGAAATACCCGTCTCAAGGCTCACGGAATTCAGGCTGCGGCCCTGCGTCACCAGGGCGAGCGCTCGCTCGCGTGTGCTGACGTCGTACATGGGGTCCACTGTGGGACGGTGATCGCGACGACACGCAGAAAGAAGCGGATGTTCACGAGAACGTGGACATCCGCTTGTAAACAGCGACCTTGGAAATGAAGGAAAAGTGCCCCGGGTCGGACTCGAACCGACACTGTATGGGTTTTGAATCCATTGCCTGCTGCCAATTGGGCTACCGGGGCCCGGTGAATCGAAGGTTGACCTCGACCCTCCGCCTGACCACCATACCGCAGCTAGGTACGCTCTTGGGAGCAGTACCGGCCTGCCCCGTACCAAGGAGCCCACGTGAGCGCCCCCGAGTCGCCCCAGCCTGTTGACGTGCCTGATGAGGACAACTCGCACGTGCCTCCGATGACGACGCGGGTCGTCATCGCCGAGGACGAGGCCCTGATCCGGCTCGATCTCAAAGAGATGCTGGAGGAGGAGGGGTACACCGTCGTCGGTGAGGCCGGGGACGGGGAGCAGGCCGTGGAGCTGGCTCGTGAGCACCGCCCCGACCTGGTGATCCTGGACGTGAAGATGCCGAAGCTGGACGGTATCTCCGCGGCCGAGAAGATCGCCGAGGAGAGCATCGCGCCGGTGCTGATGCTGACCGCCTTCTCGCAGCGCGACCTCGTGGAGCGGGCCCGGGACGCCGGTGCCATGGCGTACCTGGTGAAGCCGTTCAGCAAGACCGACGTCGTGCCGGCGATCGAGATGGCCGTCTCGCGTTTCACGGAGCTGAAGGAGCTGGAGAAGGAGGTCGCGGACCTCACGCTGCGGCTGGAGACGCGCAAGCTCGTGGACCGGGCCAAGTCCATCCTCCAGACGGAGTACGGGCTGACCGAGCCCGCCGCGTTCCGGTGGATCCAGAAGACGTCGATGGACCGGCGGATGTCGATGCAGCAGGTCGCGGAGGCGGTCATCCAGGACGCGGAGGAGAAGAAGGCCAACAAGGGCTGAGAGCAGAGCGAGAGGCCCGCCCCCTTCGAAGGGGGCGGGCCTCTTCGTGTACAGGCCGGACCTCAGTCCTCGCCGAGGTACGCCTTGCGTACCGACTCGTCGTGCAGCAGGTTCTGCCCCGTGCCGGACAGGACGACGTTGCCGACTTCCATGACGTGGCCCTGATCGGCGAGCGAGAGCGCCGCCTGGGCGTTCTGTTCGACGAGCAGGATGGTCGTGCCCTGGGACTTCAGCTCCGAGATCGTCGCCATGATCTTCTGCATCATGATCGGGGACAGGCCCATGGAGGGCTCGTCGAGCATGAGGAGCTTGGGCCGGGACATCAGGGCGCGGCCCATGGCGAGCATCTGCTGCTCGCCGCCGGAGAGGGTTCCCGCGGCCTGCTTCCTGCGTTCCCCGAGGATGGGGAAGAGGTCGTAGGCCCGCTGGATGTCCTTCTCGATGCCTTCCTTGTCCTTGCGGAGGAACGCGCCGAGCTGGAGGTTCTCCGCGATGGTGAGGCGGGGGAAGATGTGCCGGCCTTCGGGGGAGTGGGCGAGGCCGAGGGCGACGATCTTGTGGGCGGGGACCCCGTTCAACGGCTTGCCGTCGAAGAGGATCTTCCCGGACGTCGGCTTCAGCAGGCCCGACAGCGTGCGCAGGGTCGTGGTCTTGCCGGCGCCGTTGGTGCCGATGAGGGTGACGACCTGGCCGGCCTCGACGCTGAAGGAGATGCCTTTGACGGCTTCGATCTTGCCGTAGGAGACCCGGAGGTCCTCGACCTCGAGGAGTGCGGTCACTTGGCTTCTCCCTTGGTGCTGCTGGCGGTGCTGGGCGCGTCGGCGGCTTCGGCTGCGGCCTCGGCTGCTTCGACCTCCGCGACTTCGGCCTCTCCGGGGTCGCCTTCGAACGGCTCTCCCAGGTAGGCGGCGATGACGCGCTCGTCGGCCTGGACGACTTCGGAGGTGCCCTCGACGAGCTTCTCGCCCTGGACGAGGACGGCGACGCGGTCGCACAGGTTGAACACGAAGCGCATGTCGTGCTCGATGAGGAGGACGGCGACGCCCTTGTCGCGGATGGCGAAGACCAGTTCCTCGGTGGCCCGGGTCTCCTGTGGGTTCATGCCGGCCGTCGGCTCGTCGAGCAGGAGCAGGCCGGGCTCGCTGGCCAGGGCGCGCGCGATCTCCAGCTTGCGCTGTTCGCCGTAGGGGAGGTTGCGTGCCAGGTGGTCGCGCTTGTGGGCGAGGCCGATGAACTCGAGGAGTTCCATGGCGCGTTCCTCGCTGGCGCGTTCGGCCTTCTTGAAGCCGGGGCCGCGCAGGAGGGCGGACCACAACCCCTCTTTGGTCCGCGTGTGGCGGCCGACGAGGACGTTTTCCAGGACCGTCATGTTGGCGAACAGGCGGATGTTCTGGAAGGTCCGGGCAATGCCGGCCTGGGTGACCAGGTGGGGTTTGGGCGGCAGGACCGTGCCCTTGTAGGAGACCGTGCCCTCCGTAGGGACGTACAGGCCGGTCAGGCAGTTGAAGAAGGTGGTCTTGCCGGCGCCGTTGGGGCCGATCAGTCCGACGATCTCGCCGGCGTTGACCGTGAAGTCGACCGAGCGTACGGCGGTGAGGCCGCCGAAGCGCATGGTGACGTCGCGTGCTTCGAGTACAGGTGTGGTCATGATGGTTACGCCCCCGCCTTGGTGACGGCCGGTTCGTCGGTCAGCGTGGTCTGTTTGGGTACGTCGAGTTGGCCGGTCTCGTGGAATTCGAGCTGGCGGCGGCGGTTGGCGATGATGCCTTCGGGGCGGAAGCGCATCAGCAGGACGAGCGCGATGCCGAAGGCCAGGAGCGACTTGTCCTGGAGGAACACCAGCTTCTCGGGGAGCAGGTAGAGCAGGGCCGCGCCGAGGAGGGGGCCTGCGACGGTGCCCATGCCGCCGAGGACGACCGCGGCCAGGAGGAACGCGGAGTTGGGCGGGGTGGAGCCGGCGAACTGGTACGGCGTGGGGACCACGCTGTAGGTGACGTGGGCGCTGACGGTGCCGGCGAGGCCGGCGAGGGCGGCGCCGAGGGCGAAGGCGACGAGCTTGACGCGGAAGCCGTTGATGCCCATGGCGGTGGCGGCGGTCTCGTCCTCGCGGATGGCGATCCAGGAGCGGCCGATACGGGAGTCGGCGGCGCGCGTGTAGACCAGGACCACGATGGCCATGATGAGGACCATCAGCAGGTAGTAGTTGGCGAAGCGGCCCAGGGTGAATCCGCCGATGTCGTGGGCCTGGCCGAAGTTGAACCCGAACATGTTCAGGTCGGGGATGGACGGGATGCCGTTGGGCCCGTTGGTGACGTCGGGTCCGGAGTCGCCGTCCATGTTGTTGACGGCGATGCGGAAGATCTCACCGAAGCCGAGGGTCACGATGGCGAGGTAGTCGCCGCGCAGCCGCAGGGTCGGGGCGCCGATGAGGACGCCGAAGACGAGGGAGGCTGCGGCGCCTGCCAGGGCGGAGGCCCAGAACGGCAGGTGGACGCCGGAGATGGTGGAGAACTCGGAGCCGGAGACGAGGGCGGCGGTGTAGGCGCCGACGCCGAGGAAGGCGACGTATCCGAGGTCGAGGAGTCCGGCGAGGCCGACGACGATGTTGAGGCCGAGGGCGACGGTTCCGAAGATGAGGATGTTGACGCCGATGTTGGCGTAGTGGTCGTCGGTCTGGGTGAAGGGGAAGGCGATGGCCGCGGCGAAGCCCATGGCGAGCGTGAAGCTGCGGTTGGCGGCGACCAGTGCGGAGAAGCGGTCGAGGAGGCCGGCGGTGTGGATCGCCCACATGGCGAAGGTGACGACGAAGAGGTAGCCGACGAAGAGTTCGCCGTACTCGGTGTCGATGCCGTAGGTGAAGACGCCGAGGCCGATGATCGTGACGACGGTGATCACGGCCCGCTGGACCCAGCCGCTGCTGGGCTGCGGGGCGGGCATGCGGTCGGGCTTGGCGATGTAGGCCTTGATGGCCTCCTTGGTGCCGTCGGCGCCGGTCCGTTCCTGCGGGAGGGCGAAGGCGCCGAGGACGGGCAGGAGGGAGGCGATGGCCGCGATCCAGCCGCCGGGTTCGAGGTTGACGACACCGCCGAGTTCGGCGCTGATGGCGATGACCGTGAACCAGGTGACGGCGAAGCCGCCGAGGGCGGTGAGGACGAGGGGTGCGTTGTTGCGGGCGGGCAGCAGCCAGCCCAGGCCGCGGATGCCGTACGAGGCGAGGGTGAACAGTGCGGTGAGGACGCCGGCGGTGAAGGTGAGCCACTGCAGGCCGCCGGGGTAGCCGTTGATGGTGAGGTCGCCGGGGAACTCGTCGGTCCAGGTCCAGGCGAGGAACGCGGAGGCCGCGGTGGCGATGCCGCCGGCGAGCAGGAGGGCGCGGGCGGCCGCTGCGGGCAGCGGTATGAGGCCGCGCGGTGCGGGCGGGGTGGGCACGGCGTCCGGGGCGGGGGTCTTGGTCGTCTCGGTCATGTGATCACGCCCTGTCCGCGACGCGCTCGCCGAGCAGGCCCTGTGGCCTGAAGAGGAGCACGAGGATGAGGAGGCAGAAGGCCCACACGTTGGCCCAGCTCTGGCCGCCGAGCTGCTGCATACCGGGGATCTCGTCGATGTAGGCGGAGGCGAGGGTCTCGGCGATGCCGAGGACGACGCCGCCGAGCATCGCGCCGTAGATGTTGCCGATGCCGCCGAGGACGGCCGCGGTGAACGCCTTGAGGCCCATGAGGAAGCCCATGCGGTAGTCGACGTTGCCGTACTTGAGTCCGTAGGCGACCGCGGCGACGGCGGCGAAGAAGCCGCCGATGGCGAAGGCGATGACGATGATGCGGTTGGTGTCGATGCCCATCAGCTGCGCGGTGTCGGGGTCCTGCGCGGTGGCCTGCATGGCGCGGCCGGTGCGGCTGCGGCGCACGAAGAAGGCGAGGGCGGCCATGCAGATGACGGCGGCGAGGATGAGGAAGATGTCGGCGTCCTTGATGGTGACGGAGCCGATGTCGTGGGTGGTGTCGAGGCCGGGGAAGGCGCGGGCGCGGTCGGCGCCGGGGTAGAAGTTGCGGACGACTTCCTGGAGGGCCAGGGAGAGGCCGATCGCGGTGATGAGGGGTGCCAGTCGTGGTGCTCCGCGCAGTGGCCGGTAGGCGAACCGTTCCGCTCCGACGGCGATGAGAATGGCCACGAGGGCGCCGCCGAGGAGCATCAGGGGTACGGCGAGGGCCATCGAGGTGCCGTCGGGGAGTATGTAGAAGTAGACCGTGAGGGCGCCGAACGCTCCGGTCATGAAGATCTCGCCGTGCGCGAAGTTGATGAGCTGGACGATGCCGTACACCATCGTGTAGCCGATGGCTATCAGCCCGTACATCGAGCCGAGAAGCAGCCCGTTGGCCAGCTGCTGCGGCAGGGTGTTCACCGCATGGCCTCCATGTCGCTGGTGGTCGTGTGCACTGGATGCGTGCGTGGTCGCGTGCTGTGTGGGGGTGTGACAACGGGCCGCGCGGTCGGGGTCCTCCTCCCGCGCGGCCCGTGGTGCGGCTAGTGAGGGCCGGGACTACTTCAGGTCGGCGGTGCCGGTCTCGACGTCCTTCCAGGCACCCTTCTCGACCTGGTACACCGTCAGCTGCTTGTTGGTGGTGTCGCCGTACTGGTCGAAGGAGATCTTGCCGGTGAGGCCTTCGAAGTCGGACTTCTGGACTCCGTCGACGACCTTGGAGCGCAGGTCGTTGATGTCGGTGGGCACCTTGCCGCCGTTGGCGTCGGCCGCGGCCTTGACGGCCTTGATGATGGCGGTGGTGGCGTCGTAGGCGTAGGCGCCGTAGGCGCCGTAGTCGCCCTTGTAGCCCTTGTCCTTGTACGTCTGGATGAACTGCTTGGCCGCGGGCAGGGTGTCGGCGGGGACACCGATGGCGGTGGCGAGGTCACCCTCGGAGGCCTTGCCGGCGGCCTCGATGTAGGTGGAGGCGAACATGCCGTCGCCGCCGAACAGCGGGATCTTGACGCCGGCGTCCTTGAGCTGCTTGGTGATCAGCGCGGACTCGTCGTACTGGCCGCCGTAGTAGAGCAGGTCGGCACCGGAGTTCTTGATCTTCGTGACGAGGGAGCCGAAGTCCTTGTCGCCGGTGTTGACGTGGTCGGTCGCCACGACCTGGCCGCCGAACTTCTTGTACTGCTCCGCGAAGATCTTCGCGAGGCCGGCGCCGTAGGTCTGCTTGTCGTCGACGACGAAGGCCTTCTTCTTCTTGAGGCCGTTGTACGCGTAGCCGGCGGCGAAGCTGCCCTGCAGTTCGTCGGTGGTGGCGGTGCGGAAGTACGTCTTGTAGGGACGCTTCTTGTCCGTCTGCCAGTTCTTGCCCTGGGTCAGCTCGGGGTTGGTGTTGGCCGGGGAGATCTGGACCATGTTGGCCGAGGCGAACACCTGCTGCATCGTCTGGGCGACACCGGAGTTCAGCGGGCCGACGGCGCCGACGACGGTCTTGTCGCCGGTGAGGCTGGTGGCGTTGGACTGGCCGGTGGCGGGCTGTGCCTTGTCGTCCAGGGCCTTGAGCTTGAATTTCACGCCCGGGACCCAGTTGTTCTTGTTGGCGTCGTCGACGGCTATCTGGGCGCCGTACTGGATGCCGAGGCCGGTGGTGGAGTTCTCACCGGAGAGGGGGGCGTCGACGCCGATGGTCAGAGTGGTGCCGCTCCCGCCGTCTCCGCCCTTGTCACCGCTGTCGTCTCGGGAGCCGCAGGCGGTGAGAGTCAGAGCTCCGGTCGTGAGAACGGAGGTAAGAATCACCAAGGAACGCTGTCGCACAATCAGTCCTTTCACAGGCAGGCCCGCCCTGGTCGGGGGGTGAGTGCCGCGCTGGTACCGAACTCCCGATGGAGCGGTGACTGGCCGTGACTCTAAGCCCGTGTGGAGGCAGGGTCAGCGGCGTGGGCTGGCTTGTGACTTTCTTGTTATGACGCGGTGGATGCCCGGCTTCGGTGGCAGGCCCTCTCAGTGGGTTTGGCCGGCTTTCTCCGAAGTCCGCATTCTGAGAACGCGCACTTCCGGTTGGCCGCGGCTGGGATCTCGTGGTTGCCGGGGTGCGGGCGGCGCGGACCGGATCGGAAAGGTCCCGGGAGTGGGCGCGGCCGGAGATGAAACTGTGGCGTTGTATTGCACGCGTGTTACGGAGCGTTACGGAACGGAAGGGGTAAACCGCGTCCAGGGGAAGTTCCGAACAATCGGAAACGGCTATTCCAACGGTGACGCCTCGGGTTTTCGCGGAGGAGTCGAGGGGCCGGCGAGGTCGTGCCGGTGCAAGGTGGCGACGTTGGCGGGCCAGGGCGCGGGCGTCGGCTCGCACGGAGCGTGATCCGGTCGGTCAGGCGTGGCGCGTCGGTCCGATGGCATCGTAACTCGGGTTGGCCTGCGACCAGTTGACGGGTTCGACGGTCCCGGTGCCGCTCATGGCCCCAGCCTCAGGGGGCAACAGTGGGGCAGGAGGGGGAGGCGGGCGGTGCCCCGCCGCTCCGCGCGGTGCGCGATGCGGCGGGGCGGTCGCTCGTGCCGGGGCGGCTGGGGCCGCCCCGGGTTACGGGAGCTTCACGAACGGCGCCAGGAAGGCGCGGGCGCCGGGGGTGTCCAGGCGGTACGTCACGTTGGTCGCGTAGCAGGGGGTGTCGCCGGTGATGGTGGTGGCGGCGAGGATGTTCCGCCCGCCGATGACGGCGAAGTTGGGACCGCCCGAGTCGCCGTAGCAGGCGCCTCCGTTGCCCTGCGGGGCGGTCATCGCCAGACGGGCCCAGGAGTCGTTGAGGGCGTTGAAGGTGACGGGTGCCTTCATGCGGACGCCGCCGCCGGGGTGGGTCTGGCCGCCGGGGCCGTTGACGGCTTCCTGGGTGCCGTAGCCGGCGACGAGCCAGTCGGTGGTGTTCAGGCCCTGTGGGCCGAGCCTGCCGAGCTGGTTCGCGGTGGGCAGGGTGGCCGGGGTGAAGCTCCAGCGGGCTTTGACCTGGGCGGCGGGCAGTTCGACCACCGAGATGTCGTGGGTGTCGGAGGCGGGCCCCGGGTAGTCGGGGTGCGAGTGGGCGGTGCCCTGGACGGCGACGGCGGCGGCCTGCGCGGCCGGGTCGCCCGGGTGCTTCTTCGCCGCCGCGTCGAGGCCGGACTGCACGTCCTGGTCGAGGGAGACGTAGAACCGCACGTTGTCGGGCCAGTCGGTGGTGCAGTGCGCGGCGGTCAGGAAAGTGTCCGCGTCGATCATGGTGCCGGAGCAGACCCAGTCGACCCGGTCGGGGGTCGCGGGGTTGCCGTCGTCGTCCCAGGTGGCCACGAGCGCGCCGACCTCGGTGCGTTCGGGTGCGGGCGTGGCGTTGTAGGAGTTGATGGCGGACGACGGCAGCGCGGTGGCGAGCACGGCGGCACCGGCCGCGGCGGTGACGGCGAGGGCGCGTACGGAGGTCAAGAGAAACCCTTCTAGGGGTGGGACGGGTCTTCTCCTGCGGGGGGTGGGGCGTCGTCAGTGAAGCGCCCGGGGGCGGCCGCGACAAGAGCGCGCCCGCCCCTCCAGGGTTTTCCCTACGTCTGTCGGCTCCGCGCCGGTCGGCTCGACGTCGGTCGGCTCGGCATCGGTCGACCGGCGTCCGTCAGCTCGCGGCGCGGATGAGCTCCTCGTCGCCCGGGTTCACATCGCGCAGCAGGCAGGTCAGTCGGGCCGTGCATACCCTTTTGTCGCGTTCGTCGGTTATGACGATCTCGTACGTGGCAGTCGAGCGCCCCCGGTGCACGGGCGTGGCCACGCCGGTGACGAGGCCGGAGCGCACCCCGCGGTGGTGGGTGCAGTTCAGGTCGACGCCCACGGCGATCTTGGAGCTGCCGCCGTGCAGCATCGAGCCGACCGAGCCGAGCGTCTCGGCCAGCACCGCGGAGGCCCCGCCGTGCAGCAGTCCGTAGGGCTGGGTGTTGCCCTCGACCGGCATCGTCCCGACGACCCGGTCCGCGGACGCCTCGACGATCTGGACGCCCATCCGAGTCCCGAGGTGGCCTGCGGAGAACAGGGCCAAGAGGTCCACACCGAGAGCGGCGTACTCGTCGATGACCTCTTGCGGGAACTTCACATGCTGCTGTTCACCCATGGGGCCCGGTCTCCGTTCGTCCAGATCATGCGGTTACCTCTGCGGCTGAGCAAACGCTCAGTCGGTCGCCGATTGTTCCAGACGCACCACGACGGACTTGCTGGCCGGGGTGTTACTGGTGTCCGCCGTGGCGTCCAGCGGCACCAGCACGTTGGTCTCCGGGTAGTACGCGGCGGCGCAGCCCCGGGCCGTCGGGTAGTGCACGACCCGGAAACCGGGCGCCCTGCGCTCCACGCCGTCCTTCCACTCACTGACCAGGTCCACGTACGAACCGTCCGCCAGCTTCAGGGCACGCGCGTCCTCGGGGTTGACCAGCACCACCCGGCGGCCGTTCCTGATGCCCCGGTAACGGTCGTCGAGACCGTAGACCGTGGTGTTGTACTGGTCGTGCGAGCGCAGCGTCTGGAGCAGCAGGCGGCCCTCGGGCAGCTTGGGGTACTCCACGGGCGCGGCGGTGAAGTTGGCCTTGCCGGTGGCCGTGGGGAAGCGGCGTTCGTCGCGTGGGGCGTGCGGGAGCGTGAAGCCGCCTGGGCGGGCCACGCGCGCGTTGAAGTCCTCGAAGCCGGGGATCACGCGCGCGATACGGTCCCGGACGGTCGCGTAGTCCTTCTCGAACTCCTCCCAGGGCGTGGCGCTGTTCTCGCCCAGCACGCGGCGGGCCAGGCGGCAGACGATGGCCGGCTCGGACAGCAGGTGCCGGCTCGCGGGCTCCAGCCGGCCCCGGGAGGCGTGCACCATGCCCATCGAGTCCTCGACCGTCACGAACTGCTCCCCGCTCCCCTGGAGATCGCGCTCGGTACGGCCGAGCGTCGGGAGGATCAGGGCACGCGCGCCCGTGACCGCGTGCGAGCGGTTCAGCTTCGTCGACACGTGCACGGTCAGCCGGGCCCGCCGCATGGCAGCTTCGGTGACCTCCGTGTCCGGGGACGCGGAGACGAAGTTGCCGCCCATGGCGAAGAAGACCTTCGCCTCACCGTCGCGCAGCGCGCGGATGGCCCGTACGACGTCGTAGCCGTGCTCGCGCGGCGGGGCGAAGCCGAACTCCTTCTCCAGGGCGTCCAGGAACGCCGGGGCGGGGCGCTCGAAGATGCCCATCGTGCGGTCGCCCTGCACGTTCGAGTGGCCGCGGACCGGGCACACGCCCGCGCCCGGGCGGCCGATGTTCCCGCGCAGGAGAAGGAAGTTGACCACTTCCCTGATCGTGGGGACGGAGTGCTTGTGCTGGGTGAGGCCCATCGCCCAGCACACGATGGTCCGCTCGGAGGCCAGGACCATGCCGAGGGCCTTCTCGATGTCCTCCTGGGTCAGGCCGGTCGCCCTGAGCGTCTCGTCCCAGTCGGCGGCGCGGGCGGCCTCCGCGAACTCCTCGAAGCCGTGCGTGTGCTCCCGGACGAACGCCTCGTCGACTGCGCCCTCCCGCTCGAGGATCAGCTTGTTGAGGAGCCGGAACAGGGCCTGGTCGCCGCCGATGCGGATCTGGAGGAACAGGTCGGTCAGCGCGGCGCCCTTGAACATGCCCTGCGGGGTCTGCGGGTTCTTGAAGCGCTCCAGGCCCGCCTCGGGCAGCGGGTTGACGCTGATGATCTCGGCCCCGTTGTCCTTGGCCTTCTCCAGGGCGGACAGCATGCGCGGGTGGTTCGTCCCCGGGTTCTGGCCGGCGACGATGATCAGGTCGGCCTTGTACAGATCCTCCAGCAGGACGCTGCCCTTGCCGATGCCGATCGTCTCCGACAGGGCCGAACCGGACGACTCGTGGCACATGTTCGAGCAGTCGGGCAGGTTGTTCGTGCCGAGCTCGCGGGCGAATAGCTGGTAGAGGAACGCGGCCTCGTTGCTGGTGCGGCCGGAGGTGTAGAAGACGGCCTCGTCCGGGGAGCCGAGGGCGGCGATCTCCTCGGCGATGATGTCGAAGGCGCGCTCCCAGGTGACCGGCTCGTAGTGCGAGCCGCCCTCGGGGAGATACACGGGGTGGGTGAGGCGCCCCTGCTGTCCCAGCCAGTAGCCGCTGCGGCCGGCCAGGTCGGCGACCGGGTGCGCGGCGAAGAACTCGGGCGTGACCCGGCGCAGCGTGGCCTCCTCGGCGACGGCCTTCGCGCCGTTCTCGCAGAACTCCGCCTTGTGCCGGTGCTCCGGCTCCGGCCAGGCACAGCCCGGGCAGTCGAAGCCGTCCTTCTGGTTCACGCTCAGCAGCGTCAGCGCGGTGCGCTTCACGCCCATCTGCTGCTGGGCGACGCGCAGCGTGTGCCCGATCGCGGGGAGGCCCGCTGCCGCGTGCTTCGGACCGGCGACCTGCGGCGCGTCCTGAACCGGATCACTCTTGGGCGGCTTCGTCGCCATCGCACGCTCCCCTTCGACTGCGCTGTGAGGTACGTCTCCGATCCTCGCACGCGGCGGTGACATCGAGTGGGGGCGGGCCGGGGCGAGGGCCCTGCCCCGGCGCCCGCGCGGCCGGGGCCGGGGCCGAGTGTCAGCGGGGCGTGGCAGGATCGGGGGCGTGGCAGAGACAGCATCGAAGACGACCGACAAGACCTCCGGCGGCAGCCGCCCGCGACTGATGCTCATGGACGGGCACTCGCTGGCCTACCGAGCGTTCTTCGCGCTGCCCGCGGAGAACTTCACCACCGCGACGGGCCAGCCGACGAACGCGATCTACGGCTTCGCGTCGATGCTGGCCAACACGCTGCGCGACGAGGCGCCCACGCACTTCGCGGTCGCCTTCGACGTCTCCCGCAAGACCTGGCGGTCGCAGGAGTTCACGGAGTACAAGGCCAACCGCTCCAAGACCCCCGGCGAGTTCAAGGGCCAGGTCGAGCTGATCGGCGAGCTCCTCGACGCGATGGGCGCCGTCCGCTTCGCGGTGGACGGGTTCGAGGCGGACGACGTCATCGCCACGCTCGCCACACAGGCCGAGGCCGAGGGCTTCGAGGTGCTGATCGTCACCGGCGACCGGGACTCCTTCCAGCTGGTCAGCGAGCACACCACGGTGCTGTACCCCACCAAGGGCGTCTCCGAGCTGACCCGCTTCACCCCCGAGAAGGTAATCGAGAAGTACGGGCTGACGCCCGCGCAGTACCCCGACTTCGCGGCCCTGCGCGGCGACCCGTCCGACAACCTCCCCGGCATCCCCGGCGTCGGCGAGAAGACCGCCGCGAAGTGGATCAACCAGTTCGGTTCCTTCGCGCAGCTCGTCGAGCGCGTCGACGAGGTCAAGGGCAAGGCCGGGCAGAACCTCCGCGACCACCTGGAGGCGGTCAAGCTCAACCGCCGGCTCACGGAGCTGGAGCGCCAGGTCGAGCTCCCCAAGGGCGTCACCGACCTGGAGCGGGCCGCCTACGACCGCACTGCCGTCGCGATGGTCCTGGACACCCTGGAGATCCGCAACCCCTCCCTGCGCGAGCGGCTCTTCGCCGTCGACCCCGGCGCCGAGGAGGCCGAGACCACCCCGATCAGCACGGACGGCGTGCAGCTGGACGGCACGGTGCTCGGCACCGGCGAGCTGGCCGGCTGGCTCACCGAGCACGCCACCCAGCCCATCGGCGTCGCCACGGTCGACGCCTGGGCGCTCGGCACCGGCTCGGTCGCCGAGGTCGCCCTCGCCGCGCCCGGCGGAGCAGCCGCCTGGTTCGACCCCTCCCAGCTGGACGAGGCCGACGAGACGGCCTTCGCGGCCTGGCTAGCCGACGCCGCCCGGCCCAAGATCTTCCACAACACCAAGGGCGCCATGCGTGTCTTCGCCGAGCACGGCTGGAGCGTCGAGGGCGTGACCATGGACACCGCGCTCGCCGCCTACCTGGTCAAGCCGGGCCGCCGCTCCTTCGACCTGGACGCGCTGTCCCTGGAGTACCTGCACCGCGAGCTGGCCCCCGCCGCCGCGGCCGACGGCCAGCTCGCCTTCGGCGCGGACGAGGGCGCCGAGGCCGAGGCCCTGATGATTCAGGCCCGCGCCGTCCTCGACCTGGGCGAGGCCTTCGCCAGCCGCCTGGAGGAGGTCGGCGCCGCCGACCTGCTGCGCGACATGGAGCTGCCCACGTCCGCGCTGCTCGCCCGCATGGAGCGGCACGGCATCGCGGCCGACCGGCCCCACCTGGAGGCCATGGAGCAGATGTTCGCCGGCGCCGTCCAGCAGGCGGTGAAGGAGGCCCACGCGGCAGCAGGGCACGAGTTCAACCTGGGCTCGCCCAAGCAGCTCCAGGAGGTCCTCTTCGGCGAGCTGGCCCTGCCCAAGACCAAGCGGACCAAGACCGGCTACACCACGGACGCCGACGCGCTGGCCTGGCTCGCCGGCCAGACGGACAACGAGCTTCCGGTGATCATGCTCCGCCACCGCGAGCAGGCCAAGCTCCGCGTCACCGTCGAGGGCCTGATCAAGACGATCGCCGCGGACGGGCGTATCCACACCACGTTCAACCAGACCGTCGCCGCCACCGGCCGCCTGTCCTCGACCGACCCGAACCTCCAGAACATCCCGGTCCGCACCGACGAGGGCCGCGCGATCCGCCGCGGCTTCGTCGTCGGCGAGGGCTTCGAGTCCCTGATGACGGCCGACTACAGCCAGATCGAGCTGCGCGTGATGGCGCACCTCTCCGAGGACGAGGGCCTGATCGAGGCGTTCACCTCCGGCGAGGACCTGCACACCACGGCCGCCTCCCAGGTCTTCGCCGTCGAGCCGACCGCGGTGGACGCCGAGATGCGCCGCAAGATCAAGGCCATGTCGTACGGCCTGGCCTACGGTCTGTCCGCCTTCGGCCTCTCCCAGCAGCTGAACATCGAGGCGGCGGAGGCCCGCGCCCTGATGGACGCGTACTTCGAGCGGTTCGGCGGCGTACGGGACTATCTGCGCCGGGCGGTCGACGAGGCCCGGGCGACGGGCTACACGGCGACGCTCTTCGGACGCCGCCGCTACCTGCCCGACCTCAACAGCGACAACCGCCAGCGTCGCGAGGCGGCCGAGCGGATGGCCCTCAACGCCCCCATCCAGGGCACGGCGGCCGACATCGTCAAGATCGCCATGCTCAAGGTGGACGGCGCACTGAAGGACGCCGGGCTCGCCTCCCGCATGCTGCTCCAGGTCCACGACGAAATCGTGCTGGAGATCGCCCCCGGGGAGCGGGCGGCCGCCGAGGAACTCGTCCGCCGCGAGATGGCGAACGCCGTCCACCTCCGCGTGCCCCTGGGCGTCTCGGTGGGCGCGGGCTCGGACTGGGAGTCGGCGGCGCACTAGGCGTATTGACCGGGAGCGTTGTTGACACGGGTATGCCCTCGGCCGAGCGCTGAGCCGGGGGCGCCCGCCACCCCCACCCCGTGGGAAAACGTCACTCGCGTGGCCCCCGACAAAGGGCCACCGCCCCCGGCGGTCGCAAAGATGCGGGCATGGGTATACGCACGCTCCTTTGCCGCACGGCCCCAGGCGTGGCACTCCCGCCGGTCCCGCCCTTTGCGGCAGCCGCAAGCTCGGTCCGCGTCCCCGCCGCCCTCACCACAGCCCTGCGCCACACGACGGCGGACCTCCGGCAGCGCCTGGCCCACGGATGGCGGCCGCCCGATCCCACCGCCCTCGGCGACGTGTCCGCCGCGACTGGTCGCACAGGCGGCGGTGAGGTGATGGCCGTCCAGCGTCCCGCCGGCGCCGGCGACGTGTCCGCCGCGGGCCTCACCAGCCCAGCCGACGTGTCCGCCATCCTCGGTCTCACCAGCGGCACAGCCACTACGGCCCAGCACCCAGGCAATACCGATCGCCCCGACAGGGCCTCCCGCCCCTGGGCGGACCTGGCCCGCAGCTACCTGACGCTCGTCCTCACCCTGCTGCCACGGCCCCGCCCCGCGCACACCACCATCACCGTGTACATCGCGACCACCGAGCCCCTCAGCGAGCGGCCGACCGGCTCGGCTCCGCGTCATCGACGCGGCCAGGACCGTCCGGGGCCCGGGTCGGGCCCGGAACCGGACGCCGCACCCTGACCGCCACGGCGTACAGCAACAGCGCCGGGACGAGCCCCGCGCCCGCCCCGAAGCACACCGTCGGAATGATCTCCCACGGTTTCGCGCTCGCGCCCCAGTAGGCCCACCACCGCGACGCCCGCTGCACCGCCCCCACCAGCGCGAAGCCGCCGATCACCGCACCGGCCAGCCACCGGTCCCGCACCGACAGCGCCGGGACGCCCACCGGCACGCGCACAGGCGCCCGCCGCACGGCCTGCGCCACGAACACGGCGATCACGACCGCGGCCACCGCCGAACCGCCGTACTGCAGGTACCAGTACAGCGGCGAGCCCGCCACCTCCCGGCCCAGTACCGGAAACAGCCGCATCCCCCACCGGTCGAGATGCGTGAACGCGTCCCACACGACGTGCGTCAACGCGCCGAGCACCGCGGACACATACCACCGCAGCACCAGGGACGGCCGCACACGCGCGCGGGGTGCCCCGCACCGCACCAGCGCGGACACCCGCCCCTGCCGGGCCCGCGGCAGCAGCGCCACCAGCGGTTCGCGCACCAGCAGCCACAGCCACACCAGCGCCCAGGCGAGGAGCACATCGACCGTGAACACACCCGGGAACGAGTGCGTGACGTCACCGAACTGCATCGCCCCGGACACCACACTCGCCGCGTAATAGGTCATGTCGGGCGCGAAGGAACCCGCCACGAGCACGGCGGGGGCCAGCGGGCCCCGGCCGGTGCCGTCGGTGCGTACGGCGGGCAGTACGGCTGCCGCGTGGCTCAGCGTGAACGGCAACTCGGCTCCTCGTGACGGTCGTTGGCAGCGTGATCGGAAGGGCTCAGTATGCGGGATGCCGAACCGCGGCCGCCCACCCCGCTCGCCGCATGACCAACCGGTGAAAAACGGGCACGAACGGGTGCCCGAGCAAAGCAAGTTGTCGTAGGGTCGCCAGGGTCACCGTGCCGGTGGCAGGAGACAGGCCTGTCGGAGGGCAACCACTCGGGCCGGTCGATCGTCACAACAGAGCGAACGCAACAGAAGTACGCGTTCGCAACACAAGAGCGCGACAGACAGAGACGGGCGCTCGGGCGTCCACGGGAGGGGTTCACTCTATGGCGGCGCAATTCGGCAGGAGGCTGCGCAAGGGGGCGGCAACCACCGCCGTGGCCGCGGTAGCGGTCGCGGCCCTGTCCGCCTCCCAGGCTCCGGGCGTGAACGACCACGGCAGACAGACCTCCGCGGACGCCACACCCTCACCCGACGCGAGTGCCTCCGACGGCAGCGCCACCGGCAACTCGCCCTACTACACGGACCTGCCGCCGCTCAACAGCCCGAGCCCGTCACCGAGCACCGGGCCGGGACCCACCACCGGCACCTCCGAGGCAGGCATCCCCGCGACCGTCCTCGACGCCTACAAGAAGGCCGAGGCCGCGCTGCGCGACGCCAAGCCCGGCTGCAACCTGCCCTGGCAACTCCTCGCGGCCATCGGCCGGGTGGAGTCGGGCCAGGCCCGCGGCGGCCGCGTCGATGCCGAGGGCACCACCATCTCGCCGATCCTCGGCCCGCAGCTCGACGGCAACGGCTTCGCTCTCATCAAGGACACCGACAACGGCGCCTACGACGGCAACAGCACGTACGACCAGGCCGTCGGCCCCATGCAGTTCATCCCGTCCACCTGGGCCTGGGCGGGCCGCGACGCCAACGGCGACGGCAAGAAGGACCCCAACAACATCTACGACGCCGCGCTCGCCGCCGGCCACTACCTGTGCCGCAACAACTGGGACCTGTCGGACCAGAACGACCTCGACCGCGCGATCCTCAGCTACAACAACTCGCGGGAGTACCTCAACCTGGTCATGCGGTGGCTGGAGTACTACCGCAAGGGCACGCACGAGATCCCCGACGGCACCGGCACGCTGCCCGACAACCGCAGCGACGACGGGGCCGGGGCGAGCCCCAGCCCCTCCACGCCGAGCACGCCCGGCACGCCGGCTGCGGGCGGCCCCAAGCCCAAGCCCACCCCCAAGCCCCAAAAGCCCGGCGGGGGCGGCACGACGCCCCCGAAGCCGCCCACCACGCCGCCGGACCCCCCGAGCACACCGCCCTCGACCTCTCCCACGCCCACCGACACGGTGCACCACCTGGAAGACGCCGGGACCGCGAAGCTCACCGCGATGGCGGGCGACGCGTTCACCAAGCGGATCAGCACCCGCGCCGAGACGAAGGCCGGCCAGGCCGTCAGTAAGGTCAGGATCCGCTTCACGATCATCGGCGACACCGACACCACGTTCACGGGCGGCGAGAGCGTGGCGACGGTCGCCACCAACAGCTCCGGAGTGGCCGTCGCACCCGCGCTCCAGGCGGGGGAGAAGACGGGCGACGTCACCGTCCGGGCCACCGTCGTGGGCCGTATCGTCGCGGGCCTCGACTACACGGCCACCGTCACCGAGCGCGCCGCCGACGCCCTCGCCCGCACCGGTGACGCCGCGCTGACCTGCACCCCGGGCGGCGAGTTCGCGAACCAGGTCGAGGTGAAGGCCACCTACAAGGGCGCCGTCGCGGACGGCGTCGCGGCCACCGCCACGCTGATCAAGTCGGCGGACGATCCGACCGCCAACGACAAGGGCCCCTACTTCAAGGACGCCGACGGCAAGGCCGTACGCACCCTGACGGGCCTGAAGACGGACGCGAAGGGCCTGCTGAAGCTGCCGAAGCTCTACGCGGACGACACCACCGGCACGTTCCTGCTCCGCATCGACACCGAGGGCGGAGCGACCCTCACCGTCGAACTGACCGTGGCGGCTGCCGAGACGACCTCACCGAGCCCCTCGCCCAGTCCGAGCGCGTAGCTCTCGGGTACGACGAACGACGCCCCTCTTTCAAGAGGGGCGTCGTTTTTCATGAGGGGGCGTCGTTGTGTGTGCAACGTGTTCTCATCTCCGCCGCCCGTTGCTACGGTGCCGAGAAACCTGACGGTGTATCAGCTCGACTCGTGGGGAGGCCCCGTATGCGCGCCCTCGTCGCCGCCGCCACCGGTCTCGCCGTCGCGTTCGCCGTGGTCCTGACGCTGACCGCCCTCGGCACCCCCTCGGGCGGGACGTCCCCGAAGCCGCTGCTGACGACGGTGCCCGCACACCCCTGACCGCCCGCCCGGGAGGGAGGCCGAGATGCGCCGCAAGGCCGGCCTGGTCCTGCTCGCCCTCGCCGTGTTCTTCGCGGCCCTGTCCCCGCTGCTGCGCTGGTACGCCTTCCCGCGCCTGGCCAAGGTCCCCGCGCACCAGTACCAGGACATGGTCCTGGAGGCGGAGAACGCCACCCTCCTCGACTACGGCACGATGCGGGCCCGCACGGTCCCCAAGGTCACGATCGTGCAGACCCTCAAGGGCAACGTCGAGGCCTCCGAGCGGATCGAGGAGTCGGCGGGCCGCGACGTGGTCGTCTGGGACGGCCTGTCCTACGTCGTCGGGCCCGACGACGAGATGGTGTCGAAGATCCCCGAGCGCTACATCTTCGACGCGCACACCCAGGAACCCGTCCACGCCACCGGCGAGATGGTCGACGGCGACCCGGTGCGCCGCGAGGGCATCGAGTTCAAGTGGCCGTTCCTCACGGAGAAACGGGACTACGAGTACTTCGACGCCCAGGCCCGCGTCACCGCCCCCATCCACTACAAGGGCACACAGGACTTCCGCGGCCTGGAGGTCTACTACTTCGAGCAGACCATCCCCTGGACCGAGGTGAGGATCCCGAAGACCCTGCCCGTGGACGGCCTCACCCCCGAGTCGGTCGCCGAGACCGGCACCACCCGCTGGTACACCACGGTCCGCAAGTTCTGGGTCGAACCCCTCACCGGCGCCCCCGTCTACGGCGAGGAACGCCACAAGGAGGAACTGCGCGGCGGCACCCTCCTCGGCGACCGTGACAGGGTGACCGCGTTCGCCGGGCACGTGAAGATGCGCGAGGACTACATCACCCACACGGTCGACCTGGTGAAGTCCCAGCGCCTGCTCATCCTGCTGATGACGTCCTACCTGCCGTGGGGCTCCCTGACCCTCGGCGTCCTCCTGCTGGCCCTCGCGCTGTACCTGGAGGCCCGCGGCCGCCGCCCGTCCGGCCCGGCTCCCACGGCGACCGAGGAGCCGTCACCGGTCAGCGCCTGAGCCGGGCGGTGGTCAGCGCCTGAGCCGGGCGTTGGTGTGCCGGGTCGGCTCGGCCCCGGCCGGGTCCTCGGGCCACGGATGCTTCGGATACCGCCCGCGCAGCTCCGCCCGTACGCCCTGGTAGCCGTCCTTCCAGAACGAGGCGAGATCGGCGGTGACGGCGGCCGGCCGCCCGGCCGGGGACAGCAGATGGACGAGCAGCGGCACCCCCGCGACCCGCGGCGACTCCTGGAGCCCGAACATCTCCTGCAGCTTCACCGCCAGCACAGGCTGCTCGGGCCGGGTGTAGTCGACGCGGATCCTCGACCCGCTCGGCACGGTGATCCGCTCCGGGGCGAGCTCGTCGAGCCGCCCGGCCTGCCCACCGGCCCAGGGCAGCAGCCGCGCGAGCGCCTCCCCGGCGTCGATCCGCGCCAGGTCGGCCCGACGCCGGGCCCGGCTCAGCTCCGGCTCCAGCCACTCCTCCACGCGCGCGTGCAGCGCGTCGTCGCAGACGTCGGGCCACGGTTCGCCGAGGTGCAGCCGCACAAACGCGAGCCGCTGCCGCAGAACGCCGGCCTCCGGTGACCACCGCAGCATCCCGAACCCCTCCCGCCGCAGCCCGTCCAGCAGCGCACCGCGTACGAGCCCGGGGTCGGCGTCCTTCAGCGGCCGCACCGCCAACTCCACGGCTCCCAGCCGCTCCACCCGCCGCGCCACGACGTCCCCACCGTCCCAGCACACCTCGTCCCGCTCCTGAAGCAGCGCCCCCGCGGCGAGCCGGGCGACCCCTTCGTCGATCACGGCCCCCAAGCGCACGCGCGCGTGCCCCTTGCCGACGGGCCGGTCGGCCATGGCGACAGCAATCCAGGGGGAACCGCGCAGCGTGCTCCCGTCCCCGGCCTCGGCACGGGTTCCGGACGCCATGAGGTACGACCCACCGTCGACCTCGGCGACACGCTCGGGAAAGGCGAGAGCGGCGACGAGCCCGACCTGGCGTTCTTCCGAGGAGTTCGCCCACCCGCCCGCCCGTGCCTCTGGAGGCGAGACACGGGCGGGCGGGTGGGACACGCCTGAAACGACGGCCCGCAGCCGCCGAACCTCCGCCCGCCACCGTCCGGAATAGGCGTCACCCCCACGCCGAGCACGACGCAACGCACCCGCCAGATCATCCCCGTACTCCCGCGGAGCCTCCTCACTGAGCAACGCGATGACCTCAGCGGCCCTCTCCGCCCCGGCCAAGCCGGACCCATCCAGCAACGCCCGCCCCAACCGGGGATGCAACCCCAGCCGAGCCAGCGCGACTCCCCGCTCCGTGGCCCGCCCGACGGAGTCGACGGCCCCGACCGCCGCCAACACCTCCCGCGCCGCCGCCATCGCCCCACCCGGCGGCGGATCCAGCAACGCCAGCCCGGACGCCTCCGGATCCCCCCAGCACGCCACCTGAAGCGCGAACGCCGTCAGGTCGGCCACCTTGATCTCCGGTGAGGGAAAACGCGGCAGACGCGCGTCCTCGGCCTCCGCCCAGCACCGGTACACCGCCCCCGGCGCCTCACGCCCGGCCCGCCCCGCCCGCTGCCGCCCGGCCGCCTGCGACGCCCGCACCGTCGTCAGCGCGCTCAACCCGCGCGCGTGGTCGACGCGCGGCTCCCGCGCCAGCCCGGAGTCGACGACCACACGCACCCCGGGAACCGTCAGCGACGACTCCGCCACCGACGTGGCCAGCACCACCCGGCGCCGCTCCCCGCCGGCCAGCACGGCGTCCTGGACGGCCGCGGGCGCCCGCCCGTGCACCTGAAGCACCTCGACGTCCCCGAGCTCGGCGAGCTGCCCGGCCACCCGGGCGATCTCGCCCACGCCCGGCAGGAAGCACAGCACGTCCCCGTCCCGCTCGGCCAGTGCCCGCCGCACCACCGACGCCACATGCGCCAGCAGCGCCGGATCGACACGCATCCCGTGCGGCGGCCGTACGGGCCGTACCGGCGGCGCCCACACGACCTCCACCGGATACGCCGCCCCCCGGGCCTCGACCACCGGGGCGCCGCCCAGCAGCGTGGCCCACCCCTGCGCGTCGGTCGTCGCGGAGGCGGCCACCAGCCGCAGCTCCGGGCGCAGCGTCTGCCGTACGTCCCACAGGAACGCCGCCGCCGTGTCCGCGTCCAGATGCCGCTCGTGGCACTCGTCGAGCACCACCACGTCCGTACCGGCCAGCTCCTGGTCCCGCTGAACCCGCTGCACCAGCACACCGGTCGTGACGACCTCCACGCGCGTGTGCCGCCCGACGACGCGTTCCCCGCGCACGGTGTAGCCGACGCTCGCGCCCACCTTCTCGCCCAGCAGCCACGCCATCCGCCGCGCCGCCGCCCGGGCCGCGATCCGCCGCGGCTCGGCGACGATCACCCGCCGCCGGGGCCCCTCCCCGAGCAGCCCCGCCAGGGCCAGGGGCACCAGGGTCGTCTTCCCGGTGCCGGGCGGCGCCACGAGGACGGCGGTGCCGTGCCCCTCCAGGGCGTCGTCCAGGGCGGGCAGGGCACCGCGTACGGGCAGGGCGTCCAGGGCGTCGTAACGGATCACGCACTCAGTCTCGTACGCACACGAAGATCGCCGTCCCCGGGATCAGGTTCCCGCGCAGCGGCGACCAGCCGCCCCACTCGGAGGTGTTCCAGGCCGGCCACTCCGGCTCCACCAGGTCCACCAGCCGCAAGCCCGAGGCCACGACGTCCCGGACGCGGTCGCCGAGCGTGCGGTGGTGCTCGACGTAGACCGCGCGGCCCTCCTCGTCCTGCTCGACGTAGGGCGTGCGGTCGAAATACGACCCCGACACCGACAGCCCCTCCGGCCCCGGCTCGTCCGGGAAGGCCCAGCGGATCGGGTGCGTCACCGAGAAGACCAGACGGCCCCCGGGCCGCAGCACCCGGCGCACCTCCCGCAGCACCAGGCGCGGATCGGCGACGAAGGGCAGCGCCCCGTACGCCGAGCAGGCCAGGTCGAACGAGCCGTCCGCGAAGGGCAGCGCCCCGGCGTCGGCGCACACCAGGGGGAACGGTCCGCCGATGCGCAGCGCGTGCTGCAACTGCCGGTGCGAGATGTCCAGGGCCACCGGGCGGGCACCCTGGCCGGCCAGCCAGCGCGAGCACTGCGCCGCGCCCGCGCCGATCTCCAGGACGTCCTTGCCCTTCAGCTCCTCCGGCGGGCCGAGCAGCTCGGCCTCCACCTCGTCCAGACCCTCGGGGCCCCACACGAAACGGTCGTCGCCGAGGAACGTGCCGTGTTCGGTCTGGTACTCGTCGGCGTTGCGGTCCCACCAGCCCCGGTTGGCCCGGGAGCTCTCCGTGACTCCGGCGGTACGCCGGGTGGCCTCGGGTTCGGACGCTTCGGGCTCTTGGATGATCGGCTCCCTCGTCGTACTCTTCCGTCCAGCCGGTCCCGGAGGTGTCCCGAAGGGGACGTCACACGCCCTACGTGGCCTCGGACGACACGACTTGTGCCGGGTATGCGGTGTTCCGCCCCGGGTGGGCGGCTTCGCGCATTGACCCTGCCCGGCTGCCCCCGTATGCTACAAGTTGCGCTGCGGGCTTGCGCACCTCAGACGTAGCAGGCTGCGCTCGCATCTGTATGTATGTCCCCTCGGTTGTCGAGGCGCCACCAATTTCGTGTGGCGCTTCCTTGGCTGTCCGGCTTCTGCAGAGCGAAACGGGCTCCCGGCGTAGCAGTACCTACGACTTCAATGTCCGTACCGGAGCCCTTTCCCACATGACGAGCAGCACCGAGACCACCGCCACCACCCCGCAGGTAGCGGTCAACGACATCGGTAACGAGGAAGCCTTCCTCGCCGCGATCGACGAGACGATCAAGTACTTCAACGACGGCGACATCGTCGACGGCGTCATCGTGAAGGTCGACCGGGACGAGGTCCTGCTCGACATCGGTTACAAGACCGAAGGTGTGATCCCGAGCCGCGAGCTCTCGATCAAGCACGACGTCGACCCCAACGAGGTCGTCGCCGTCGGTGACGAGATCGAGGCCCTTGTTCTCCAGAAGGAGGACAAGGAAGGCCGCCTGATCCTCTCGAAGAAGCGCGCCCAGTACGAGCGTGCCTGGGGCACCATCGAGAAGATCAAGGAAGAGGACGGGATCGTCACCGGTACCGTCATCGAGGTCGTCAAGGGTGGTCTCATCCTCGACATCGGCCTCCGTGGCTTCCTCCCGGCCTCCCTGGTCGAGATGCGCCGCGTCCGTGACCTCCAGCCCTACGTGGGCAAGGAGCTCGAGGCCAAGATCATCGAGCTGGACAAGAACCGCAACAACGTGGTCCTGTCCCGCCGCGCCTGGCTCGAGCAGACCCAGTCCGAGGTCCGCCAGACGTTCCTCACGACCCTGCAGAAGGGTCAGGTCCGTTCCGGCGTCGTCTCCTCGATCGTCAACTTCGGTGCCTTCGTGGACCTGGGCGGCGTCGACGGCCTGGTCCACGTCTCCGAGCTTTCCTGGAAGCACATCGACCACCCCTCCGAGGTCGTCGAGGTCGGCCAGGAGGTCACCGTCGAGGTCCTCGACGTCGACATGGACCGCGAGCGCGTCTCCCTGTCGCTGAAGGCGACCCAGGAAGACCCGTGGCAGCAGTTCGCCCGCACCCACCAGATCGGCCAGGTCGTGCCCGGCAAGGTCACGAAGCTGGTTCCGTTCGGTGCGTTCGTCCGCGTGGACGAGGGCATCGAGGGTCTGGTCCACATCTCCGAGCTGGCCGAGCGCCACGTGGAGATCCCGGAGCAGGTCGTCCAGGTCAACGACGAGATCTTCGTCAAGGTCATCGACATCGACCTCGAGCGCCGTCGCATCAGCCTCTCGCTGAAGCAGGCCAACGAGGCCTTCGGCGCCGACCCGGCGTCGGTCGAGTTCGACCCGACCCTGTACGGCATGGCCGCGTCGTACGACGACCAGGGCAACTACATCTACCCCGAGGGCTTCGACCCCGAGACCAACGACTGGCTCGAGGGCTACGAGACCCAGCGCGAGGCCTGGGAGACCCAGTACGCCGAGGCGCAGCAGCGCTTCGAGCAGCACCAGGCGCAGGTCATCAAGTCGCGTGAGGCGGACGAGAAGGCCGCTGCCGAGGGTGGCGAGGCCGCCGCTCCGGCCGCGTCCGGCGGTGGCGGTTCGTACTCCTCCGAGGGCCCGGACAACTCCGGTGCGCTGGCCTCGGACGAGGCGCTTGCCGCGCTTCGCGAGAAGCTGGCCGGCGGCCAGAGCTGACGCCCGCTGAGCAGTAGCTCCTGACTGAGGGGCCGTGCCTTTCGAGGTGCGGCCCCTCAGCGCTGCCCACGGAGTTGCCCACGGAAAGATCATGTACTCCTTCTCCGGGAATGCCCACGCCCGCAAGGGCGTTGTGCAGTACGGACACGAGGAGGAGCGGTCACTGTGCTTGATCCGCAGGGTTTGTACGCATGGGAGCCGAAGGGCCTGGCCGTCGTCGACATGGCGCTCGCCCAGGAGTCGGCCGGACTTGTCATGCTCTACCACTTCGACGGATACATCGACGCGGGCGAGACAGGCGACCAGATCGTCGACCGGCTGCTCGACTCGCTGCCCCACCAGGTCGTCGCCCGCTTCGACCACGACCGGCTCGTGGACTACCGCGCCCGCCGCCCGCTGCTGACGTTCAAGCGCGACCGCTGGAGCGACTACGAGGAGCCCGCCATCGAGGTGCGGCTGGTGCAGGACGCCACCGGAGCGCCGTTCCTGCTGCTGTCCGGCCCCGAGCCGGACGTGGAGTGGGAGCGCTTCGCCGCGGCCGTGAAGCAGATCGTGGAGCGGCTCGGCGTCCGTCTTTCGGTGAACTTCCACGGCATCCCCATGGGCGTCCCGCACACCCGGCCCGTCGGCCTGACCCCGCACGGCAACCGCACCGACCTCGTCCCGGGCCACCGCAGCCCGTTCGAGGAGGCGCAGGTGCCCGGCAGCGCCGAGTCCCTGGTCGAGTACCGCCTGCTCCAGGCCGGGCACGACGTCCTGGGCGTCGCCGCCCACGTCCCGCACTACATCGCCCGCTCCCCGTACCCGGACGCGGCCCTGACGGTCCTGGAGGCCATCACGGCGGCGACCGGACTGGTGCTGCCCGGCGTCGCCCACGCCCTGCGCTCGGACGCCCACCGTACTCAGACGGAGATCGACCGGCAGATCCGCGAGGGCGACGAGGACCTCACCGCGCTCGTCGAGGGCCTGGAGCACCAGTACGACGCCGTCGCGGGCGCCGAGACCCGGGGCAACATGCTCGCCGAGCCGGTGGACATCCCGTCGGCGGACGAGATCGGCCGGGAGTTCGAGAAGTTCCTGGCGGAGAGGGAAGGCGACAGCTGACGGGTGGGGTCGCGCCGCGACAGGGGCGCGGGGAACCGCGCGACCAGCCCTCACCGGCCCGCACCCTCTGCCTGGCATCCCCAAGCGGAGCGTCTAGGCTCGGCTCATGCTGAAGGTGGGCCTGACCGGCGGTATCGGTGCCGGCAAGAGTGAGGTGTCACGGCTGCTCGTCGAGTGCGGTGCCGTGCTGATCGACGCGGACCGCATCGCGCGGGAGGTCGTCGCACCGGGGACCCCGGGGCTCGCCGCGGTCGTGGAGGCCTTCGGCGAGGAGGTGCTCGCGGCCGACGGCGGCCTGGACCGGCCCAGGCTCGGCTCCATCGTCTTCGCCGACGCGGCGAAGCTCGCCACGCTCAACTCGATCGTGCACCCCCTCGTGGGCGCCCGCTCCCGTGAACTCGAAGAGGCCGCAGCCGAGGACGCGGTCGTCGTGCACGACGTCCCGCTCCTCACGGAGAACGGCCTGGCGCCGCTGTACGACGTCGTGATCGTCGTCGACGCGAGCCCGAAGACCCAGCTCGACCGGCTCGTACGGCTGCGCGGCATGACCGCGGAGGACGCCCGCGCGCGGATGGCCGCCCAGGCGACACGCGAGCAGCGCCGGGAGATCGCGGACATCGTCATCGACAACGACGTCCCGCTGGAGGACCTGGAGCGCCGCGTGAAGGACGTGTGGGCCGAGCTGGAACGCAGGTCGCACGCGTCCCGGCCGTCCCCTCAGGAATAGCGGCATCTCGCGGGGGCGTTGAACCCTCGCAGTGAGGGAAGGACTCTGCCGTGCCCGAGACCAGCGGTTCGACCGGACGTACTCCGGAGACGCACGTCATCGACTTCCGTGCCGCCGAGCAGCTGCTCGCGGCGCGGGACCCGCGGGGCGCGGTGAAGCTGCTCGACGAAGTCATCGCCGCACACCCGGAGAACACGGCCGCGCGGCTGCTGCGGGCGCGTGCCTTCTTCGCGGCGGCGCAGCTGAGGCCGGCGGAGCTCGAGTTCTCGATCGTCCTGGAGCGCGAGCCGGACAACGCGTTCGCGCACTTCGCGCTCGCCCGCACGTTTGAGCGGCAGGGCCGCCCCGACCAGGCCAAGCGCCACTTCCGTCTGGCCGCCGCGCTGGACCCGAACCCGCGGTTTCTGAAGGCGGCGCGCTTCGACTCGTGAGAGGCCGTCCCTGTCTGCCTCAGGGGTGATCCGCCCGCCTCAGGGGTGATCGTCCGGTGGACGGTAGGGCGGGATGTCGGGGCCCGGCTGGTAGTGCGGGCCCTGGCGGATGTGCCTGAGGACGACGACGAGGTCGATCGCGACGACCAGCAGCAGCACGCCACAGGCGATGGCCCAGCCGGTCCGCCCGGCGAGCGTGAAAGCGACCGTGCCGAAGAGCGCCCAGACAAGCCCCCACACGCTCAGCCAGAAGCGCGCCCGCAGGGCACTGCGCGCAGTCCTCGGTTCACTGCCTGTACGCATCGCTCGATCACCACTCCTGGTTGCAACGTACTCTTCGTGGCGAGAGTTCACCAAGGCAGGCAGAGGGGGCCGTGCATGCTGCCGGACGCCGACGCGTTCCCCGAGATCCTGCTCGACCTCGCGGTGCCGCACGAGGACATCAACGACCTGGTCGCTCTACGGCGGACGCTCACCGCGGACACCGGGGCCATGAGGTTCCTGGAGGAGTGCGTCGACGACCTGGTGCGGGACATCGGGGAGATCGGGGCCGCGGTACCGCTCGCTGAGCGGGTCGAGGAGGCCCCGGCGGCGGTGGGCCCGTACTTCGCCGTGTACGTGTTCGTCGCGGCGCTGCCGTACACGCGCGCATACCACCAGGAGCGGGGTGTCACCGCCGACGTCAGCCGCCGCACGCTCGCCGACCTCGGGCGGAACATGGCACACCATCGACGGCAGCACGGCAGGGGAGGGGTGAAGGTCCCCCAGTGGCTCACGCACCACTTCCGAGGTGAGCTGTACCAGCTGGGGCGGCTTCAGTTCGAGCGGGCGCGCCTCGGGCAGCGGACGGGGCGGGCGGTGGCGGCGGCCGGGCTGGACGTGACGCCGGGGGAGCCCTGTCTGAACCTGCACATCCCGGACTTCCACGGGCCGCTGTCCCCGGCGGCCTGCGGCCGTTCCCTGGAGCTGGCGCGGGAGTTCTTCGCCCGCCACTTTCCGCAGGAGCGGTACCAGGTCGCGGTGTGCCACTCCTGGCTGCTTGACCCGCAGTTGAAGCGGTACCTCGACCCGGACTCCAACATCGTCCGCTTCCAGGGACGCTTCGAGGCCGGCCGCGACCCCGGCGAAGAGCCGGAACCGGCGGACACCGAGCCCGTCCGGTTCGTCTTCGGCGACCCGGACCTGCCGGTGGCGAGCCTGCCGAGGCGGACGTCGGTGGAGCGGGCGGTGGGGGATCACCTGCGGGCGGGCGATCACTGGTACGTGGGGCACGGCTGGTTCCCGCTGTAGGCGTCTGGGTTCCGCTGTAGGCACCCGTGGCCCTCGGCTCGCGGAAGCCGGTGGCCCCTTCACTCGGTCGGGTGAAGGCGGCCGGGGGCGGGAACGGGCGTGCGGTTGTGGCCCGTTGGGAGGGCATGGAGCTGAAAATGCGTGAGGGGTACGAGGGGACCGGACCCGGGGCCATCACTCCGGACGGCTGCGCGGTGGAGCTCTACTCGCGGCTGCCCGTGGGGGACGAACCGGACGTCATCGCGGCAGCGGCGCCGACGGGCGCGCGCATCCTGGAGCTGGGCAGCGGGGTCGGGCGCATGACCCATGCGCTGCTGGAGCGCGGGTTCAAGGTCACGGCGGTGGACGAGTCCGCCGAGATGCTGGAGCGCGTACGCGGGGCGCGGACGATATGCAGCCCGATCGAGGACCTGGACCTGGGCGAGAAGTTCGACGTCGTGCTGCTCGCGTCGTTCCTCGTGCACGCCGGGGACGCCGAGGTGCGGCGGGGCCTGCTGCGCACGTGCGTGCGGCATGTCGCGGAGGGCGGCTCCGTGCTGATCCAGCGGGAGGGCGAGGACTACCACACGAACGTGCCGCGCGAGCGGGTGGACCCCAGCGGCTTCACCGTGCGGATCGTGTCGTCGGAGCCGGTCGGCGACGGGGTCGACTCGGTGCGCGCGGAGTACGAGTTCCCGGACGCGGTCTGGACCCAGACGTTCCGGGCACGACCGCTGACCAGGGAACAGTTCGAGGAAGCGCTGGAGGAGACGGGCCTGAGGGTGGACCAGTACCTGACGGAGGATCGGGTCTGGGTGAGGGCGGTGCCCGACGGCCCGGGCGGGCGGGGTGCTTGAGGGGCCGCACGGGGAGAGGGAGGCCGGGCGACTGACCGGCTACGACACTGTTTCGACGTCCCTGGCGCTGTGCGGGGATGCCGAGCTGCGCGAGCTGGTGGACGCGGCCGTGCCGTTGGGGACGGGCATTGGCGGGAAGTCGGCCCGGATGGACGTGGCCGGCTCGCCGGTCTTCGTGAAGCGGGTGCCCCTGACGGACCTGGAGCGGCGGCCGGAACACCTCCGGTCCACGGCCAACGTGTTCGGGCTCCCCACCTTCTGCCAGTACGGCGTCGGCGGGCCCGGGTTCGGGGCGTGGCGCGAGGTCGCCGTCCACACGATGACGACGAACTGGGTGCTCTCGGGGCAGTTCCAGGGCTTTCCGCTGATGTACCACTGGCGCGTTCTGCCGGACGAGGCGCCCACGCTGGCGGAGGAACTGGCCGATGTGGAACGGGCGGTGGCCTACTGGGAAGGCAGCGCGGAAGTGCGGCGTCGTATCGAGGCGCTGCGGCAGTCCTCGGCGAGCGTAGCGCTGTTCCTGGAGTACATACCCCAGACGTTGCACGCGTGGCTCACGGCGCGGGTACGAACGGGCGGCGAGGCTCTCGACCGGGCGTGCTCGCTGGTGGAGAGGGAACTGCGGGCCGGCACGTCCTTCATGAACAGCCGGGGGCTGCTCCACTTCGACGCCCACTTCGAGAACGTCCTGACCGACGGCCGGCGCCTGTACTTCGCCGACTACGGCCTCGCCCTGTCCAGCCGCTTCGACCTCTCACCCGCTGAGACCGACTTCTACGACCGGCACGCCACCTACGACCGCTGCTACAGGGCCAGTTACCTAGTGAACTGGCTGGTCACCGCCCTGCATGGCGCGGACTGGGAGATACGTGGAGAACTGATACGGGCATGGGCCGAAGGACAACAGCCCAACGGGGTGCCGCCCGGGACGGCGGCGATCCTCACCCGCAATGCGCCGGTCGCGGCCGTGATGACGGACTTCTACCGAACGATCCAGGAGGTGAGCAGGACAGCTCCGTACCCGTTGGAAAGACTCCGGCGGCTCTGCCCGTGACGGGGCAGGTCCGGGCCGAGGCAGGGGTGGAAATCTGCCGGGCGGCGATGAGTTCGAGGGCGAGGGGCGGTCTACCCCTGCGACATCACCACGGACCGCGTCCCACAGAGACCTCCATGCCCGAGACCACCGCTCCCGTCACCGCCGCCCCCTCCGCCCCGGCCGGTGTCGTCGTCACCGAGTCCGCGGCCGCTCGCGGGCGGCGTGCCCGGATCGCGCTGCGCGGTCTCCAGGTGCTGCTCGCCCTCTTCTACGGGATCGCGAGCGCTCTGCCCAAGCTGATCGCGCACTCGTCGGCTGCCGAGTCGTTCGATGAGCTCGGCTGGGGCAGAGCGGGGATGTACACCATCGGTGCGCTCGAACTGGCCGGAGCGGTCGCCCTGTTGATACCGGTGCTCCAGTCGGTGGCGGCGATGGCGTTGGGCGCGCTGATGGTGGGCGCGTTCGTCGTCCAGATCGCCGTCTTCGACGGGCAGTACGCGGCAACGCCGCTCATCCTGATCGTGCCGCTCGCCCTCATCGCCTGGGCACGGCGGGGGCACAACGCGGAACTGCTGCGCCTGCTGCGGCTCCGGGCGTGACCATGCCGCGGGCGCTGCTCACGGCCTCGGTTTGCCCAACCCTCCACCGGGGCCGGGACCGAAGCCGCTGCCTGGGCCCGCGCCCGGGCCGGCCAAGCCGCGTAGGCGTTCCATTTCGCGGCGGTCCCGCTTCGTCGGGCGGCCCGCGCCGCGGTCGCGGATTCCGGCCGGGGCGATGGCCTCGCGGGGCGGGGGCGGCGGGGAGTTGTCGATGTAGCACTGGGCGGCCACGGGGGCGCCGACCCGCTTGCGGATCAGCCTTTTGACGATGACGACCCGCTCCCGCCCGTCGTGCCGCAGGCGCACCTCGTCGCCGACGCGTACGGCGTGGGCGGGCTTCACACGCTCGCCGTTGACGCGGACGTGTCCACCCCGGCATGCGGTGGCGCCCAGAGAACGGGTCTTGACGAGGCGAACGGCCCAGATCCAGCTGTCGACGCGGACGGTCTCGCCGCTCTGGGGCCCGGCCGCCTCGGCGGCGGCGATCGCCGCCGCGACCTTCGGGTCCACGGCCTTCGTGTCGCCCGTCCCGTCGTTCTCCGCGCCTTCGGAAGCCATGTCCCCGACCTTAGTCCTTCGAGTCACCTGATTTCGGGCCGTCCGGGCAAGGAATCGTCCCCCAGGCAGTTCTGCAAAACAAGTTTTGCAAAAAGTCTTTTGTCGAATGTCGATAGCCGCCTACCCTGCCGGCATGGACAGCGACGAGCACAAGCGCGTACTCGACCCCGAGCACGACACGCACGCTCTGAAGGCCCTCACCCACCCCCTGCGCATCCAGCTGCTCGGGCTCCTGCGGCAGGACGGGCCCGCCACGGCCAGTGAGCTCGCCGCGCGGACGGGGGAGTCGTCGGCGTCGACCAGTTACCACCTGCGGGTGTTGGCGAAGTACGCGTTCATCACCGAGGCCGAGCACCGCGACGGGCGGGAGCGGCGCTGGCGGGCCCGGCACGCCGTGACGTCCTGGAGCAACGAGGCGATGGAGTCCTCCGAGGCGGGCCGTGCCTTCGTCAGCCTGGCCCGGCGGCGGCAGCTGGAGCACCTGGAGATGTCCCTCGCCCGGCACGAGGCGGAGATGGCCGCCGGGCGGTTCGGCCAGGAGTGGGTGGAGCCGTCCGGGATCAGCGACCTCATGCCCCGGCTGACGGCCGAATCGCTCACCGAGCTCTGGGACACGGTCGCCCGGAAGCTGGAGGAACTGACCGCCCGGGACGCGCAGGACCCGCGCGCCGAGCACGTCATGCTCCTCACCGCCGGCCTGCCGCTCGCCCCGCACGACCGTGAGGACACGGATGGCGAGAGCGCCTCATGACAGAGCTGCGAGAGCCGCCGGAGGCGCCCGGGATATGGACCGCTCGCCGTCGGTACGTCACCGTCTGCGCGCTGTTATGGCTGCCGCCGGGCCTCGGCATGGCCTCGATGGTCCTCCTGTTCAGCGAGCGCGGCATGTCCCTCGCCGCGGTGGCGGGGCTCTTCGCCGCTCACTCGCTGACCGTGGCCGCACTGGAACTGCCCACGGGAGGGCTCTCCGACGTCCTCGGGCGCCGGCCGGTTCTGGCCATGGCCGGTGCGCTCAGCGTGGTCGCCTTCGCCCTGGTCGGCCTCGGCACCACCGCCTGGGTACTCACCGCCGGCACGGTGCTCATGGGCGCCGCCCGCGCCCTGGCCAGCGGTACCGCCGAGGCCTGGTACGTCGACACCGTCCAGGCGCATTCCGGCCCGGACGCCGAGCTGCGGACGGGCCTGGCGCGAGGCGGCTCCGCGACCTCCGCCGCACTCGCGGCCGGCCTCCTGCTCGGCGGTGCCCTGCCCTGGCTGTTCGGCACAGGGACCGGTCTCGGTGCCCGGCTGAGCGAGGCGACGTCCGGGGCGATGCTGCCCTTGTCCGTTCCCGTGCTGCTGGGAGCCGCGGTCAGGGTCGTCTTCGTCTGCTACGTGCTGACCGCCCTGCGGGAGCCGCCGCGACCTCCGGCCACCCTGCGTTCCGTGCTGCGCGGCGTTCCGGTCACCGTCCTGGGCGGACTGCGGCTGGGCGGACGTGACGCGCTGGTCCGGCGGGTCCTGCTCACCGCCGCGGCCGTCGGCAGTGCCCTGGCCGTCATCGAACTGCTCATGCCGGGCCGAACCGTGGCGCTGACCGGGGCGAGCGGCTCCGGCGCGATGGCCTATGCCGCACTCTCCTGTGCGGGCTTCGTCTGCGGCGGTGTCGGCAGTCACCTCGCGCCGCTCGCCGCCCGGGTGGCGGGCAGCGGTGAACGGGCCATGCTGGTCTGTCTCGGGGGCTGTGCGGGCGGCGTGCTGCTGCTCGGTGTCACCGCATCCACCACACACCTGCTCGCCACGGCCCTCGCGGTCGTCGGCTTCTGCCTGTTCTACCTCGGCATCGGTGCGGCTTCCCCGAACGAGAAGGACCTGCTCCACCGCCGGGTCCCCAGCACGCAGCGCGCCACCGCCCTGTCCGTCCAATCCCTCGCCCTGCAACTGGCAGCCGCGGTCACCGGCCTGGTAGCCGGGGCACTGCGGCCGGGCCCGCTGCCCTGGCTGCTGACGAGTACCGTGCTGCTGTCCGGAGCCCTGCTCTGGCGCCGCCGCGCCGGCGAACGAGCCGCGCGGGTCGCCGGTGTCTGAGCCCGGCGTACCGGCGCGTCCGGACTGCCTCAAGGACCATGGCCCCCGCGACCACCGCGCCCTCACCTGCGCCTACGGTGGAGTGATGGACGCCAGCGGTCTTCCTCTCCTCGACCGGCGCATCACGGACTGCCGGGCCTGCCCGCGGCTGGTCTCCTGGCGTGAGGAGGTGGCCCGGGTCAAGCGAGCCGCCTATGCGGACTGGATGTACTGGGGGCGGCCGGTGCCCGGGTTCGGGCCGGCGGACGCCCGGCTGCTGATCGTCGGACTCGCCCCCGCCGCCCACGGCGGCAACCGCACCGGCCGGATGTTCACCGGCGACCGCTCGGGGGACGTCCTGTACAAGGCGCTGTACGACGTCGGCCTCGCCTCCCAGCCCACCGCCGTGCACGCCCAAGACGGCCTGGAGCTGTACGGCGTACGCGTCACCTCGCCCGTGCGATGCGCCCCGCCCGCGAACAAGCCCACCCCTCAGGAGCGGGACACCTGCCGCCCCTGGCTCGTTCAGGAGCTGCGGCTGCTGCGACCGACGTTGCGGGCCGTGGTCGTGCTGGGCGCCTTCGGCTGGCAGGCCGCGCTGCCCGCGTTCGCCGAGGCGGGCTGGTCCGTGCCCCGGCCACGGCCCGCCTTCGGCCACGGGGCCCGGTTCGGCCTGGACGGCTTGGAGCTCTTCGGCTGCTTCCATGTCAGCCAGCGCAACACCTTCACCGGCCGGCTCACCCCGGCGATGCTGCGCGACGTCCTGCGGACGGCCGCGCGGACGGCGGGACTGCCGACGACCGCCGGCTGAAGAGGATTAGCGCGCTTCCCCCTCCCCGAACAGATGCCGCACCGTGGAGCGGTAGTTGGTCCGTACATGCGCGAGGGCGTGCGCGCGGGCCCGCTCCGGGTCGCCCGAGGCGATCGCCTCGTACAGCTCGCGGTGCTCCACGAGGAGCTGGGGCCACTCCTCGTTGCGCCGGGTCATCCAGCGCAGCCGGCCGGCGACCGGTTCCAGGGCCTCGGTCAGCAGGCTGTTGCCGGCCATCGCCACGATGCGGTCGTGCAGGCGGCTGTTGAGGTCCGTGATCAGCTCGGCGTCCCCGACCTCGGTGGCGGCGGCCGCGCGGTCGAGGAGCTCCTGGACCTCGGCCAGGTCCCCCGGCGTCGCGCGGGACGCGGCGAGTCCGGCGGCGTAGACCTCCAGAGCCTCGCGCAGTTCGAACAGTTCCTTGACGTCGTTCGGGGTGAGACGGCGTACGACCGTGCGGCGGGGCGTCTCGAAGTGGACGAAGCCCTCGGCGACCAGTGCGCGGATCGCCTCCCGGACCGGGACGCGCGAGACCCCGAAACGCTCCGCCAGCTCGCGTTCGACCAGGCGATCGCCGGGACGGAGGCTGCCCGCGATGATCTCCTGCCGCAGGTCGGCCGTGACGCGTTCGCGCACCGCTCCGAGGGGTTCGATCTTCGTCATGAAGCCCATCCTCGCCGACGCGAGGTGTCTTTTACGCGGCGTTAACAAGAGCGACATCGGTCAGAACGGTTGACGGGGAGACCATGTGCGCAGTTTGGTATACCAAACCCCTCACAGAGCAGTCCTCCTTCGTCCCCTTGCTCATGGAGGCCCCCGTGTCCCTCGCCGACCGTGCCGAAGCCACCGGCACACCAGCGTTCGTCCCCGATCCCCGGCTCACAAACGAAGACCTCGCGCCCGCGAAGAAGCGCAACTGGAAGGTCTTCGACCTCTTCGCCATGTGGATGTCCGACGTCCACAACCTCGGCAACTACACCTTCGCCGCCGGGCTGCTCTTCCTGGGCATGAACGTCTGGCAGATCTTCACGTCCCTGCTGGTCGGCTTCGTGATCATCTACATCGGCATGAACTGGATGGGGAAGATCGGGCAGCGCCACGGCGTCCCCTTCCCGGTCGTCAGCCGGATCGCCTTCGGCGTCTGGGGCGCCAACATCCCGGCGCTGATCAGGGCCGTGATCGCCATCATGTGGTACGGCATCCAGACCTACCTGGCCTCCGTCGCCGTCAACGTGATGCTGCTCGCGGCCTGGCCGAGCCTGGAGTCGTGGACGCACAACTCGTTCCTCGGGCTGGACGCGCTCGGCTGGGTCTCCTTCATCGCGCTGTGGCTGGTCCAGGCGGCGATCATCAGCCGGGGCATGGAATCGGTCCGGAAGTTCCAGGACTTCTGCGGTCCGGCGATCTGGCTCGTGATGATCGTGCTGGCCGTGTGGATCCTCGCCAAGGCGGGCTGGACGATCTCGCTCACCTCGACCCCGCACCCGGTCTCCGTCGGCGAGCAGTGGCGCCAGTGGTTCGGCGCGATCGGCCTGGTCCTCGCCACGTACGGCACCCTGATGCTCAACTTCTGCGACTTCTCCCGCTTCTCGCCCGACTACAAGTCGGTCAAGCGCGGCAACTTCTGGGGCCTGCCCATCAACTCCACGGCCTTCGTGATCGTGTCGGTCATCGTCACCGCGGGCGCCTACGAGGTGTTCGGCAAGGAGATCACCGACCCGGCCTACCTCGTCGCCGAGATCGGCAACACCTGGGTGCTGGTGCTGGGCGCGCTGACCTTCGCCATCGCCACCATGGGCGTCAACATCGTCGCCAACTTCGTCTCGCCGGCGTACGACCTCGCCAACGTCTGGCCGCAGAAGATCACCTTCAAGGTCGGCGGCATGATCAGCACGGTCGCGGCCCTGCTCGTCACGCCGTGGAACCTCTTCTCCAACCCGACCGTCGTGAACTACTTCCTCGGTGGCCTCGGTGCCTTCCTCGGCCCGCTGTTCGGCGTGATCATGCTCGACTACTACTGGGTCAAGCGCGGCCGAGTGAACGTGGACGAACTCTTCGACGCCACCCCCGGCTCCCGCTACCACTACCGCAAGGGCGTCAACCCCAAGGCACTGTGGGCGTTCCTGCCGGCGGCGGCTGTCGCGGCGGTGCTCGCGCTGGTGAAGGACTTCAGCGACGTGGCGCCGTACTCCTGGTTCATCGGCACGGCCCTCGCGGCCGGGCTGTACGCGGTGCTGTGCCGCAGCGAACGTGCCGCCGAGCGCGTGGCCGTGGAGGTCTGAGAGACGTGCGGATCGTCGTCACCAACTGCAACACCACGCAGGAGATGACCGAGGAGATCGTACGAGGTGCCCGGGCCGCCGCAGGTCCGGGCACCACCGTGACCGGACTGACCCCCGCATGGGGGCCGGAGTCCGCGGAGGGCTGGCTCGACAGCTACCTGTCCGCCGCGGCCGTCCTGGACACGCTGCGGACGTACGACGGACCGCCTTACGACGCCGTCGTCATGGCCGGTTTCGGGGAGCACGGGCGCGAGGGCGTCCGGGAACTGGTGGGCGTACCGGTCGTCGACATCACCGAGGCGGCGGCACATCTGGCCTGTCTGCTGGGCCGCCGCTACGGCGTCGTCACCACGCTGGAGAGGTCCGTCGGCCAGATCGAGGACAGCCTGGAGACGGCGGGTGTGGCCCGCAACTGCGCCGCGATCGTCGGCACGGGCCTGAACGTGCTCGACCTCGGCGACGACGAGCGCACCGAGACGGCGTTCCTGGCCGCCGCCGAGCGGGCCTGCGCGGCCGGGGCCGAGGTACTGGTGCTGGGCTGCGCCGGCATGACGGGGTTGCAGCGGGTGGTCGGGGAGAAGCTGGGGCTGCCGGTCGTGGACGGGGTCGGCGCGGCGGTCAAACTGGCGGAGTCGCTGGTGGCGCTGGGGCTGACGACGAGCCGGGTGGGGAGCTACGCCGAGCCGCTGGCGAAACGGAGGGTGTGGGGACGCCCGAAGGGCACTGGCTCATGACGGGCCGTCGAGAGTGACGTCGTCGCGATGGGCCCCGTAGAACCGCACCTGCCGGGCCATGACCTCCCGCATCGAGGTGCCGCGCGGGATGCCGTACACCGTGCCGGGGAAGTCCAACGCCTCCTGCACCTGCCACAGCTCGTCGTGCTCGCCGGGGGCGAAGAGCCGGGCCCGGGGCGCCCCCGCCGCGATCCAGCCGATGGGCAGGACGGTGCCGGGCGGCAGCACGGAGTTGACGTGCAGCACGCTGTGGATCCGCAGCTCGGATCCGGTGCTCGCGACAGCGCCCGGGAAAACGCAGGCGCCGGTGGCCACGAAGACCTCGTCCTCAAGGGTCGCCCCGTTGACATGGGCGTGCGGGCCGACGAGCACGGCGTCACCGATCACCGCGGGGTGCTTGGCCCGCCCCCGCACCAGAGCGTTCTCCATGACGACGACGTCCGAGCCCACCCGCACCTCCCCGTCCTCGGCGGTGAGCACGGCCCCGTGCAGCACCCGGCTGCGCTCACCGAGGACGACGGCCCCGCACAGGACGGCCGTCGGGGCGACGTACGCGGACTCGGGGACGACGGGGCGCCGCCCTCGGTGCTCGATCAACATGGCGTTCTCCTCAGGCCTCAGGCCGGCGGCTCGCCGGGCACGACCGCTGTCGCCGTAATCTCCACCAGCTGCCCCGTGTACCCGAGGCACGCCACGCCGATGAGGGTCGACGAGTGCGGACCGGCGCTGAGCCCGGACGCCTCGACGACGTCCCAGACGGCCGACAGCACGGCCGGCTCGCCGCTCACGACGTACACGTCGGTCGCCACGACGTGCGCCAGGTCGCTGCCCACCGCGGCCAGTTGCTCCCGCAGATTGGCGATCACCTGCTCGGCCTGCCGCGCGGGATCTCCGGGACCGACGAGCTCGCCGTCGGCGTCCAGAGGGACGGACCCGGCGAGGAACGCCAGCCGCGTGCCGGCCTCGACGACGGATGCGTGGGAGTAGGTGGGCGGCGGAAACAGGCTCGGGACAGTCACTCGCTGGATCACAGGGGGTCTCCGATCTACGGGCGGCAGCCAAGGGCAACCCGCCGATCATGCGGGCTCCGGCGCGCGGACGCACCCGTATTTCGGTTCACCCCGACCGAGCCGTCCCCTACGCTTCAACCAGAGCCCGCCCCGCCCGCCGAGGAGCCGTGCCCGTGCCCACCACCCTCCCGGACCGAACCTTCCTCGACACCACCGCCGACCGCCTCGCCGCCCTCCCCGGCGTCCGGGCCGTCACCCTCGGCGGCTCCCGCGCCCAGGGCACCGAACGCCCGGACAGCGACTGGGACCTGGCGGTCTACTACCGGGGCGAATTCGACCCGGACGACCTGCGTGCGGTCGGCTGGGAGGGCGAGGTCTGCGAGCTCGGCGCGTGGGGCGGCGGCGTCTTCAACGGCGGCGCCTGGCTGACCATCGACGGCCGGCGCGTGGACGTGCACTACCGCGATCTCGACGTCGTCGAACACGAGGTGGCGGAGGCGGGCCATGCGCCGAAGGGCGCCCTCACCCAGGCCGCGGGCGCGATCGCCCTCGCCGCGACACAGACGGCGCATGCGGTGCTGGCGGCGCGGGGGGAGTGGGTCACGAACGAGAAGGGCCTCGTCGCGCGGGCGGGCCTGCGCGAAGTGGACGCGATCCTGGGCACCCTCACCGGCGCTCCGGACGAGCTCCAGCAGAAGGTCACCGACGTGGAGACGCTCCTGAACCGGGCCGTGGAGGCGGCGCGCAGCTGACCGGGCACCGCCGTCGCCGATTGCGTTCATAAAGAACCCGGCTTTCCCGTACTCCGTCACGTTCCGGCAACCTTCCCTCCAGGAACCCCGCCTACTGTGGGCACCCACACCCCAGCCCGGCCACCGTCGCCCGAAGGCCCACCCCTGCCCTCGACGAGTCGACAGGAGCCCTGTGTCCCCCTCCCGCCGTGTCCCTCTCAAGTTGCCGCCCTGGCTCGCGCACGCCCTGCGCGCTCAGCGGGGGCCGGTGCCCTGGAGTGCCGTGACGCGGGGGGCCTTGTCCGCGGGGCCGCTGTTGCTGGTGGCCGTGCAGGTCGGGCGCACCTCGCTCGGGGTCGTCGCCGCCATCGCCGCCATGCTCGCCGGGATCAACGACCGGCCCGGGAGCCGGCGGGTTTCGGTCAAGCGGATCGGGGTGCCCGCGCTGGGCGGTGCCCTGGGGCTGGTGGCCGGGACGTACGCCGGGCAGCAGACCGGCGCGGTCGTGCTGACCGTGATCCTCACGTTCATCGGGCTCCTCGCCGGGAGCATCAGCGCGATCGGGCCCGTCGCGTCCGCCGTCGGGACGCAGTTGCTCGTCGCCTCGGCGATCGGGGCCGGGATGCCCCTGCCGGAGCCGGGGTGGGAGCGTGCGCTCGCCTACGTCGCGGGTGCCGGGTGGCTGCTGGTGCTCCGGCTCGTGCTGCCCACCCCCGGCTCCCTCGCCGGGGACTTCCGGTTCGACGGGGAGCGGAAGGCCGTCGCCGCCGTGTACGACGCCGTCGCCGAGCTGCTCGACGCCGTCGGCGGGCCCGAGGCCATGCGTCGCCGGGCCGCGCTCACCGCCGCTCTCGACCACGCGCAGGACGCCCTCGCCGGGCCCCGGCTGCGGCGGTACGCCTCCTCCTTCGCCGAGCGGCGGCTGCACGCGCAGTACGCCGCCGCCCTGCCCCTCGCCGAGGCCGCCACCGCGCTGGCGTGGGACGGAGAGGCCGTCGCCGAGCGGGCCTCCGAAGGGCCCCGGCGGCTCGCCGCCGCCGTACGCGGCAACAGCCACACCGGGCCCCTGCCCGCCCCCTCCCGCTCGGCGCCCGCCCTGCGCGCCCTCGACGACGCCCTCCTGCACGCCGCCGAGGTGTTCGACCAGGGCAGGGGCGGCGATCTGCACACCCGGCCCCGTACGCCCAGGGACCGGCTGCGCGCCGCCTTCGGCAGCGCCGGACGCGAGTACGGGCTGCGTGTCGCCCTCTGTTTCGGGGCCAGTTCGGCAGCCGCCCAGGCCCTGCACCAGGGCCAGTGGTACGGGCAGCACGAGCACTGGTACTGGCTGCCGGCCACCGCCGTCTTCCTCGTCAAGCCCGACCTGGGGCCGCTGGCCTCGCGGGTGCTGAACCGGGCCGCCGGGACCGTGCTCGGCGCCGTCGTCTTCGCCGGATTCGCCGCCGTCCTGCCCCGGCCCGAAGGGCTCATCGCGCTCGTCGCCCTCAGCGGAGCGCTCATCCCCGTCGCCACCCGGCACTTCGCCGCCCAGACCGCCGTCGTCACCGTCCTCGTCCTCGCCCTGGTCATGGTCGGCGGCGAGCCGCAGGCCTCCATGGGGCGGATCGGCGAGACGTTGCTGGCCTGCGCGATCGTGCTGATCGTCGGGCACCTGCCGATGCCCGGACAGCGGGGCGGGGGAGTGCGCGCCCGGCTCGCCGCGGCGAGCGAGGCCGCGTACGCCTACCTCACTCACGTCCTCGACGAGACCGACGCCCCGCGCATCGGTACGTCCGGCACGCCCTCCCGGCGCGGCACCCACGACCACCCCGTCACCCCCACCGCCCACCGCGCCACCCGCTGGACCCTGCGCCGCGAGGCCTACCGCACCCTCGCCGAGGCCCGGACGGCCATCTCCCTGTCCGCGCACGAACTGCCCGCCCTCGCCCGGCACACCGAGGGCGCCGACGAGGTGGCCGGCCTCCTCGAACGCCTCGTCGACACCACCACCGCCTGCGCCGTTCACCTCGACGACACCGGACGGATCGGCCCCGAGCACACCGAGCGCCTCCACGCCCTCCTCGACGAACTCGCCGGACCGGTGGAGCGGGTGGGGCTACGACCTCCCGGGACGCCCCTCGCCGGATAGCCGCCCCGGCACGACCGCCACGCCCAACACCCCCACCAGGCCGGCGCCCCGCGCGGTCGCCGCCCGGCGCACCTCGGTCGCGAACCCGTGCCCCGCGACCGCCGGCTCCACCTTCGCGGCGATCTCCCCGGCCCGCTTCCCGTCCGGCGGTTCCCAGCACAGGCACAGCAGGCCTCCCGGCGCGAGCCAGCGCCTCAGCGCGGCCAGTTCCCGGTCCGCTTGGCGGGTCCGGAAGAGGTTCACATCGACCGCCAGGATCCTGTCGAAGGAGCCGGTGGCGAAGTCGGCGTCCTCCAGCGCCCGCGTGTGGAAGGCGGCCCGTCCGGTGGCGAGCGCGTCGCTGTTGCGGCGGCTTGCCGCATCGATCGCCTTGGCGGAGCGGTCGATGCCGGTGACGGTGCCCGTGACGAGGCGGTCGCGGATCAGCGCGACGGCGACGCCCCGGCCGCAGCCGATCTCCAGCACCCGGTCGCCGGGTGCCGGGTCGAGGACCTGCACCGCCCAGGTCAGGCGCTCCGGGACGTCGATGATGCTCAGCCCCCGACCCGTATCCACACCGGCGCGTGGTCCGACCCGGGCGCGCCCCGCCGCTGCGCCGGGTCGGGGCCGACCGACGGCAGACCGGGCGGGCCCTCGCCGGGCAGGCCCGTGCCCGCCGCCGTCACCCGGTGCACCAGGCGGTGGCTCACCAGCACATGGTCGATCAGCTCGCGCCGCCCGGAGTTCACGCGGGAGTAGCGCTGTCCGGGCGGGATGAGCGGGGCCACGTCCCACAGCCGGGCCGCATCGCCCTCGTCGGCCCTCTCGAACCCCGGCGTGCCGATCTCCGAGCCGGGCGGGCCGAGCAGGATCTGTGTGGTCGCCGCCTGCACCTCGTCGTTCAGGTCGCCCAGTACGGCCACGTCCCTGGCCCGCCCGTCGCCGTCCAGGAGCTCGTCCGCGAGGGCGCGCAGGGCCGTCGCCTCGGCGGCCCTGCGGTACAGGGCATAGGCGCCGTACCGGGCCCGTTCGCCCTCGCCGCGCGGCTGGAACCGGCCGTTCGGGTACGACAGCAGCTTGGACTTCAGGTGACAGACGGCCACCCGCAGCGGCCCGTCCTCGACCTCGACGGCGAGAAAGCCCCGCCCCGCCCGCGCCACCGTCACCCCCGAGTCGTCCACCTGCACGGGACGCAGCTCCGCCGGGAACGCCGTCGTGTCGGCCAGCACCGTCAGGGCCGTACGGCTCAGGAACCCGACCCGTATGCCCCGGCTGTCCGGATGCTCGGACAGGGCGAGATGCCAGTCGTCGTCGAGCATCCCGGCCAGGTCCTTCAGGGCCTCGGGGTCCCCTACTTCCTGCACGCCGAGCAGGGCCGGGTCGAGTTCCGTGATCACGGCGGCGAGCGCGGCGAGCTTCGCCCCGTACGCGGCCTCGTCCTTCGGGCCGTACGGGCCGCCGGGCCGGTAGAGGTTCTCCAGGTTCCAGGTGCCGAGGAGCATGCCGGGCTCCTTTCAGAAGCCGACAGACGGGGTGGTGGGGCCAGGGTGCTCGCCCGGCCCGCCCCGCGACAGAGCCGCGACGGGATGTGAGGTTCGGCTCATGCCTCCCTACGACCTCGTCGTACGTTGGCGCGATGACGCCTTCTGCCGCGGACAGTCCCGCCGACCTCATCATCAGCGCATGTACCGTCCTCGTGCACGACGATCAAGAGCGCATCGGGTTCGAGGAGGACGCCGCGATCGTCGTACGGAACGGCGTCGTCGAGGCGGTGACGACCACCGCCGGGGCCGCGGACCTGGCCGCCGCCGAGCGCCTCGACGCCCGGGGCCAGGTCGCCCTGCCCGGTCTGATCAACTGTCACACGCACGCGCCGATGGTCGCGCTGCGCGGCCTCGCCGAGGACCTGCCCACGCAGGAGTGGTTCAACGACGTCGTCTGGCCCGTGGAGTCCAACCTCACGGAAAGGGACGTCGAGTTGGGGGCGCGGCTCGCCTGCGCCGAGATGATCCGCGCCGCCGCGTCACCTGCTTCGCCGACCACTACTTCGCCATGGACGCGGTGGCACAAGTGGTCGCGGAATGCGGCATGCGGGCGCTGCTGGGTGAGGCCTACTTCTCCTCGCCGGGCCCCGAAGGTCAAGAGCGGTCACTGGAGTTCGCGCTCCGGCACCGCGGCTTTGCCGACGGCCGCATCACCACCGCCCTCGCCCCGCACTCCCCTTACACGGTCGACGACACCGACCTCGCCGCCACCGCCCGGCTCGCCGGCGAACACGGCCTGCCCGTGCACCTCCACGCCGCCGAGAACCGCGAGCAGACCGAGACCAGCCTCGCCCGCCACGGCGTCACCCCGATCGAGGTACTGGAACGCACCGGCATCCTCGACACGGACGTGCTCCTCGCCCACGGCACCGGCATCGTCGACCGCGACCTGCCCGTCCTGGAGCGGGCGGCCGGTCGTACGGCCGTCGCCACCGCGCCCCGCGGCTACCTCAAGTTCGCCTGGCCCGACACCACGCCGCTCCGCGCCCTGCGCGACATCGGCGTCGACATCGGGCTCGCCACCGACGGCGCCGCCTCCAACAACTCCCTCGACGTGTGGGAGTCGATGGCCCTCACCTCCCTGGTCCAGAAGTCCTCCGAGGGCGACCCCCGCTGGCTGACCTCCCGCCAAGCCCTGCACCACGCCACCCTCCAGAGCGCCCGTGCCGTGGGACTGGGGGACAGCGTCGGCAGCATCGCGCCGGGGCGCCGGGCGGACATCGTCCTGGTCGACCTGACCGGACCGCACACCCAGCCCGTCCACGACCTCGCCGCCACCCTCGTGCACAGCGCCCGCTCCGCCGACGTGCGCACCACGATCGTCGACGGACGGATCCTGATGCGTGACCGTGTGCTTCTGACGATCGACGTCCCGGCGGTGGTACGGGAACTGGAGGAGCGCCTGCCCGCCCTCGTCGACCGCAGCCACGGCCGGCGCATCCAGGACTACGACACCTGACGTTCCAAGGACCCCGTACCCGAAGGTCCTGCCGTTCAAGGCACGGATGGGCTGCCTCCGCTCGGCGAACCAGCCTGCTGGACCTCCCGCACTGGGCATCCAGGAGGAGTGGGAGGAACCCAAGGGGCGCGCGTCGGCCCTTGGGGCACCTGCGGGAAGTGACCGCTTCCGCTATCACGACGAGTACGACGACCGATACGGAAAGTGAACAGATAGGCCAAGAGGCTGAGAGGTTCGTCACACTCGGCGGTGAACGAGTGTCAACTACGTCTCAGAACCGTCACTTCGTGAGCCGTTCACCCCATGGTTGGCGTTTAACTCTACGAGTACAGCGCGACATGGAGGTGCAGGGTGAACGGGCGAACGGTGCTCGAGAGCTTTCCCGCCGGTGGGCCGCGTGGCTCCTGGCCGGCGGAGGAGTTCGCGCAGGCGCGGCGTCTGGAGGGCCTGCCTGCCGAGGTCGTCATGGACCTCGCCACGGACATGTTCCTGGTGATCGTGCGCAGCGGGGACGGTGCCGACGCCGCGGCCTGACGCGTGCCCCGAGTCCGGCGTGGCTCAGCCCGCCTTCGGCGCCGGCACCTTCGGGACCGGGGCGACCGGCGGGACCGTGGTGGGATCCGGGGCCGCCGTGGGTGATGGCGCGAACTGCTCCGCCTGGAGCGCGTACAGCTCGGCGTAGAGACCGCCGGTCGCCAGCAGCTCGTCCGGAGTCCCGGACTCCACAAGCCGGCCCTGGTCCAGGACGTGCACCAGATCCGCGTGGCGCACGGACGCCAGCCGGTGCGTGATCAGTACGACCGTCTGGCCGCTGTCGGCCAGGGCGCGGATCCGCTCGAAGACCTCCAGCTCGGCCCGGGCGTCCAGGGCCGCCGTCGGCTCGTCCACGATCAGGATGCGGCCCCTGCGGTAGGCCGCCCGGGCGATGCCCAGCCGCTGCCACTGGCCGCCCGACAGTTCGTGCCCGCCGCTGAAGTTGCGGGCGAGCAGCGTGTCCAGCCCGCGCGGCAGGTCCGCGATCACCGTCTCGGCCCCGGCCTCGGCGATCGACGCGGCCAGCCGCTGCTCGCACACCGGCTGCGACGTGCGCCCCAGGGCGACGTTCACCCGGGCCGTGAACGGCCACCGCTTGAAGTCCTGCGCCACCATCGCGATCCGCTCGGCCAGCCGGTGCCGGTCGGCGGTCGCCGCGTCCACGCCGTCCCAGAGGATGCGCCCCTTCTCCGGCGTGTACAGCCCGGCGAGCAGCTTGACCAGGGTCGTCTTGCCGGAGCCGTTCTCGCCGACCAGCGCCACGATCCGGCCCAGCGGGAGGGCGAGCGACACGTCGTCGAGGGCGGGGCGGGCGGAGTCGCCCGGATAGCGGAACGTGACGTTCTCGAAGCGGATCTCGCGCGGGTCCTCCGGCAGCGGCCGGCCGCCCACCGGGATCGCCCGCTGTGCCGCCTCGGTGTACAGCCGTTCCAGGTCGCCGACGAAGAGGGCCTCCTCGTGCAGCGCGTTGACCTCCACGACGAGCGTGTCGAGGCTCTGCGAGCCGGTCCGGATCGCGATCACCGCCGTACCCGCCACCGACAGGGCCATCGCCCCGGCCAGCAGCAGCCCGCCGAGCGTCGCGTACGTCGCCACCGTCGCCAGGCCCGTCCAGGCCGCCGCGATCAGGCCGGTACGGGCGGCGAGCCGGGCCAGCCGGGCCTGCTCGGCCTCCGCCGTCTCCGACATCGCGCGGAAGTGCCGCAGCAGGAACGCGCCCACCCCGTGCACCCGGATCTCGGGGGCCGCCTCGGGCTCGATCAGCAGATTGCCGAGCAGCCGGCCCGCGCGGGCGTGCTGCACCCAGGCGTGGAAGGACTCGTAGCGCCGCCGGGCCACGGTCAGCGCGCTCCAGGCGCTCGGCAGCGTCATCGTCACCAGAAGCGGCAGGAGCGCCGGGTGCAGCACGGTCAGGACACCGGCCGCCGCGACCAGCGAGATCATCGCGTTGATCACCCGCGTCCCGTACATGATCATCCGGCGGGCGGAGGCGGCTCCGTACTGCGCGGTGTCGAGCAGCTTGTGGAAGGCGTGGTCCTCGATCGCGGCCAGTTCGACGGCCGCGGCCCGCTCCAGGTACTGCTCGGTCGCCACCCGCTCCACCTTGGGCTCCAGCCGTCCGGTGGCGTAGGTGCTCGTGGCCCGCAGCAGCGCCGCGAGCAGCATCACGACGGCCACCGTGACCAGCGCGGGGACGGCGCCGCGCAGCCGGTCCTCGATCGGGCCGCCGCCCATCAGCCGTGCCAGCGCGCTGTTGACGGCGAGCAGTGCCACCGCCTGCGCCACGCCCCGGCCCGCCTCGGCGGCCAGCACGACCCGCGCGGCGCCCCGGTCGGCCTGCCGGGCGAGCCGGAGGCTGGACGCCAGCAGGGACGGCAGCCTGGTGATCATGGCGCGGAAGTTCAGCTCCAGGAACGCGTCGGCGTGCTGGTTCCAGCCCATGTCGTAACGCAGCGGCCCGCCGAAGAGCAGCCGCTCCGACTCGGACACTTCAGGCGCGGTCCGCTTCTTCCCCACCGTCGACCGACCTCCCATTTCGTGCCCCGCTCGTGGACGAACGGTCACTATTGCGGGGCGGAGCCCGCCGGGGCAGGGCGCAGCCCGGGGCGCCGGAGGCGCGCGGGCGCACGACCCGGCCGTCGGAGGCGTGGGACGGCGCGGAGTCGCAGGGGTGGTGCGTGTGCCCCGGCCGAGCGTGTCCGGCGAGTTCGACGAGCTCTATGCGCTGACCGGCCGCGACCAGGCCGGAGCGGTCCCCGTCACGCGGCACAGGGCCAGATACAGCGGTATCGGCGGGGTGTACGGCAGCTTGCCGTCCGGGCGGTGGATCAGCTCGGGCAGCTCAGGGAGGTCCGGGACGACCGCTCCGGTGGCGTAGTGCGCCGGGGCAGGCCATTCCAGGGCGTGGTCGGAGTCGGACGGCACCAGCCACCACCAGTGCGTCTGATCGGCGTAGACGCAGCCCACGCGGGGCAGCCGGGGCATCACCAGCCGGCCGAAACGGGCGGGTATCGCGACCGCGTCGCAGCCGAGCGGGGCGGTCATGCCGTCGGGGACGGGCAGCCGCAGAGCCGGGCCCGTCGTCCGCAGCCCGCGCCGGAGCCGGGCCAGGGTGTCCAGGTTCAGGACGCGGCCGCCGCGCCCGGGGCTCATGCCGGTCCCCGCTCTCGGCGTCGTTCCTGCGGGGGAACATCCTGAGCGGTCTTCGCATGGCGTGCCCGGTGTGCTTCGTCCCCGTCGCCCGGCTCGTCGGACGGCCCCGGCTTCGGCCGGGCGCCCCAGCCCAGGTCGTTCCGGGGCTGCGCCGGGTCGCGTGCGGTGTCCGCCGTGCGCGGCAGCTCGGCCCAGACCAGCAGCCCGGGGCCGTGCTCATGGGCACCCCAGGCGTCGCAGAGGGCGTCGACGAGAAGCAGTCCCCTCCCGTGCTCCTCCTCGGGCCGGGTGCGGCCGGCCGCGTGGGGCTGGCCCGGGGCGCAGCCCTCGTCACGCACGGCTATCCGCACCTGGTCGTCGCCGTCGTGCAGCTCGCACACTATGTGTGTGCTCGCCGTGTGCACGATGGCGTTGGTGACCAGCTCGGAAACCACCAGGGCCGCGCTGTCGCACGTGTCCTCGCACACCGACCAGCCGGTCAGCCGGGCCCGCGTCAGGCGTCTGGCCTGTGCGGGAGAACCCGGATGTGCGGCCAGCTCGAAACGGAACCGGCGCTCGGCAGTGGCCCCGACGGGGCTCGCTTCCGAGGTGGCACCCAGGCCGAGAGGGCCTGCGGCGGCGGCTGTTCCTAAGGGCGCGGACGGAATCACGCTTGCCACTATCGCCCCGCCGTGAACACTTGGCAAGTGTCACTCTGAAAATTGCAGAGTGCTGTGTGACGGTCTGGAAGGCCGTGGCACACTGCTCGCAACAGCACCTCGCGCGGCGCCAGTTGAGATCGTCGAAGCTCTGTTCGGAACGATTGTTCGGATATCCGGCTCTTCGAAAAGGTCTTCGAATGGCGCCGCCGGGCTGTCAGCGTTCTTTTGTGGCCGGCTCGTCAGAACTCTTCGTGGAGGTGGAGCGTGAGCGAACCGCGGTCCGCGCCGACGGTGGGCCAGGTCGTCATCGGTCGGCGCCTGCTGGACCTGCGGGAACGCGCCGGGATGAAGCGCGAGGAGGCCGCCCGCATCCTCCGCGTCGCCCCCGCCACGGTCCGCCGTATGGAGATGGCCGAGGTCGCGCTCAAAATCCCGTATCTGCAACTGCTCCTGAAGGCCTACGGAATCTCCGACGAGGAGGCCGACGCCTTCGTCCAACTGGCCGAGGAAGCGAACAAACCCGGCTGGTGGCAGCGTTTCCACGACATCCTGCCCGGCTGGTTCTCGATGTACGTGAGCCTGGAGGGCGCGGCCGGGGTCATCCGCAGTTACGAGCCCCATTTCGTCCCCGGGCTGTTGCAGACCGAGGACTACGCGCGCGGAGTGCTCCGGGCGGGCGCCATCGGCCAGACCCGGCCCGACGACATCGAGCGCCATGTCGCCCTGCGGATGCAGCGGCAGGAACTGCTCACCCGCGAGGACGCGCCCCGGCTGTGGGTCGTGATGGACGAGACCGTGCTGCGGCGCCCGGTCGGCGGGCCGGAGGTGATGCGTGCCCAGATCGACAAACTGCTCGAGGCCACGAAGCTGCCCAACGTGACGTTGCAGGTCGCCCCGTTCGCCGGCGGGCCGCACCCGGGCACGTACGGGCCGTTCGTGCTGTTCCGATTTGCCATGCCCGAACTGCCGGACATGGTCTACAGCGAGTACCTGACCGGCGCGGTCTACCTCGACGCGCGCGCCGAGGTGGCGACCCACCTCGAGGTCATGGACCGCATGGCGGCGCAGGCCGCTACGGCACATCGCACGAAGGAGATCCTCAGGGATCTCCGCAAGGAGCTGTGAATGGATCGCATCAAGCCGCGCAAACACGTCTACAACGGCATGCCCGCGCGCGACTTGGGCAGCGAAGGCTGGCACAAGCCGTGGAGCGGCGGGAACGGCGGGAACTGCCTGGAGGCGATGAAGCTCGCCGACGGCCGGATCGCCGTGCGGCAGTCCACCGACCCGGACGGTCCGGCGCTGATCTATACCACGGACGAGATGACGGCCTTCATCGAAGGGGCGAAGGCGGGGGAGGCGGACTTCCTGCTGTCCTGATGTGATGGCCATTCTCGCCTTCCGCCGTTTGTGTTGCTCAACTTCCTTACGCTGGTGCTGAATTGATCACCCCTTGTGTCTTATGGAGTGCCTCATGACCGGGCAGGACCCCACCTCGGCCGTCGCGATCGACACGAGCAGACCGCATCCGGCGCGGATGTACGACTGGTACCTCGGTGGCAAGGACAACTACCCGGTCGACGAGGAGATGGGCCGGCAGATGCTCACCCTCGACCCGAGGGTTCCGGTCATGGCGCGCGTCAACCGCGCGTTCATGCACCGGGCCACGCGCTGGCTGGCCCGCAACGGCGTACGGCAGTTCCTGGACGTCGGCACCGGCATCCCGACCGAGCCCAACCTCCACCAGGTCGCCCAGGAGACCGCCCCCGACGCCCGGATCGTCTACTGCGACAACGACCCCATCGTGCTGGCCCACGCGGCGGCCCTGCTGCGCGGCACGGACGAGGGGGCGAGCGAGTACCTCCAGGCCGACGTGCGCGACCCGGACGCCATCCTGGAGGGCGCGAGGAAGGTCCTGGACCTCACCCGGCCCGTCGCGCTGTCGCTCATCGCGCTGCTGCACTTCGTCTCCGACGAGGACGGCGCACACGATCTGGTCCGCCGGCTGCTCGCCGAACTGCCCTCCGGCAGCTACCTGGTCATCACCCACGCCACGGCCGACTTCACGCCGGAGGAGTCGAAGGCGGCCACCGAGAAGCTCCGCGCCGCCGGTGTCACCCTGGCCCTGCGCTCCCGCGAGGAGTTCACCCGCTTCTTCGACGGCCTCGACCTCGTCGAGCCCGGCGTCGAGATGCCCCACCGCTGGCACCCCGACCTGGGCGAGCCCGTACCCGGGCAGGACGACGGGGTGATTCCGGGATACGGAGCGGTGGGACGCAAGGCATAGCTCTCCGAGCGCCGGAACGCGCCGAGGGCGATGACCAGCCGGTCGGCGGCCTTGACCGTGGACGCCTCGGTGCCGGGCGGCAGCCGCGGTACCGCTGCCGCATACGCCGTACATGCCGGTCGTACGACCCCGACGTGATCCGGGAAGTGGCCACTCCTACACCGCCATGGGCCTGTCGTACGGTCCGATCGGCGACGGGAGGGTCGAACTACCCGTCAGATGGCGGTCGACCGCCGCCGCCACGGCCCGCCCCTCGGCGATCGCCCAGACGATGAGCGACTGGCCCCGGGCGGCGTCCCCCGCGGCGAACACGCCGGGCACGTTCGTGGCGAAACCGGCGTCACGCGCGATCGTGCCGCGGGGCTCCAGTTCCAGCCCCAGCTGGTCGACGAGCCCGTCCTTCCGGTCGGGCCCGGAGAAGCCGAGGGCGAGCAGCACGAGGTCGGCCGGGAGCGTCCGCCCGCTGCCCTCCACCGGGCGGCGCCGCGCGTCCACCTCGACCAGGTGCAGCGACCGCACACGGCCCGCCGCATCACCGTCGAAGCGCAGCGTGGACGCCGCGAACAGCCGCGCGTCCGCGTCGGCCACCCGAGCCGTCCGCAGGTCACGGGCCTCCTCGTGCGCGGCTGACAGCCGGTAGACCCGCACCGGATACGTCGGCCAGGGCTCGGTGTCCTCGTCGCGCTCGGTGTCCGGCAGCGCGTAGATGTCCAGCTGGGTCACGGACGCGGCGCCCTCCCGGACGGCCGTGCCCAGGCAGTCGGCCCCGGTGTCGCCGCCGCCGACGATGACGACGTGCTTCCCGGCGGTCGACAGCGGGGACGTCTCCAGATCGCCCTCGCACACCCGGTTGGCCAGCGGGAGATACTCCATCGCCTGGTGAATGCCCGTCAGGTCACGCCCCGGCACGTCGAGTTCGCGCCACGCGGTCGCCCCCGTGGCGAGCACCACGGCGTCGTAGCGAGTCCGCAGCTCATCGGCCCTGATGTCCCGCCCGACCGCCGTCGACGTACGGAACTTGGTCCCCTCGGCCCGCATCTGCTCCAGCCGCCGCTCCAGATGCTGCTTCTCCATCTTGAACGCGGGGATGCCGTACCGCATCAGCCCGCCGAGCCGGTCGTCCCTCTCGTACACGGCGACCGTGTGCCCGGCCCGGGTCAGCTGCTGGGCCGCGGCCAGCCCGGTGGGTCCCGAACCGATCACCGCGACCGTCTTGCCGGACAGCCGCTCCGGCGGCCTCGACGGCGCGAAGCCCTCCTCCCACGCCCGGTCGGCGATGGCGCACTCGACATTCTTGATGGTGACGGCAGGCTGGTTGATCGCCAGAACGCATCCCGCCTCGCACGGCGCCGGGCACAACCGGCCGGTGAACTCCGGGAAGTTGTTCGTGGCGTGCAGCCGGTCGGCGGCCGCCCGCCAGTCCTCCCTCGACACCAGGTCGTTCCACTCGGGGATCAGGTTGCCCAGCGGGCAGGCCTCGTGGCAGAAGGGGATGCCGCAGTCCATGCAGCGGTCGGCCTGCTTGCTGATGATCGGCAGCAGGGCGCCGGGGACGTAGACCTCGTCCCAGTCCCGGACCCGCTCCTCGACGGGCCTGCGCGGCCAGTCCTGGCGGGGGGTGGTCATGAAACCCTTGGGGTCGGCCATGGCCGTCTTCCTTGCGTGCGCGTGTGACAGGCCGTGCGTCGTCGGGCGGCACTCCTTCCGGCCACGATACGTCCGCGGCGGCGCACCCGCAGGGGACGGGACAGCACCTGCCGGAGTGCTCAGGTGAGGGCCAGCACGTACGCCACCGCCGCCCCGGCCGAGGCAACCGTGCGGACGTGGTTCCACATGGTCCACTCGCGCACATACGCCGGCCAGTACGCGGCCGCCTGAGAGGTGCCCGGGTCGAGCTTCAGCAGCGCGTCGTTGCGCGGCACGTTCGCGACTATGGTGACCCCGAACGAGCCGAACAGGTACAGCGCGCTGCCCACCAGCAGCTCCACCGTCCCCTCGTCCGGCCACAGTACGAACGTCACCACGGCGATCACCGCGCACAGTACGGCCGACCCGAGGAACACGATCATGAAGGGCGGTGTCACCGCGGCCACGTTGATCGCGTTCATCGCGGCTGCCCCATGCGCGGGCGGCAGCGTGGCCAGGCCCCGCATGACGAAGGTCGAGAAGCCACAGAACACCCCGGCCACCAGGCCGGTCCCGAGCACACCCAGCACCGTCAGCACGAAGTACGGTCCGTCGATCATGTAAGCCTCTCCCGCCCGTCGAGCCGGCATCCTGCCCCGGCACCCTTCCTCACCACAAGTGAAATCCCGTACGAGCACAGTGACCACGGCCGAACGGCGTACGCCCGCCCGGCCGCGCTGTCGTGGCCCCCGACCGGTCACCCGGCGGAACCGAGCCCCGCCTCGGTCCACCCCCTCAGCACCGTCTCCACCGCCGCCGCGATCCGCCGCCGCGCCTCGTGCCGCGGCACCCCGCTCATCAGCAGCCGGTCGTACGGCGTGTCCAGATGCCGTACGGACGCCACGACCGCCGAGGTCACCGCCCCCTCCGCCAGCGCCCGCCCGGCCGCACTGCGGCCCACCCGCCCGCTGCCCCGCTCCGAGGCGTGCGCGGCGATGGCCCGCGCACGGTCGGCCGGACATCCGGGAAACAGCCGCTGTATCTCCGCCGCGAACACCTGGGCGACCAGGGCGTCCTGAGCCGCCCGGCGCCGCGCGTCCCGCACCCGGCGCCGCTGTCGCGCCTCGGCGTCCGCGAGACACCGCTGCTCGGCCCGCGCGAGCGCCGCCTCCTCGACGAGAACGCCCTGCCGCTCGTACCGGCTCTTGCGCCGGTTGAACCGCACCACCACCGCCGACAGCGCGCTCTCCTCCCGCGATCTGCGCGTCAGCGCGGTGTCGCCGCTCGGCAGGAACACCAGATGCCCGAGGTCGGCACAGTCGAGGCAGCGCGGGGCGCCGTCCTCGAGGACGAGCAGCGGCAGCGGCCCTCGCCGGCACTCGGCGCAGTGCCGCCGCTTGAGGGGCTGGAAGACGAGAAGTCCGGTGTGGGGCGGAAGCGTCGCGCGCGGGACCATACGGGGTCCCGGGACCACAGGGGGTTCATGGACCATGGAGGGTTCATTCCCGCTGACGGCGGCGCGCACCGCATCCGCCGGAGGAGACCCCGGCGATCGCGGCACCTGTCGTTCTACCGCCTCCTGCCCGGTGTCTGCGGCGCTCGCGGGCATGACACGTCCTGTCGTGGCCTGGCGCATCATGGGCCGTGTGCGACTGGAAGCGATCACCTGGGACCGGCTCGGCGACCTGCTCGCCGAGCGCCTGCTCGACCTGAAGCCCGCCGACGGCAGTCCCTGGCCGCGCATCGCCTTCGACGGCGCCCCGGCCGCCCGCCCGGGAGACCTCGCCCGGCGTGTCTCCGAGGCACTGCGCATACGCGGCCGCTCCTCGCTCGTCGTGGGCACGGAGGGCTTTCTGCGCCCCGCCTCCGTGCGACTGGAGCACGGCCACCAGGACGTGGAGTCTTATTACAGCGGCTGGTACGACACCAACGCCCTGTGGCGCGAGGTGTTCGGCCCCCTCGAAGCCGGCGGCGACGGCCGCGTCCTGCCGGACCTGTGGGACCCGGCCGCCGACCGGGCCACCCGCAGCCCCTACGTCCGACTCCCGACCGGTGGCGTGCTGTTGCTGCACGGGCCCTTCCTCCTTCGGCACTGGTTCCCCTTCGATCTGAGCGTCCACGTCCTGCTCTCCCCGGGCGCCCTGCGCCGCCGCACGCCCGAGGACGAGCACTGGACCCTGCCGGCCTTCGAGCGCTACGAACAGGAGACCGACCCGGCGGGCACGGCCGACGTCCTGGTACGGGCCGATGATCCGCGCCATCCGGCGTGGGGCGGCTGAGCCTCTCTGGGCCGGCCGGGGGCCGCTCCGTGTGCGGGCACCGGGTGACGCGGCGAGAATGAAGGGCGCCGGGACTTGCGGTGCCTCCCGCGCCGCGCCGGCCGTCCGGCACCGGGAGGTACTTCATGACCACCGCCGGAGACATCATGCACCGCGGCGTCCAGTGGATCCCCGCCCACGAAACCCTCGACCGCGCGGCCCAGCTCATGCGCGAACTGAACGTCGGTGCCCTGCCCATCAGCGACGAGAACGAGCGGCTCTGCGGCATCCTCACCGACCGCGACATCGTCGTCGGCTGCGTCGCGATGGGTCACGACCCCGCCGCGGTCACCGCGGGCGAGATGGCCAAGGGCACCCCCCGCTGGATCGACGCGGGCGCCGATGTCGGCGAGGTGCTCCGCGAGATGCAGGAGCACCAGATCCGCCGGCTGCCCGTCATCCGGGACAAGCGCCTGGTCGGCATGATCAGCGAAGCCGACCTGGCCCGGCATCTGGCGGGCGACCAGATCGCCTCCTGGGCCGAGAGCGTCTACGCCAGGACCACCCCGCGCTGACGGCGCATCACCCCGCCATGCCCCCGCGGGTCACGGCCCCCGTCAGAGCCAGCCGCTGCGCCGGAACCCCCGGTACAGCGTCAGGCACGCGACGGATATGACGGCGATGACCATGCCGTAGCCGTATCGCCAGTGCAGCTCCGGCATGTGGTCGAAGTTCATGCCGTACACCCCGCAGACCATCGTCGGCACGGCGATGATCGCGGCCCACGCCGTGATCTTCCGCATGTCCTCGTTCTGCGCGACCGTGACCTGCGCGAGGTGCGCCTGGAGGATGGAGTTGAGCAGTTCGTCGAAGGCGGCGATCTGCTCCTTCCCCCGCAGCAGGTGGTCCGAGACATCGCGGAAGTACGCCTGTATCTCCGGGTCGACCACCCGGATCGGCCGCGTGGCGAGATCCTCCAGCGGTCGGCTGAGCGGCACCACCGCCCGCTTCAGCTCCAGGAGTTCACGCTTGAGCTGGTAGATGCGCCCCGGGTCCACCCGCGCGCCGGTCTCCGCGAACACGTCCGTCTCGACCTGGTCGATGTCCGCCTGCACCGAGTCCGTGACGGTCAGGTAGTCGTCCACCACGTGGTCCGCGATCGCGTGCAGCACCGCGGACGGGCCTTTCGCCAATTGGTGGGGATCGGACTCCAGCTCCTCGCGCAGCGGACCCAGCGAGCCGTGCCGGCCGTGCCGCACCGTGATCACGAAGTCCTTGCCGACGAAGACCATGATCTCGCCGGTGTTCACCACCTCGCTGGTGGCCGTGAGTTCCTCGTGCTCGACGTAGCAGACCGTTTTGAACACAGCGAAGAGCGTCGCGTCGTAGTGCTCCAGCTTGGGGCGCTGGTGGGCTTCGACGGCATCCTCCACGGCCAGGGGGTGCAGGTCGAAGAGCTCGGCGATGCCCGCGAACTCCCGGTCGGTCGGCTCGTGCAGGCCGAGCCAGACGAAACCCTCGCCCTTCTTGCGTACCGACTCCACGGCATCCACCAGATCGCCGCGCGCAGAGGTGCGGACACCGTCCCGGTACGTCACGCAGTTCACCACCGAGGAGCCCAGCGGGGAGCGGGCCGGGTGACTCAGGTCGACGCGAGGGCGCCGCCGAGCCAGCCGAGCCACCTTGCGGAGGCCGCCGACCCCGCCGAGGCTCGTGACCTTCCGCAGATTCCCTGCCATGGACATCTGCATCTCCTTGCGTGGAGCTCCGCGCGCCGTTCCCGCGCCTTGGTTCGTCAGTCTGCCAGGCCGACGTGAGCTGCGAGTAAGCCTGTGGAAACGGCTCGTTCCGCTTTGTTCCCGGCTGTGGACGAAGTCGTCCCCGGGCCGTGACCGAAAGGCTCCCGCAGGGCTCGTCACGCCCCAGACATCGACGCGTGTCGGGGCCGTGCGGTTCTTCGTGCGAGGGCTGTGCGGTTCTCCGTACGGGAGTGCCGACTCTCTGTACCGGAGCGTCGACCGTTACGGACAAGTCGGGCAACTGGGATGATCGCGGCATGACGCGAACCGATGGGTACCTCCTCGACAACCGGCAGACCGAGGCCGCGGAGCTCTTCAGCGCCTTCGCCGCTCTCTTCGACCCCACGACGTTCCGGCACCTCGAAGCGCTCGGCATCGGATCCGGCTGGCGGTGCTGGGAGGTCGGAGCCGGCGGTACCTCCGTGGCGTCCTGGCTGGCGAAGAAGGTCGGCCCGACCGGACGCGTCGTCGCGACCGACACCGACACCTCACGGCTCGCCCCCTCTGCCCGGCCGCCCGTCGAGGTGCGCGTGCACGACCTCGACGCCCAGGAGCCGCCGGGGGAGAGCTTCGACCTGGTGCACGCCCGTCTCGCCCTCGTCCACGTGACCGACCGGGCAAGGGCGTTGCGGTCCATGGTCAAGGCACTGCGCCCCGGCGGGCGCATCCTCGTCGAGGACGCCGACCCCGCCCTTCAGCCGCTGCTCTGCCCCGACGAGCACGGCCCCGAGCAGCAGCTCGCGAACCGGCTGCGGCACGGCTTCCGCAGACTGCTCGCCGACCGCGGGACCGACCTCCCCTGCGGCCGCATCCTCCCGCGGCTGCTCCGGGAAGCCGGCCTGACCCGCGTGCACGCCGACGCCTACTTCCCCGTCGCCTCGCCGGACTGCGCCGCCCTGGAGTCCGTCACGATCCGTCAGATCCGCGACCAGCTGGTCACGGCGGGCCTCGCCACGGACCAGGACATCGACCGGCATCTCGCGAACGTCACGTCCGGCGCCCTCGATCTGACGACGGCTCCGATGATCTCGGCGTGGGGCCGCAAGCAGTAGCCAAGGACCGTGCGGGCGCCGGGCATCAGCCGGGCAGGGGCGGTCTGCCGCCCACCCGTTCCACCGCCCTCGCACCCGCCCGGCAGCCCTCCGTCGCCGCCTCCTCCGGCCCGGCACCCGCGAGCAGGGCGGCGAGAAACGCGCCGGTGAAGGCGTCCCCGGCGCCCGTGGTGTCCCGTGCCGTCGCCGGTACGGCGGGGACGCGGGCGCACACCTTCCCCGAGCGGGCCACGAGCGCCCCCTCGTGCCCCTGCTTGGCCACCACCAGCGGAACACGCAGGCTCAGCTCGGCCGCCGCGTCGGCCGCGTCGGTCAGCCCCGTCAGCAGACACGCCTCGTCCCGGCTGGGCAGCAGTACGTCCACGCCCTCGACGAGCGCGAGGAAGCGCCCGGCGCCCAGCTCCCCGAGGAAACCGGCCGACGCGGGATCCAGGCTCACCGGCACGCCACGCGCGCGTGCGGCCCGCAGAGCCACCGTCACCAGGGCGCGACTCGGTTCGGAGAACAGGAGGTAGCCCGACAGGTGCAGCCGGGCCACGCCGTCGAGCAGCGCGTCCGACCAGTCGGCGGGTTCCAGCCGCAACGACGCGCCGCTGTCGGTGAGGAACGTCCGCTCGGCCGAAGCACCCCCGTCGACCAGGCAGATCACCGTGCCGGTCGGCGCCTGCGGGTCGACGACGAGCCTGGGACGCACGCCGTGGGCCACCAGCTCACGCTCGTGCCAGGCGGCGGCCTCCGCCCCCACGCGCCCGAGCAGCCGCACCTGCGCCGCGCCCCGGTGTGCGGCCCAGCACGCCACGTTGGCGCCCGCCCCGCCCGGCACCGTCCGGATCGATGCAGCCGTGTCCGTACCGGCCGCGAGCGACCTCTCGTGCCTCGCGACGACGTCCGTGATGACGTCCCCGACGACCAGCAGCGCCCCGCCGTCCGCCGAGCGCGCGGCGGGTTCCGATGGGGCGGTTCGACTCTCCGCCGAGTCCGCGGCGACCTCCGATGGGCTGGTTCCACTCTCCGTCGAGCGCGTCCCGCCCTCCGGCGAGCCGGCTGCGGTCTCGGATGGGTCGGTTCCACTCTCCGCCGAGCCCGCTGTCACCTCCGATGGGCCGGCTCCGCTCCCCGCCGAGCCGGCTCTGCCCACCGCACCGCGATCGGCCCCGGCCCCGGTCATCCCCGTGCCCAGGCCGTCGCGATCCGCGCCGCCAGGCGTACGTTGCCGCGGACCGCCGCCAGGTTGGCGCTCAGGGAGGCGCCGTCGGTGTGCCGTACGAGGTGGTCGAGCAGGAACGGCGTCACCGCCTGGCCGGTGATTCCCTCCTCCTCGCACGCGTGCAGCGCGTCCGCGAGCACGCGCGCGTGCAGCTCCGGATCCAGCTGCTCCTCCTCGGGGACCGGGTTGGCGACGATCAGCGCCGACTCCGGCCCGGCGAGGGCGTCCTGGGCCCGCATGACGCCCGCCACCTGCTCCGGCGTCCGCAGCGTCCAGTCCACCGGATGCCCCGAGTCGGACAGATAGAAGCCGGGGAACCGGTCGGTGCCGTAACCGGCCACCGCGACACCCAGCGTCTCCAGCCGCTGCAAGGTCGCCGGCACGTCCAGGATCGACTTCACCCCGGCACACACCACGGTGATCCGCGTCCGCGCCAGCAGCCCCAGGTCGGCCGACTCGTCCTGCGTCGCCGTCCACTCCCGGTGCACCCCGCCGAGCCCACCCGTCGCGAACACGCGCACGCCCGCCAGCGCCGCCAGCAGTGCCGTCGCCGACACCGTGGTCGCCCCGCTCGCCCCGGACGCCGTCGCGAGCGGCAGGTCGCGGTGGCCCAGCTTGCGGATGCCGTGCTCGTTCGCGACCCGCTCCAGCTGCTCCTTGTCCAGCCCGACATGGGGCCGCCCGTCCAGCACGGCGATCGTCGCGGGCACCGCGCCCTCCTGCCGCACGGCCGTCTCCAGCTCCAGCGCCACCTGGAGGTTGCGCGGCCGCGGCAGTCCGTGGGCGATGATCGTGGACTCCAGGGCCACCACGGGCCGACGCGCGCCGATCGCCTCCCGCACCTCTTCTGACACCACCAGCACCACGCGCCTGCCTCCTGTCGGTCGGTCCTCCCTCATCCCTGGCGGGCGGCGCGCCGGGCCAAACCCTTGCGGGCTGTCGGCGACGTCACGAGCCTTGAATGCATGACGGACAACACACCACGACTCGACCACGTCGTCCTCTGGGTGCGCGACCCGATAGCAGCCGCCGACTTCTACGAGAAGGCCGTCGGCCTGGAGACGGTCAGGCTCACCGAGTTCACCGCCGGTGAGGTGCCGTTCCCCTCCGTACGCGTCAACGACGAGACCATCCTCGACCTCATGCCGCTGACCTTCGCGGAACGCATGACGATGCTGCCCGGCGCCGCCGACAGTGCGGGGCACCCTGTCAACCACGTCTGCCTGTCCCTGCCACGGGGCGACTTCGACGCCCTTCTCAGCCGCCTGGAGGAACGCTCCGTACCGGTGTCGGACCTCTCGTACGACTCCTTCGGAGCCCGGGGCAAGGCCACGCGCAGTTTCTACTTCCGCGACCCGGACGGCAACGTCTTCGAGGCGCGGCACTACGACTGACCGGACCCGCCTCAGAACAGCGGCTCGGGCAGCACCCCTTCGAGGGCGAGCAGCTTCCGCTTGGTCTCCAGCCCGCCCCCGAAGCCGCCGATTCCGCCGCCGCTCTCGACGACCCGGTGACAGGGCACCACCACCGGCAGCGGGTTGGCGCCCATCGCCGTGCCCACGGCCTGGGCGGCGCCCGGCTGGCCGACCCGCCCGGCCAGATCGCCGTACCCGACGACCGTGCCGTACGGCACACCGGATGCCAGCTCGCGCAGGACCTCCCGGTTGAAGCCGGAGATCAGCGACCAGTCCAGCGGCAGGTCGAAATCGCGGCGCTCACCCGCGAAGTACGCCTCGACCTGACGTACCGCCTCGGCCAGCAGCGGGGAGCCGGGCGCCTCGACGGGCTCGGTGCCGAGGCGTGACGCCAGCCGCTCGACCGCCCGGTCCCGCACCGCGTCCGTGGCATGGAACACGACGTTCACCAGGCCCTCGCGGGTCGCCGCCAGCAACAGCGGGCCGATGCCGCTGCCGACGACGCCCCACACGACCCGCTGCTCAACCTGCCCATGGCTGTCCATGCGCCCACCGTACGACCCACCACTGACAACGCCGCCCCGGCCGGACGGATCGCCCACCGGCAGCCAGCCTGCCTCACCCCTCCACGGCCTCCCGGACCACATCCGGCTTGTTCGTGATGATCCCGTCGACGCCGTACTCGGCGACCCGCTGGGCCGTCGCCGCGTCGTCGACCGTCCAGGTGAAGACCTCCAGCGGCCTGCCGTGCGGTCCGGTCAACGCCTGGACGGAGGAGACGTACGCCGTGGAGAGCGAGCCGTACGACGGGTTGATCTGGTCGGCGAAGCCGGCGTAGGCCGGCAGGTCCGACACGGGCGGCGTGCCCAGGAAGCCGGTCTTCACGGCGGGCTTCAGCTCGTGCACCGTCCGGACGCTGTCCGCGCTGAAGCTCTGCACGATCAGCCGGCCCGCCAGATGCGACCGGTCCAGCCAGCCCTCGTTGCTGAGGACCTTGAGCGTCTGCCGCTCGATGCCCGGGTACAGCTCCGGGTTCTTGATCTCCAGGAGAAGCTTCTGATGATGACGCTCGACGCGGTTCACGAACTGTTCCAGCGTCGGCACGCGCGCGCCCGCGTGCGCGGGGCCGAACCAGCTGCCCGCGTCGAGACGGCCGATCTCGGCGGCGGTGAAGTCCTTCACCTTCCAGGGAGCCCGGTCGGGAAAGACCTCCTCGACGTCGGTGGTGCGCCGCAGGTTGTCGTCGTGGAGGACGACGAGCTCACCGTCCCGGGTCCGCTGCACGTCGTTCTCCACCCAGCGGATGCCCAGCTCGGCCGCCTTGTCCACGGCGGCCAGCGTGTTCTCAGGCGCGTACGCGGAGGCCCCCCGGTGCGCGATGACCAGCGGCGACCCGCCGTCGGCGGCCCGCGCCGGGGAGGCGGGGAACAGGAGGGCGGCGGTCCCCAGGAGCGCGGTGGTCGAGGCGGCAACAGCGCGCGCGTGCATACGAACTCCTCGCGTCGAGCGATCACGGCATCACAGACAGCTCAACTGTGACAGCAGAGGGTCAACGCGAGAGGGGTACAGGATGACCACAGGTTGAATGGAGAGGACCCAACTCCGCTCACTGGTACCGCACAACTGCGGCAAGGGCGTGTTTCTTTGCCGGAAAGTCGTTCGACCATTCCGGTGGGAGTCATACTCTCTGCGTCAACCCTGACCGCTCCTGCGGTCCTGGCAGGGGCGCACATCAGGAATTCCGGGACGCAAAGGGCGGGAAGGGCAGCCGCGCATGCAGGGCACGGTCGACGGATTCAGCTACGGCCTGGTCACACCCCTGGTGGCCTACCTCATGGCCTGCCTCGGCGGCGCCCTGGGTCTGCGCTGCACCACCAGGTCCATGCTCGTCGCCCAGTCCTGGCGCCCCGGCTGGCTCGCCCTCGGCTCGGCCGCCATCGGCTCCGGCATATGGACCATGCACTTCATCGCGATGATGGGGTTCACGGTCCGGGGGACCCCGATCCACTACGACAAGCCGATGACCTTCGCGAGCCTGGCCGTCGCGATCGTGATGGTGGGCATCGGGATCTTCATCGTCGGCTACAGGGGAGCCCGCGGAACGGCCCTGTTCACCGGCGGCACCATCACCGGCCTGGGCATCGCCTCGATGCACTACCTCGGCATGGCCAGCATGAGCCTGGACGGGAAGCTGGAGTACGACACGCTCACCGTCGGCATCTCCGTCGCGATCGCCATGGCCGCCGCCACCGCCGCCCTGTGGGCGGCCGGCCAGGTCCGGGGCTTCCTGTGGAGCGTGGGCGCCAGCCTCGTCATGGGACTCGCGGTCAGCGGTATGCACTACACCGGCATGGCCGCCCTCAGCGTCCACCTGCACGGGACGGCGGAACCCGCCACGGGGGAGTCGCCCGCGGCTCTGCTCGCGCCCATGCTGGTCGGCCCGCTCGCCTTCCTCCTCCTCGCGGGCATCGTGGTGATGTTCGACCCACTGATGGTCATGGGGAAGCCCACGGTCGTCCCCGTCGAGCAGAGGCCCGGCATCCCCGCCCACACCCACACCGCTCACAACCCGCAGCGCCCGCGGCTCCGCCCCCGCCGCACCGTGGACCACCGCGGCTCCCGGGCCCCGCAGAACCGCTGATCGGAGCCCGTTGTCAGTGCGGGGTCGTACGGTGGATCCCATGCGGCCCGTTTCCCACATCGAACGCACGGTGGCGCCCTTCGAGGTCGTCAGCCCCTACCAGCCGAGCGGCGACCAGCCGACGGCCATCGCCGAGCTCGCCCAGCGCATCCAGGCAGGCGAGAAGGACGTCGTCCTGCTGGGCGCGACCGGCACCGGCAAGTCCGCCACCACCGCGTGGATGATCGAAAAGCTCCAGCGCCCCACGCTCGTGATGGCGCCGAACAAGACGCTGGCCGCCCAGCTGGCGAACGAGTTCCGAGAGCTGCTCCCGAACAACGCCGTCGAGTACTTCGTCTCGTACTACGACTACTACCAGCCCGAGGCCTACGTCCCGCAGTCGGACACCTACATCGAGAAGGACTCCTCGATCAACGAGGAGGTCGAGCGCCTGCGCCACTCCGCGACCAACTCGCTGCTCACCCGCCGCGACGTCGTCGTGGTCGCCTCGGTCTCCTGCATCTACGGCCTCGGTACGCCGCAGGAGTACGTGGACCGCATGGTCCCCCTCCGCGTCGGCGAGGAGCACGATCGCGACGAGCTGCTGCGCCGCTTCGTGGACATCCAGTACACGCGCAACGACATGGCCTTCACCCGCGGCACCTTCCGCGTCCGCGGCGACACCATCGAAATCTTCCCGGTCTACGAGGAGCTGGCCGTCCGCATCGAGATGTTCGGCGACGAGATCGAGGCGCTGTCCACACTGCACCCGGTCACCGGCGAGATCATCAGCGACGACCAGCAGCTGTACGTCTTCCCGGCCTCCCACTACGTCGCAGGGCCCGAGCGCCTGGAGCGGGCCATCAACGACATCGAGAAGGAGCTGGGCGAGCGCCTCGCCGAGCTGGAGAAGCAGGGCAAGCTCCTGGAGGCCCAGCGCCTCAGGATGCGCACGACGTACGACATCGAGATGCTCCGCCAGATCGGCTCCTGCTCCGGGGTGGAGAACTACTCGATGCACTTCGACGGCCGTCTGCCCGGCTCCCCGCCCAACACCCTGCTGGACTACTTCCCGGACGACTTCCTCCTCGTCATCGACGAGTCACACGTCACGGTCCCGCAGATCGGCGCCATGTACGAGGGCGACGCCTCCCGCAAGCGCACCCTCGTCGACCACGGCTTCCGGCTGCCCTCCGCCCTGGACAACCGCCCCCTGAAGTGGGAGGAGTTCCAGGAGCGCATCGGCCAGTCGGTCTACCTGTCGGCGACCCCGGGTGCCTACGAGCTCTCCCGCTCGGACGGAGTCGTCGAGCAGATCATCCGCCCCACCGGCCTCGTCGACCCGGAAGTCGTCGTCAAGCCCACCGAGGGCCAGATCGACGACCTGGTGCACGAGATCCGGCAGCGCACCGACAAGGACGAGCGCGTCCTGGTCACCACGCTCACCAAGAAGATGGCCGAGGACCTCACGGACTACTTCCTGGAGCTGGGCATCCAGGTGCGCTATCTGCACAGTGACGTCGACACCCTGCGCCGCGTCGAACTCCTGCGTGAGCTGCGCGCCGGCGAGTACGACGTGCTGGTCGGCATCAACCTCCTGCGGGAGGGCCTGGACCTGCCCGAGGTGTCCCTGGTGGCGATCCTGGACGCCGACAAGGAGGGCTTCCTGCGCTCCGGCACCTCCCTGATCCAGACCATCGGCCGCGCCGCGCGCAACGTCTCCGGCCAGGTCCACATGTACGCGGACAAGATCACCCCGGCGATGGCGAAGGCCATCGACGAGACCAACCGGCGCCGGGAGAAGCAGATCGCGTACAACAAGGAGCGGGGCATCGACCCCCAGCCGCTCCGCAAGAAGATCAACGACATCGTCGCCCAGATCGCCCGCGAGGACATCGACACCGAGCAGCTGCTCGGCTCGGGCTACCGCAAGGCGAAGAAGGACGGCGGGGGCACCAAGTCGCCCGTGCCCTCCTTGGGCAGGGCCGCCGAGGGTGCCAAGCCGGCCAAGGGCAGGGGCAAGGCCAAGGAGACGGTGCCGACCGACCGCCCCGCGGCCGAACTCAGCGAGCAGATCGAGGAGCTCACCGCGCGCATGCGGGCCGCCGCCGCGGACCTCCAGTTCGAGATCGCGGCCCGGCTGCGCGACGAGGTCTCCGAGATGAAGAAGGAGCTGCGCCAGATGAAGGAGGCGGGCCTGGCCTGACAGCGGACCGCGTACGCGCAGTGTTGCAAGACCGACACAAAGTGCGGACCGGGGTACGTCACTGTCAGTGCTCCTGCGTAGTGTTCTGATCAACCGCGGCTGCGCGGCAACAGGGGACGTCCGAGAGGGGATCAGCGCGTGACCGTCAACATGACCAAGGGTCAGGCCATCAGTCTGCAGAAGAACGACGGCGGCAGCCTGACCGCGGTGCGCATGGGTCTCGGCTGGCAGGCGGCTCCCCGGCGCGGCCTGTTCGGCTCGCGTACGCGAGAGGTCGACCTCGACGCCTCGGCCGTCCTGTTCGCCGACAAGCAGCCGGTCGACGTCGTCTTCTTCCGCCACCTGGTGAGCGACGACGGCTCGGTGCGCCACACCGGTGACAATCTCGTCGGCGGTGTCGGCCAGGGCGGCGACGACGAGGCGATCCTCGTCGACCTCTCGCGCGTCCCGGTGCACATCGACCAGATCGTCTTCACCGTCAACTCCTTCACGGGCCAGACGTTCCAGGAGGTGCAGAACGCGTTCTGCCGCCTGGTCGACGAGACCAACGGCCAGGAGCTCGCCCGCTACACCCTGGCCGGCGGCGGCCAGTACACGGCCCAGATCATGGCCAAGGTGCACCGCTCGGGCCCGGGCTGGACGATGACGGCCCTCGGCAACCCGGCCAACGGCCGTACCTTCCAGGACCTGATGCCGGCGATCCTGCCCGTCCTCTGAGGCCCCGGAGGCAACCGGCCGGGCCGGGCCGGCGAGCGCCACACGACACCACACAACGACACAGGGGGAGAAGGCGATGACGGCCGAGCTGGTGCGGGGGCAGAACCATCCGCTCTCCCAGGTCCGTCTCGAGATCCGGGTCTCGGCCGGCACGCCGATCGTGGCCGCGGCCGCGCTCAGCGATGAAAGCGGCCGGATCCGCGGCGTGGAGTGGGTCGCCCACCCGGGCGCGCCCACCCAGCCGGGTCTCGAGGTCTCCCGGCAGGCCGCCGCCGACCATCGCCTCGCCGTCGATCTGGACGCCGTGCCGGAGGCCGTCCACCGTGTCGGCGTGCTGCTCGCCCTGCCCGCCGGCGGGGCGGGCCCGGTCCGTTTCGGCGCCGTGGCCGCCCCGTTCGTCGCCGTCACCGGCCTCGACGGCGCCGAGATCGCCAGCTACACCATCACCGGCCTGGAGGCCGAGTCGGCGGTCGTCGCCCTGGAGCTCTACCGCCGGCAGGGCGCCTGGAAGGTGCGCGCCGTCGGCCAGGGCTACGCGGGTGGCCTCGCCGAACTCCTCACCGACCAGGGTCTGCCCGAGGCCCATCAGCTCGCCGTCGGCATCGACGACGCGGTGGCCCAGGGACTGGCCCGCTCGGTGCAGGTGCCCCCGCCGCGCACGGCGGACGGCGACCGCTCCCGGCAGGCCGCGGCCCCGGCCCTCGGCCCGGACCAGGGCGGCACCGCGCCCCAGCCGGGCCAGGCACCACCGACCTCGCCGTACGGCGGTCAGACGCCCGGCGGGCCGGGGCAGCCCGCGCCGCAGACGCCGTCGTATCCCGGCCCGGCGCCGGACCCCGACGCCGTCACCCAGTCGTCCACGCCCACCGCGGGCGGCCCGATCGACTACAGCCACCCACGCCGCCAGAACGCCGCTCCGCCCCCGCCGCCGCCCACCGCACCCCCCGCCGCACCCGGGCAGCCCGCACAGCCCGTCGCGGGCGACGCGACCGGCTGGTCCATGGACGAGCGGCTCTACAACCAGGTGTGGGGCATGTTCGAGGACCTGGCCCGCACTGCCGCCGCCTACCGCAGCGCCGTCGACTTCGCCGAGTCCCGCATGGACAAGGAGCTCGAACAGGTCCTGTCCGACCCGCGCAGCCGGATCGGCGGCCAGGGCGACGCCGCCCGCGAGGCGGCCCGCGCCCGGCACGCCCAGCTCGTCACCCAGGCCGGCGAGGCCCTCGACCGGGACCTCGCCCAGCTCACGGCCGAGGCCGAGGTCGTGGAACCGGCCCTCCCGCCGGCGTACGCCCGCTGGGACAGCCCCGTCTGGCACAGCTACCGGGTACCGATGGAGATCCCCATGGCCCTGCGCCTGGGCGACCTCCATCTCCCCGAGGCCGACCGGATCCGCATCCCGATGCTGGTACGGCTGCCGCTGGAGCGCGGCCTGTGGATCGACAGCGGCCGGACCGGATCGTCCGACGGTTCGTTCGCGGACTCGCACGCCCTGGGGCGTCTCGCCATGGAGACGGCGGTCGCGCACGCGGCCCGGCTGCTCGCCGTCTACCCGGCGGGCGAGTTCACCGTCCACGTCATCGACCCGGCCGGCTCGGGCGCGCAACCGCTCGCACCCCTCGTGCAGACCGGTGTGCTCGCGGCCCCGCCCGCGCTCGGCGCCGCAGGGGTGGCGGACGTGCTGGCCCGGCTCACCCAGCGGGTCGACCTGGTGCAGATGGCGGTGCGCGGAGGGGTCGCCGACTCCCTCCCGCCCGGCTTCGACACCTCACAGCAACTGCTGATCGTCAACGACTTCCCGCACGGCTTCGACGACCGGGCCGTGAACCAGCTGCGCTACCTCGCCGACGAGGGTCCCGCCTTCGGCGTCCACCTGATGATGGTGGCCGACCGCGAGGAGTCCTCCGGGTACGGGCCTTTGCTCGACCCGCTGTGGCGTTCGCTGCTGCGACTGACACCGGTGCCCGACGACCATCTCGCCGACCCGTGGGTCGGTCATGCCTGGACGTATGAGCCCTCGCTCGTGCCGCCGGGCAGCCAGGTCCTCCAGCAGGTGCTCACCCAGGTCGCGGCCGCCCGCACCAAGTACGTGTAAAGCCGCCTGACCTGGGGACTTGGCCTTTCTTTTGCCAAGCGCTTTACCTGTTCTTGGTGATTGCGGTACTGTTATCGACACGGAGGGGAGTACTCCCTGTCTGCTGCGGCGTACCCGTCAATACGGATCAGACCAGATTCCGGGGCGTCGGCCCATCCATGGGTGGAAGAGACCTCCGGCAGCGACGACGCTGACATTTGCCGTTACGACTGCCGGAGGCGCAGTGGATGTTTCCGTGACCCTATGGGTCCTGACGATCGTGGGGCTCGCCGCCCTGATCGCGGTCGACTTCTTCATCGGCCGCAAGCCGCACGACGTATCGATCAAGGAAGCCGGGATCTGGACGGTCGTCTGGATCGTCCTGGCCGCGCTCTTCGGGCTCGGCCTGCTCATGTTCGGCGGCGGCCAGCCCGCCGGCGAGTTCTTCGCGGGCTTCATCACCGAGAAGTCGCTGAGCGTCGACAACCTCTTCGTCTTCGTCCTGATCATGGCGAAGTTCGCGGTTCCCTCGCAGTACCAGCAGCGGGTACTCCTCATCGGTGTCCTCATAGCCCTGGTCCTGCGGGCCATCTTCATCGCCGCGGGCGCAGCGATCCTCGCCAGCTTCTCGTGGGTCTTCTACCTCTTCGGCGCCTTCCTGATCTGGACCGCCTGGAAGCTCATCCAGGAGGCCAGGGCGGAAGAGGAGGACGAGGAGTTCGAGGAGAACAAGCTGCTCAAGGCCGCCGAGCGCCGCTTCGGTGTGGCCGACCGCTACCACGGCACCAAGCTGTGGATCGAGGAGAACGGCAAGCGGGTCATGACCCCGATGCTGGTCGTGATGCTCGCGATCGGCTCTACGGACGTGCTGTTCGCGCTCGACTCCATCCCCGCGATCTTCGGCCTGACGCAGGACCCCTACATCGTCTTCACGGCCAACGCGTTCGCCCTGATGGGTCTGCGACAGCTGTACTTCCTCATCGGCGGTCTGCTGAAGAGGCTGGTCCACCTCAGCTACGGCCTGTCGATCATCCTCGGCTTCATCGGCGTGAAGCTGGTGCTGCACGCGCTGCACGAGTCCGGGGTGCACGTGCCCGAGATCAGCATTCCGGTCTCGCTCGGCGTGATCTGCGCCGTCCTGATCGTCACCACGATCACCAGCCTGCGCGCTTCGAAGAAGCAGGCGGCGGCCGAGGCGGCGCAGGCGCAGAGCGGAGGCGCTCCGAAGGACAGCATCGACGTCTGACCACGTCGGAGGTAGGAGCAACCATCACCGGGACCGGTGGTCGGCGAATTGCCGATCGCCGGTCCCGGTGCTTGCTTGTTCTTGAGCGCGTTCCCGAGCCGGGGACGCCGTGGCCGGCTGGAGATGCCATGAAGTTCGTACAGATCATCGACTTCGAGACCGGGCCACGCCGCTCCGGGGCGACGGGGTCCCCGTCTAGTGCTGTTCGCGGCGTATCTGGAGCTGGCGATCAACCCGTAGACACTCGCCGCAGACGCGCGTAACCGCTCACGCAAGCGTTTACGCGCACCACCACCCGCTTACGCGCGACACCCGCTCACTCACCACCACCCGCTTGCGCACCACCACCAAGGTCACCCGGAAGCAGGCTCCGCAGCCGCCGCCACCGGCACCGGACGTGTCTCCGGCAGCAGCGCGAAGCACCCCAGGCTGAACAGCGCGATCGCCGTCAGATACGCGGCCACGCCCCAGGGGACCCGCCCGCCCTGCTCTGCCAGAGCCGTCGCCACGATCGGCGTGAGCGCGCCCCCGAGGACCCCGCCGAGGTTGTAACCGACCGCGGCGCCCGTGCAGCGCACCCGCGGCTCGTACAGCTCCGGCAGATACGCGGCGATCACGGCGAACATCGTGATGAACGCGAGCATCGCCCCGAGGAAGCCGAGGAACATCGGCAGCGGCGCGCCGGTGGCGAGGAGCGCGACCATCGGGTACATCCACAGGGCGGCGGCCGCGCACCCGGCCAGGCACAGCGGGCGCCGGCCGTAGCGGTCGCCGAGCAGCGCCATCAGCGGCGTGAGCGCCCCCTTCACGACCACCGCGGCCATGATGCAGGTCAGCATGACGCTGCGGCTCACCCCGAGCCGTTCCGTCCCGTAGGCGAGCGACCAGGTCGTCACGGCGTAGAAGATCGCGTAGCCGATCGCGAGCGCCCCGCCGGTCAGGAGCAGGAGGCGCCAGTGGTCGCGCAGGACCTCGACGAGCGGCACGCGCGCGTGGTCCTCGATCTTGAGGAAACTCGGGCTCTCGGCGAGCGAGGAACGCAGCCACAGGCCCACCACGGCCAGCACCCCCGCCGCCCAGAACGGCACCCGCCACCCCCACGAGGCGAACTGCGCCTCGGACAGCGTCGCCGACAGCCCCAGCACGACACCGTTGGCGAGCAGGAACCCCAGCGCGGGCCCGACCTGCGGGAAGCTCGACCACAGCCCGCGCCGCCCGGCGGGCGCGTGCTCCACCGTCAGCAGCACCGCCCCGCCCCACTCCCCGCCGAGCCCCAGCCCCTGGAGGAAACGCAGCACCAGGAGCAGCAGGGGAGCGGCCACGCCGATCGTCTCGTACGTCGGCACGCAGCCGACCGCGACCGTGGAGGCACCGGTCAGCAGCAGGGAGGCGACGAGGACGGGCCGCCGCCCCCGCCGGTCCCCGATGTGCCCGAACAGCACCGAACCCAGCGGCCGCGCGATGAAACCCACGCCGAACGTGGCGAAGGCGGCCAGCGTCCCCGCCACCGGCGAGAAGGTCGGGAAGAACAACGGCCCCAGGATCAGGGCCGCCGCGGTGCCGTAGACGAAGAAGTCGTAGAACTCGATGGCCGTGCCGGCGAGCGAGGCTGCCGCCAGGCGCGGCATGGACGGGGCCCTTACGGTGCGTACGTCATGCATGCCGCGTCAACTACCCACCGTGACGGCGGGTTACGGGGGGGGCGCGCGGAGGGGCCCGGGGCACTCAGTACGTGACCGTGATGCGCCGTGCCGGTCCGTCCACGCGCACGGTGCCCCCGTACGGGATCACCAGCTGCGGATCGGTGTGCCCGAAGTCCACGTCGAAGACGATCGTGACGTCGGGGGCGTAGGTCCGCATGGCGCTCAGGACGGCCTCACGCTGGTCGGAAGCGTGACGAGCGGCCTCCTCCGGGCTGTTGGGCCGCTCGAAGGACCAGGTCTTCGGGCGGCCCATGAGGAGGGCCGGAAAGCGCTGGAGCAGCCCGCGTTCGCCCATGTTGCGCAGGGTGCAGAAGACCTCCGTGGCGCTCGGCATGTCCTCGGAGGTTTCCAGGAGCAGCACGCCGCCGTCGTACTCGGACAGGTCGTGTGCGATCTCGCGGTCGGCCATCAGCAGCCAGCCGATGATCTCCAGGCAGCCGCCCCAACTGCGGCCCTCGACCACCCGGTCGGCGTTGACCCAGGTCCAGCCGGTCCCGGGCCGGGTCTCCGGCTCCGCGTCGAAGGTCGCCGGGTCCGCCCAGTCCCGGTCGATGTCACGCCACCGCTCGGCGGGCCGCAACTCGTACGGGCCGGAGGTGAACAGGGCCGCCCGCAGGGACTCGGCGGTCTGCGGGTGCATGGCTCCGGGCCGTCCCAGCTCGCACATGACGCTCCCGCCGTGGAAGCAGACGATGCCGCTGTTGCGGAGGTAGGCGAGCAGGTTCGTGTTGTCGCTCATCCCGAAGAACGGCTTCGGGTTGGCCCGGATCAACTCCCGGTCCAGCAGCGGCAGCACGGTGATCTGGTCGTCCCCGCCGATCGACGCGATGACCGCCTTGATGTCCGGGTCGGCGAAGGCCGCGTGGATGTCGTCGGCCCGCTCCTGGGGCGTGGAGCCCATCTTGCGGGTCGCCGGATACTCGACCGGCTCCAGCCCGTACTCCTTGCGCAGCCGCTCCAGGCCGAGCTCGTAGGGGAGCGGTAAGAGCCCCGGCAGGCCGGAGGAGGGCGAGAGCACGGCGATGCGGTCACCGGGGGACGGCTTGGGCGGGTAGGAAAGGCTCGTCATGCCGTGAAGCTACGGCCCGGCGGGCTCTCGGCGCACCGTGATAAACCGGGTCCGAGCGGCGGTCCGCCACGGGCCGCCCGACCCCGAGCGGACCGGAGGAACCGTGCCCCGAACCCTGGCCAACGCCCCGATCATGATCCTCAACGGCCCCAACCTGAACCTGCTCGGCCAGCGCCAGCCGGAGATCTACGGCTCCGACACCCTCGCCGACGTCGAGGCCCTGTGCGCCAAGGCGGCGGCCGCGCACGGCGGCACGGTCGACTTCCGCCAGTCCAACCACGAGGGCGAGCTGGTGGACTGGATCCACGAGGCCCGGCTGAACCACTGCGGCATCGTGATCAACCCGGGCGCCTACTCGCACACCTCCGTCGCCATCCTGGACGCCCTCAACACCTGTGACGGCATGCCCGTGTTGGAGGTCCACATCTCCAACATCCACAAGCGTGAGTCGTTCCGGCACCACTCCTACGTCTCGCTGCGCGCCGACGGGGTCATCGCGGGGTGCGGGGTGCAGGGGTACGTGTTCGGCGTCGAGCGGGTCGCGGCGCTGGCAGGCTCGGGGCACGCCGACGCCTGAGTCCTCCTGCCTACAGCCGGCCCGCCTCCACGATCCGCCGCAAAAAGCGCCGCGTGCGCTCCTGCCGCGGTTCCCCGAAGACCTGCTCGGCGGTGCCGCGTTCCAGCACGACGCCGTCCTCCAGGAAACACACCTGGTCGGCGACCTCCCGCGCGAAGCCCATCTCGTGCGTGGCCAGAACCATGGTCATGCCCTCGTCCTTCAGACCGCGGACGACGGCGAGGACCTCGCCCACCAGCTCGGGATCGAGGGCGGCGGTGATCTCGTCGAGCAGCAGCAGCCGGGGACGTACGGCCAGGGCGCGCACGATCGCCGCCCGCTGCTGCTGGCCGCCGCTCAGCCGGTCCGGGTACTCGCCCGCCTTCTCGCCGAGCCCGAGCCGCTCCAGCAGTTCACGCGCGCGTGCCTCGGCCTCGGCGCGGGGCACGCCGTGCACGCGACGGGGCGCGAGCGTGATGTTCTCCAGCACCGTCAGGTGCGGGAAGAGATTGTAGGCCTGGAAGACCACGCCGATCCGGCGGCGCACGGCGTCCTGGTCGACGCGCGGGTCGGTGATCTCCTCGCCGTCCAGCCAGATCGCCCCGTCGTCGATCTCCTCCAGCAGGTTCGCGCACCGCAGCAGCGTGGACTTGCCAGAGCCGGAGGCGCCGATCAGCGCGGTGACCGTGTGCGGGGCGACCTCCAGGTCGACGTCCCGCAGGACGACCGAGCCGCCGAAGGACTTGCGGACGGACTCCATGCGCATCACGGGCGTCTCGCTCATGTGGTTCCTCCCTGGGCCCGCCGGCGGTCCATCCGTGCCGTCACCCAGTCCGTGAAGCGGGTCATCGGGATGGTCAGCGCGACGAAGACCAGACCCGCGACGATGTACGGCGTGTAGTTGAGGCTGCGGCCCACGATGATGTCGGCGGCCCGTACGGCGTCCACCGCACCGCCGATCGAGACCAGCCCGGTGTCCTTCTGGAGCGACACCAGGTCGTTCAGCAGCGGCGGCACCTGGCGGCGCACCGCCTGGGGCAGCACCACGTACCGCAGCGCCTGCCGGTTGCTCAGCCCGAGCGAGCGGGCCGCGGCGCGCTGCGAGGGGTGCACGGACTCGATGCCGGCCCGGAACACCTCGGCGACGTACGCCGAGTACGTCAGGGTGAGCGCGGTGCCGCCGAGGAGCACCGGGTCGACGGTCACTCCCTGGAGCCGCAGTGCGGGGACGCCGAGGACCACGATCATCAGGTTGATGATCAGCGGCAGCCCCCGGAAGAAGTCCGTGTACGCGGCGGCCAGGACGCGCAGCGGGAAGAACACCGGGCCGCGCAGCGTACGGGCCACGGCGATCAGCATGCCGAGGACGAGCACCGCAGCCCCGCAGACCAGCAGCAGCCGGACGTTCAGCCACAGCCCTTCGAGCACCTTCGGGAACGCCTCGCGCGCGTACCCCCAGTCGAAGAAGGTCTCCTTGGTGCGCGGCCAGCCCGGGGCGTTGACGACGACCAGGTAGAGGACGGCTCCGGTGACGAGGGTCGAGAGCGCGCCGATCGCCGTGGCGCGCCGGGCGCGGGCGCGCTTGTGGCGCTCACGGTCCAGGCGCCGCTGCGACGGCACGTAGCCGTCCCGCGCGTCGTGCTCGTCGGAGCCCACCGCCGGCTCCTCCTTGTTCACCGTCACTTGAGCACCGGAGCGTCGACGGCGTCCGACAGCCACTGCTGCTCGATCCTCGCGAGCGTGCCGTCCTTCCGCAGCGCGTCCACGGCCCGTGAGACGCAGGAGGTGAGCGCGCTGCCTTTGTCGAGCACGAGACCGAACTGCTCCGGCGTACCGCCCTGGTTCTCGAACTGGCCGACGATCGTCGCGTCCGTGACCTCGGCCCCGGTGATGTAGAAGGCGGTCGGCAGGTCCACGACGATGGCGTCGACCTGGCCGTTCTTCAGCGCCGACTTGGCCTGGTCGTTCTTGGCGAACACGGCGGCGGCCCGCGTGGGCCGCACCACGTCGTCGATGTAGTCGAGGCTGGTGGTGCCGACCTGGGCGCCCAGCTTCACGTCCTTCAGGTCCGCGACGCTCTTCGCCTTCGCCGCCTTGGAGCCCTTCAGGGCGACGACGGCCTGGCGCACGTCGTAGTAGCCGGACGAGAAGTCCACGGCCTTCTTGCGCTCATCGCTGATGGACACCTGGTTGATGTCGAAGTCGAACGTCTTCTCGCCGGGCGCGAAGGCCTTGTTGAACGGGACGGTCTGCCAGACGACCTTGTCCTTGCCGTAGCCGAGCTGCCGGGCGACGGCGTACGCGACCGCCGACTCGAAGCCCTCGCCGCTGGCCGGGTCGTCGTCCTTGAACCACGGCTCGTAGGCGGGTTCGTCGGTGGCGATCGTCAGCTTGCCCGAGGTCCGGGTGGCCAACTTGCCCTTCTCGCACGTGTTTCCGGCCGAGGACGTGCCGGCCGCGGGCTCCTCCGGCTGCGGTGCGCAGCCGACGGCGGTGGCGAGCAGGGCGACGGTGACGGCGGCGGCAGCGCGGCGCAGGGCACGCGGGGCAGGATGCATGGCGCGAGATTGACAGCCGACGGTCCTGTTTGTCGAGGTCACGACGGAACGTGCTCACATCGTGGGAGCGGGTGTTGCGTTCTTGTGAACACTCCCTGGCGCGCGCCGAGTTCGGCAGTCGCCGGGGCCGCCGGCCGAGGGCGGGGATCGACAGACCGGCGGCCCATCCGCCCAGGAGCCGTCATCCTGCGCGGGGCTCCTACCAGTTGACCGCGCAACTACGCACAGGGGGAGCGTACGTACGACACCGGCGTGTGCGAACGATTCACACGGGGCGCGTGCGCGGACCACTGCTCCACACGCGTGCGCCCCGCGCGGATCTCACCACCCGCGCGCGTGCCACTCCGGCAACTGCGGGCGTTCCGCGCCCAGCGTCGTGTCGTCGCCGTGTCCCGGGTAGACCCACGTCTCGTCCGGGAGGACGTCGAAGATCTTGGTCTCCACATCGTGGATGAGACTGGCGAACGCCTTGGGGTCCTTGTGGGTGTTGCCCACACCGCCGGGGAAGAGGCAGTCCCCGGTGAACACATGGGGATGCCCGTGCGGGTCGTCGTAGACGAGGGCGATCGAACCGGGCGTGTGCCCGACCAGGTGGCGCGCGGTGAGCTCCACGCGCCCCACCCGGATGGTGTCGCCGTCGTCGACCAGCACATCGGTCCGCACCGGGATGCCGGCGGCGTCGTCCCGGCCCGCGTACGTGCGGGCGCCGGTGGCCGCCACGACCTCGGCGAGCGCCTGCCAGTGGTCGCCGTGCCGGTGGGTCGTGACGACGGACGCGATGCCGTCGTCACCGATCATGCCGAGCAGGGCCTCCGCCTCGTTCGCGGCGTCGATCAGCAACTGCTCGTCCGTGGCCCGGCAGCGCAGCAGATAGGCGTTGTTGTTCATCGGACCGACCGCGATCTTGGTGATCATCAGGTCCTTGAGCTCGTGCACGTCGGCAGGTCCGCCGACCGTCACCTGTCCGCTGTACGTCATGTCCGCCAGCCTATAGCGGGGGAGCGGCCCGGGTCCTACAGCGGGGGCAGCACCGGAAGCCGGCCGCCGTCCACCGTCAGCGCGGCTCCGGTGCGGCGGCCGGCGAGCCAGCCCAGCAGGTCCGCCGGGGGACCGGTGACGGTCGCCTCGGGCCCGTCGTGCGTCTCCCGTCCCGTGCTCCACGCGCGCGTGCCGTCCGTGAGGCGCGTGGGCGGTACGTCGGGATGCCCGGCGAACCGGTCGGCCAGGAAGGCGATCTCCCGCTCCGTGAAATCCGCCGGCAGGTCCTCCAGCTCGTACCCGATCCCCAGGTCCACGTGGTGCAGCTCCACCTCCACCCACCGCCGGAACGGCACCCGGAACGCGGAGTCCGTGACCCCGCCCCGCAGCTCCACCGTGCGCGACCAGTCCGCCGGAGCGGCCCCGGCCTCCCGGAAGCGGGCCGCGCTCTCGCGCAGGTCGGCGAGCTGGACGTCGACGGGGCGCGGGGCGTCCCGCTCGATGTCGGCGTCCCGGGCCTCGCCGGAGAGGTACATGGGGCGGCCCTCCAGGACGTTCACGAGGGCGTCCGCGTTACGGGCCAGGTGGGCCAGCACATGGCCCCGGGTCCAGCCGGGAAGCCGTGACGGCTGCGTCACAGAGGCGTTGTCCAGTTTGCCGACTGCGATGAGCAGCCGTTCCGTAGCGGCATGTACAGACGCCAGGTCATGACCGTGATCAATCATGGTGCTGACCCTAGCTCCGCCACACCTTCGGGTGAAGGTGGTGAACCAGTGCCGATAATCGAAAGCGCGTGCTATATGGTCGGGCGTGCCATCGGGCATGCTGGAAAGCCGGGGTTTGTTGGCAACCCGTGAATCCGACCGGCGTTGTCAGTGGCTCCCTCTAGTCTGAGAAAGCACGGGGGCCCCGCCCCTGTCACTTCTCTCAAGAAAGGTGCGGACCGGCGTGGCCGACCGTCTCATCGTTCGTGGAGCGCGCGAGCACAATCTCAAGAACGTCTCGCTCGACCTCCCGCGCGACTCGCTCATCGTCTTCACGGGCCTGTCGGGGTCGGGCAAGTCCTCGCTGGCCTTCGACACCATCTTCGCCGAGGGACAGCGGCGCTACGTGGAGTCGCTCTCCTCGTACGCCCGGCAGTTCCTCGGCCAGATGGACAAGCCGGACGTCGACTTCATCGAGGGCCTGTCCCCGGCCGTCTCCATCGACCAGAAGTCGACCTCGCGCAACCCGCGCTCCACGGTCGGCACGATCACCGAGGTCTACGACTACCTGCGGCTGCTCTTCGCGCGCATCGGCAAGCCGCACTGCCCCGAGTGCGGCCGCCCGATCTCGCGCCAGTCGCCCCAGGCCATCGTCGACAGGGTCCTTGAGCTGCCGGAGGGCAGCCGCTTCCAGGTGCTGTCGCCGCTGGTGCGCGAGCGCAAGGGCGAGTTCGTCGACCTCTTCGCCGACCTCCAGACCAAGGGCTACTCCCGCGCGCGTGTGGACGGCGAGACCATCCAGCTGTCCAACCCGCCCACGCTGAAGAAGCAGGAGAAGCACACCATCGAGGTGGTAGTCGACCGCCTCACGGTGAAGGACTCCGCGAAGCGCCGCCTCACCGACTCCGTCGAGACCGCCCTCGGCCTGTCCGGCGGCATGGTCGTGCTCGACTTCGTCGACCTCCCCGAGGACGACCCCGAGCGCGAGCGCATGTACTCGGAGCACCTGTACTGCGCGTACGACGACCTGTCCTTCGAGGAGCTGGAGCCCCGCTCCTTCTCCTTCAACTCGCCCTTCGGCGCCTGCCCCGACTGCTCCGGCATCGGCACGCGCATGGAGGTCGACCCGGAGCTCATCGTCCCGGACCCGGACAAGAGCCTCGACGACGGCGCCATCCATCCCTGGTCGCACGGCCACACCAAGGACTACTTCGGCCGCCTCATCGGCGCCCTGGCCGACGCCCTGGGCTTCCGTACGGACATCCCCTTCGCGGGCCTCCCGCAGCGCGCCAAGAAGGCCCTGCTGCACGGCCACAAGACGCAGGTCGAGGTCCGCTACCGCAACCGCTACGGGCGCGAGCGCCGGTACACCACGGCCTTCGAGGGCGCCGTCCCCTTCGTCAAGCGCCGGCACAGCGAGGCCGAGAGCGACGCCAGCCGCGAGCGCTTCGAGGGCTACATGCGCGAGGTGCCCTGCCCGACCTGTGAGGGCACGCGCCTGAAGCCGATCGTCCTCGCGGTCACGATCATGGACAAGTCCATCGCGGAGGTCTCCGCGATGTCGATCAGCGACTGCGCGGACTTCCTGAGGGAGCTGAAGCTCAGCGACCGCGACAAGAAGATCGCCGAGCGCGTCCTGAAGGAGGTCAACGAGCGGCTGCGGTTCCTCGTCGACGTCGGTCTGGACTACCTCTCGCTGAACCGCGCGGCCGGCACCCTCTCCGGCGGCGAGGCCCAGCGCATCCGCCTGGCCACCCAGATCGGCTCCGGCCTCGTCGGCGTCCTGTACGTCCTCGACGAGCCGTCCATCGGACTGCACCAGCGCGACAACCACCGGCTGATCGAGACCCTGGTCCGGCTGCGCGACATGGGCAACACGCTCATCGTCGTCGAGCACGACGAGGACACCATCAAGACCGCCGACTGGGTCGTCGACATCGGCCCCGGCGCCGGTGAGCACGGCGGCAAGGTCGTGCACAGCGGCTCCCTGAAGGAGCTGCTCGCCAACGCCGAGTCGCATACCGGTCAGTACCTGTCCGGCAAGAAGGCCATCCCGCTGCCCGACATCCGGCGCCCGCTCGACCCGTCCCGGCAGCTCACGGTGCACGGCGCCCGGGAGAACAACCTCCAGGACATCGACGTCTCGTTCCCGCTGGGGGTGTTCACCGCCGTCACCGGCGTGTCCGGCTCCGGCAAGTCGACCCTGGTCAACGACATCCTGTACACGCACCTGGCCCGCGAGCTGAACGGCGCGAGGAACGTGCCCGGGCGGCACACCCGCGTGGACGGCGACGACCTCGTCGACAAGGTCGTGCACGTCGACCAGTCGCCCATCGGCCGCACCCCGCGCTCCAACCCGGCCACGTACACCGGCGTCTTCGACCACATCCGCAAGCTGTTCGCCGAGACCACCGAGGCGAAGGTCCGCGGCTACATGCCGGGCCGCTTCTCCTTCAACGTCAAGGGCGGGCGCTGCGAGAACTGCGCGGGCGACGGCACCATCAAGATCGAGATGAACTTCCTCCCGGACGTCTACGTCCCGTGCGAGGTCTGCCACGGCGCCCGCTACAACCGGGAGACCCTGGAGGTCCACTACAAGGGCAAGTCCATCGCCGACGTCCTGAACATGCCGATCGAGGAGGCCACGGAGTTCTTCGAGGCGGTCCCCGCGATCTCCCGCCACATGAAGACCCTCAAGGACGTCGGCCTCGGCTACGTCCGGCTCGGCCAGTCCGCGACCACCCTGTCCGGCGGTGAGGCCCAGCGCGTCAAGCTCGCCAGCGAGCTCCAGCGCCGCTCCACCGGCCGCACGGTCTACGTCCTGGACGAGCCGACCACCGGTCTGCACTTCGAGGACATCAGCAAGCTGCTGACGGTCCTGTCCGGACTGGTCGACAAGGGCAACACGGTCATCGTCATCGAGCACAACCTCGACGTGATCAAGACCGCCGACTGGATCGTCGACATGGGCCCCGAGGGCGGCGCCGGCGGCGGCCTGGTCGTCGCCGAGGGCACGCCCGAGGAGGTCGCCGCGGTCCCGGCCAGCCACACCGGAAAGTTCCTGCGCGAGGTCCTCGGTGCCGACCGGATCAGCGACGCGTCCTCGGTGAAGGCCCCGCGCAAGGCGGCGGCGAAGAAGACGGTCCCGGCGCAGACCAGGGCGACCAGGACCGCCTCCAAGACGGTCAACAGCACCGCGGCCAAGAAGACAGCCGCAAAGTCCACCAAGGCCGCCGCGAAGAAGACGACGCGGACGACCAAGAGCTGACGGCTCCCGCCGACGCGCCGTGCCCCACAGGAACTCCCTGTGGGGCACGGCGCGTCGTTGTGCGGTCAGGCGTTCTTCGGCTCCACGAACTGCATGTCGAGCTGGATCTTCACCACTTCCCCGAGCAGACCGGGGGCGAAGTCGAGCCCGAACTCGCTGCGCCGGATCTCGCCCGTCGCCTCGAACCCGGCATGCCTGCTGCCGTCCATGGGCACATCGACCAGCCCGCCGAACTCCACGGCGAGCGTCACCGGGCGGGTCACCTCGCCGATGGTCAGCTCGCCCTCCATCGTCCAGTCCTCGCCCTCACCCGACACCCGCGTCGAGCGGTACGTCATCGTCGGGCGCTTCTCGACGTCGAGCAGGTCGGAGGCTCGTACATGCGCGTCCCGGTCGGCGTTGCCGGTGTCGATCGAAGCCAGGTCGACGGTCGCGGAGACCCGCACGTCCTCGACGCGTTCGCCGACGAACAGTTCGGCCTCCAACCGCTCGAAGCGTCCCCGCACCTTGGCGATGCCCAGGTGACGGACGGTGAAGCCCACGGAGGAGTGGAGAGGGTCCAGGGCCCAGTGCCCCGGGGACAGCGGCAGGGCGGTGGCGGAAGCGGCGGTAGCGGTGTCGTTGGTCATGGCCTCCACCCTGAGGGGCGCGCGGTCGGTGAGGGAGACCGGCCGAAGCCTGGTAGTGGCAGGGCCACCCTCCACGCGCGCCGGCGGGGTACGTTCGGCGGGTGAGCGACAACGAGTTGGGCACGTTCCTGCGCACCTGGCGCGAAGCCGTCAGCCCCGCCGAGGTGGGCCTGCCCACCGGTCCGCGGCGCCGTACCCCGGGCCTGCGGCGCGCCGAACTGGCCACGCTCGCGGGCATCAGCATCGAGTACCTCACCCGGCTGGAACAGGGGCGCGACCGCAACCCCTCCGCCCAGGTGCTCGGCGCCCTCGCCGACGCCCTCAACCTGTCTCTCGCCGACCGGATGCTGCTGCGCCGCCTGACCAAGGAGGCGGACGGCGGCGACCCGCTGCTCTGTGCGGCGGCCCCGTCGCTCGGCCGCACGGCCCGCCCCACCGTCCGGTCCGTACTGGACCGCCTGGAGCCGACCCCCGCGCTGGTGGTCAACTGGATCGGCGACATCCTCGCCCACACCGCCGGTTACGAGCGGCTGGCCGGCCCCATCGGCCTGCTCGACGACGAGCCGCCCAACCTGCTCCGCTACCTGTTCACCGACGAGCGGGCGCGCGGCGCTTACCGCGACTGGGACCGGGTGGCCGACGACCTGGTGGCCCAGCTCCGGCACGAGGTCCCGCTCCGGGACCCGTACGTCGCCGAGCTGGCCGACGAGCTGACGGTGACGGCGGGGGCGGACTTCGCCGACCGGTTCGCCGACCTGGCGGTGGCACCGCGGCGGACGGGCTCCCAGCACATCGAGCACCCCGAGGCCGGATCGCTGCGACTGCTGCACGAGACGTTCGCGCTGCCCGACGAAGGCCAGCGCGTCATCGTCCACCTGCCCGCGGACGACGCCACGGCCGCCGCCCTGGACCGCCTCAACGGCCGTCGCCCCGGCGCGCTGCGGGCCGTGGGGCAAGTCGGCTGAGCGACGTGCACCGGGACGCGTTCCGTGTCGTCCGCCCAGCGGGAGGTGTCAGCCCTCCAGCTCGTGCGCGTACGGCGGTTCCGCCCCGGCCCGTGAGCAGGTGATCGCCGCCGCACGGGCCGCGAAGCCCAGCAGCCCCGTCCAGCCGTCGGGCCCCAGCGCGGCCAGCGCCCGCACGCTGAGCGCGTCGCGGGCAGCGAGTCCGTGCAGCAGCGCCGCGTTCACCGTGTCGCCCGCGCCGATCGTGTCCACGACCTCGACCCGCTCGCCCGGCACCGAGTACTCGCCGCCCGCGGTGAAGGCGGTCAGCCCGTCGCCGCCCCGGGTGATCACGACCGCCGCGGGGCCGGCCGCCAGCCACTCCTGGGGCGTGCCGCCGAGCCACCGGGCGTCCTCCTCGGACAGCTTCAGCAGCGACACCGACGGCAGCCAGCTCTTGAACCGCGCCCGGTAGGCGTCCGCGTCCGGGATCAGCCCGGCCCTGATGTTCGGGTCCAGCGCGGTGAACACGCCCTGCGCGGCCGCCGCACGCATCAGCTCCTCGTAGGCGCTCGCCCCCGGCTCCAGCACCAGCGAGCAGGTCCCGAAGGAGACGGCCCGGGTGCCGGGCGGCAGCGCGGAGGGCGGCGTGAACAGCCGGTCCGCCGTCCCGTCGACGTAGAAGGAGTACGCTGCCGAGCCGTCCGCGCCGACCGTGGCGACGGCGAGGGTCGTGGGCTCGGCGCCGCGCTGCACCGATGACACGTCCACACCGGTCGCCCGCAGCCGGTCCAGCAGGGCCTCCCCGAAGGCGTCGTACGACACACGGGAGCAGAAGGTGGCGGGGGAGCCGAGACGGCTCAGTGCCACCGCCGTGTTGTACGGGCCGCCGCCGAGCGCCGGCTGGAGTGCCGCCAGGGCGCCCGTGCCCCGCGGTACCAGGTCGATCAGTGCCTCACCGGCGACGACGATCATGCGACGGTTCCTCTCTCGGACTGCGCGGAGTGCTCAGGCTGGCCGAGCTGCTCAAACCGCACGGACTGCCCCGGCTCCTCGGGGCAGCCGCACGACGTGCGATGGACGAAGGTGCAGGGGAGCCGCACGGTCCGGGCGGGCCGGTCCGGCTCGGCGAGACGCTCCAGCAGCACGCGTACGGCCTGGGCGCCGATGTCCCTGCTGGGCTGCGCGATCGCGGTGAGCCGGGGCGAGAACAGGTCCGCCCAGGCGAAGTCGTCGAAGCAGCACAGCGCGATGTCGCCGGGCACGGACAGGCCGTGCGCGCGCAGGGCGCGCAGCGCCCCGATGGTCATGGCGTTGTTGCCGGTGACCAGCGCGGTGGGCGGCACGGCGAGGGACAGCAGGGCGGCGGTGGCCTGCTCGGCGCCGGCCGACTGCGAGTCGCCGTGCACCAGGAGCCGTTCGTCGTACGGCAGCCCCGCGAACGCGAGGCCGGTTCGATAGCCGGTGATCCGCTCGCTCGTGGTGCTGAGCCCCGGCCGTCCCGCCACCAGCCCGATCCGCCGGTGACCGAGACCGGCGAGATGGATGACCAGCCGGGACGTCGGTTCGGCGTTGTCGGCGCAGACCTGGTCGAAGCGCGGTCCGCCGTCCCGGGCGCCCACTAGCCGGTCGAGGAACACGGCCGGTACGGCGTGCCGCCCCAGGTAGGCGAGCAGTCCGCGCGGATCGGCGGAGGGCGCGACGATCATGCCGTCCACCCGGCGTTCGAGCAGCAGCCGGACGACCTTGCGCTCGTGCTCGGGGTCGTCGTGCGGATCGGCGATCAGGAGGCTGTAGCCGTGCTCCAGGGCACTGGCCTCGACGCCCTGGAGGATCTCGGTGAAGTACGGGTTGCTGATCGCCGACACCGCCAGCCCGATGGACCGGGTGCGGGCCGTCACCAGGGAACGGGCCAGCGTGTTCGTGGTGTAGCCGAGCTCCTCCACGGCGTCCAGGACCGCTTGGCGGGTGTGCGGCAGCACCGGCCGGGTGCCGTTGAGGACGTGCGAGACGGTCGCCACGGAGACACCGGCGCTCCGTGCGACGTCGGCCATGGTCGCCATGGCGTTCCCTCCTCCTCTTCCGGCGGGGAACGTATCGCATCCGGTGCCTGACGTAAACGCTTGCGCAAGCGTTTACGTCCGATCGCGGCCACGGGCCGGAAACCGGCCCCACCGTCGGTCCGGCGGCGGGCCAGGCGATGCTCGCGCTACTCCCAGTCCCAGCCGATCCCCACGGACCCCGCCCGCACCCGCGGCTCGACCAGGTGCACCGAGCGGTGCCGTCCGCTCAGTGCCAGCTCCTGGCAGCCGGTGCGCGGGGCCGCCGCGGAGTGCTGGGCGAAACGGTGGCAGCGCACCGGGAGGGCCGCCGCGTCGAAGCACACCTGGAGCGCGTACTGGCCGCCGGGGGAGTCGAAGCCGCGGAGGTACTCGTGTGACACCCCGGCCGTGCCGTCCTCGACGCCGAAGCGGAACAGGAACGTGTCGCCGGCCAGCAGCCGGGTGTCGAAGAGCAGCTCGGCCGCGAGCACTCCCGTGTCACCGTGCCAACGGACGCGTCCCGTACGGCAGTTCTCCAGCGCGTGCACCCTCATGCGCTCCGGTACGGCTCCCCGGTCGCCGTGGTGGACGGCGATGAAGCGGTCGACACCGTCCCGGTGGGCGCGCACGATGTGGTGCGACTCCCGCTCGGCCAGCTCGCGCCGCGCCCCGATCCGCAGCCGCTCGTGGTGCCCGAGGCTGTGCAGACCGCCGTCCGGCGGGCAGTCCAGCTCGGCCAGCAGCCGGTCCAGCACCCCGGAGGCCTCGACGAGGGAGCGGTAGGAGCGGGCCGCGGACCGCTGCCCGGACGGGCTCTCGCCGGACTCGGCGAGCAGCCGGATCAGCGACTCCTCGGGAAGCTCAAGGATCTCCTCCAGCGCGCGCACGGCCCGCAGCGACTCGGGGCGCTGCGGACGCCTGGCTCCCTGCTGCCAGTAACTCAGGCTGGTGACGCCGACCTTCACCCCCTGGCGGGACAGATGGTGCTGCACGCGTTGCAGCGGCAGCCCGCGGGCGGCTATCGCGGCACGCAGCGCGACGTGGAAGGGGCCGCCGCGTAGAACCGAGTCCAGTTCCGCGGTGGCGGCGTCCGCGTGCTGTGGGGCGTGCGGCATGCAGGGGCCTCTCTGTGAGTCGGCGACGGCTGGTCAGACCGTTCGCGCGGGCCGCCCGGGGCCGTCCCGCCGGCGCAGGAGGAGGTCTTCACATCCGTACGCCGTCGTTCAGGGCCCCGAGTTCCCCCGCATTGAAGCGTGTTGACCTGGTCCCGACAACACCTGATGCCGGACAGTGACGTACTCCCGGCCGGGCCCGTCCGGACATGCGACCGCCCGGGGCGTAGCACCCCGGGCGGTCTCTGCTGCTGACGGCGCACCCGGCCTCGGCCGAGGCCGGCCCCCTGGTCTAGGGTCTGTCGTTTGGATCAGGTCGCAGGGAAGCGACTGTTCTGCTCGGTGCCGGCGAGCGGGGTCTGGTGCGCGCCTCTGCAAGGCGGAGGAGGGCGTCGACGCGGAGCGTCGGCAACCGACGACAACGCCGCAGAGGTGCGTGCCAGACCCCGCGTCTGCGGCGTGATCCAAACGACAGACCCTAGGAGCGGTCGCTTGCGTCCCGTTCCTCGACGGCCAGGCGCTTGGCCCGCACTATGTCGGGGTCGCGCGGGTCGAGGGCGTCGTGCAGCGCGAACGGTTCGTCCGCGTACCGGCGGGCACGGACCGTCCGCCGGGTTTTCTCGATCCGCATCCGCTTCATCTGCGCAGCCCTCCGACCCGTGGCCCGCCCGTTTCGCACCGAAACGGCCGGTCCGCACCGACAACCTGTGCCTGCACTGACACGGACTTTGCCCTTCGGACGTCGCCGTGCCCCGTGGGAAGCCTCCATTCCCGCTCCCGTCGTGCCGTAACCCCGGGCGGGGCATGCCGTTGGAAACTGCCCCCTCGCCGAGCCCGTCATCGTGCCCGCGGTCCCGTCGGACTGTCGGTGCTCGCCAGTAGGGTGTGAGACATGGCCGACCCCTCCAGCTACCGCCCCAAACCGGGTGAGATCCCCGACTCGCCGGGGGTCTACAGGTTCCGCGACGAGCACCGCCGGGTGATCTACGTCGGAAAGGCGAAAAGCCTGCGCCAACGCCTGGCGAACTACTTCCAGGACCTGGCGGGCCTCCACCCGCGCACCCGCTCCATGGTCACCACGGCCGCGTCCGTGGAATGGACGGTGGTGTCCACGGAGGTCGAGGCGCTCCAGCTGGAGTACTCCTGGATCAAGGAGTACGACCCCCGGTTCAACGTCAAGTACCGCGACGACAAGAGCTACCCGTACCTCGCGGTGACGATGAGCGAGGAGTACCCGCGCGTGCAGGTGATGCGCGGTCACAAGAAGAAGGGCGTCCGCTACTTCGGGCCGTACGCGCACGCGTGGGCTATCCGCGACACCGTCGACCTCCTGCTGCGCGTCTTCCCCGTGCGCACCTGCTCCGCCGGCGTCTTCAAGAACGCGGCCCGTACGGGCCGCCCCTGCCTCCTCGGCTACATCGGCAAATGCTCGGCTCCTTGCGTGGACCGGGTCTCCGCCGAGGAGCACCGCGAACTGGCCGACGAGTTCTGCGACTTCATGACCGGCCGCACGAACACGTACATCCGCCGCCTGGAGAAGCAGATGGGCGAGGCGGCCGAGGAGATGGAGTACGAGCGGGCGGCCCGGCTGCGCGACGACATCGAGGCCCTGAAGAAGGCCATGGAGAAGAACGCGGTCGTGCTCGCCGACGCGACCGACGCCGACCTGATCGCGGTCGCCGAGGACGAGCTGGAGGCGGCCGTGCAGATCTTCCACGTGCGCGGCGGACGCGTGCGCGGCCAGCGCGGCTGGGTCACCGACAAGGTCGAGGACATCACCACCGGCGCCCTCGTGGAGCACGCCCTCCAGCAGCTGTACGGCGAGGAGACGGGCGACGCCGTCCCCAAGGAGGTCCTGGTCCCCGCCCTGCCCGACCCCGTGGAGCCCGTCCAGGAGTGGCTCGCCGGCCGGCGCGGCTCGGGCGTCTCCCTGCGCGTCCCGCAGCGCGGCGACAAGAAGGCCCTCATGGAGACGGTCCAGCGCAACGCCCAGCAGGCGCTCGTCCTGCACAAGACCAAGCGCGCCTCCGACCTGACCACGCGCTCGCGTGCCCTGGAGGAGATCGCCGATGCCCTCGACCTGGACAGCGCCCCGCTGCGGATCGAGTGCTACGACATCTCCCACCTCCAGGGCGACGACGTGGTGGCCTCCATGGTCGTCTTCGAGGACGGCCTCGCACGCAAGAGCGAGTACCGGCGGTTCCAGATCAAGGGCTTCGCGGGACAGGACGACGTCCGCTCCATGCACGAGGTGATCACCCGCCGCTTCCGCCGCTACCTCGCCGAGAAGGAGAGGACGGGCGAGTGGGCGGACGAGACCGCTCAGGACGGCGAGACCGCCGAGAGCGGCGAGACCATCGGAACGAGCCTGACCGAGGACGACGGCCGCCCCAAGAAGTTCGCCTACCCGCCCCAGCTCGTGGTCGTCGACGGCGGCGCCCCGCAGGTCGCGGCCGCCCGGCGGGCCCTGGACGAGCTCGGCATCGACGACATCGCCGTGTGCGGCCTCGCCAAGCGTCTGGAGGAGGTCTGGGTGCCCGGCGACGACGACCCGGTGGTCCTGCCCCGCACCAGCGAGGGCCTGTACCTGCTCCAGCGGGTCCGCGACGAGGCCCACCGCTTCGCGATCAGCTACCAGCGCACCAAGCGGTCCAAGCGCTTCCGCTCCAGCCCCCTGGACGACGTCCCGGGGCTCGGGGACACGCGCAAGCAGGCACTCCTGAAGCACTTCGGTTCGTTGAAGAGACTGCGATCCGCCACCATCGACCAGATCTGCGAGGTGCCCGGCATAGGCCGCAAGACCGCCGAGACGATCGCGGCGGCCCTCGCCCAGGCGGCCCCGGCCGCACCCGCCGTCAACACGGCCACTGGAGAGATCATGGAAGAGGAACCCGGCACCATGGGTTCCAGTGGGGAGCCCGTGCGGACGGGCGCCCCGGACGAACGACGGGGGCAGGAGACATGAATGTGAACGAGCACGACGGGCAAGAAGCGCAAGCCGGAGACGGAGCACAGGTGAGTACGGGCACGCCCAACGACAATGCCGCAGTCCCGGACGCGGCCATCCCCGAGCTGGTGATCATCTCCGGCATGTCCGGGGCCGGCCGCTCGACGGCCGCGAAGTGTCTGGAGGACCTCGGCTGGTTCGTCGTCGACAACCTGCCGCCCGCGCTGATCCCCACCATGGTGGAGCTCGGCGCCCGCTCCCAGGGCAACGTGGCCCGGATCGCCGTCGTCGTCGACGTCCGCGGCCGCCGCTTCTTCGACAACCTTCGCGAGTCGCTGGCCGACCTGGAGGCGAAGAACGTCACCCGCAGGATCGTCTTCCTGGAGTCCTCCGACGAGGCCCTGGTGCGCCGCTTCGAGTCGGTGCGCCGCCCGCACCCCCTCCAGGGCGACGGCCGGATCGTCGACGGCATCGCCGCCGAGCGCGAGCTGCTGCGCGAGCTGCGCGGCGACGCCGACCTGGTGATCGACACCTCCAGCCTCAACGTGCACGAGCTGCGCGCCAAGATGGACGCCCAGTTCGCCGGCGAGGAGGAGCCGGAGCTGCGGGCCACGGTCATGTCCTTCGGCTACAAGTACGGGCTGCCGGTCGACGCCGACCTGGTCGTCGACTGCCGCTTCCTGCCGAACCCGCACTGGGTCCCCGAGCTGCGCCCGTACACCGGCCTCAACGACGAGGTCTCCGGATACGTCTTCAACCAGCCCGGCGCCAAGGAGTTCCTCGACCGGTACACCGAGCTCCTCCAGCTCATCGCCACCGGCTACCGCCGTGAGGGCAAGCGCTACGTGACCATCGCCGTGGGCTGCACGGGCGGCAAGCACCGCTCGGTCGCCATGTCGGAGAAGCTCGCCGCCCGGCTCGCCGCCGAGGGCGTGGAGACTGTGGTCGTACACCGGGACATGGGACGCGAATGACACGACGTACTCCGCGGCTGAGCCGGCTGCGCCGGGTGGTGCCCGAGGGCAGCACCGACGGAAGGGGCGGCCGGCCCGCCGAGGCCCGGGGCGGCAGACCCCGCCGCCGGGGCACCCAGCCCAAGGTCGTCGCCCTCGGCGGCGGCATGGGCCTGTCCGCCTCGCTCGCCGCGCTGCGCCGGATCACCGGCGACCTCACCGCCGTCGTCACCGTGGCCGACGACGGCGGCTCCAGCGGCCGGCTGCGCGACGAACTGGGCGTGCTGCCCCCCGGCGACCTGCGCAAGGCCCTGGCGGCACTGTGCGGTGACGACGACTGGGGCCAGACCTGGGCGCGCGTCATCCAGCACCGCTTCCAGTCCCAGGGCGACCTGCACGAACACGCGGTCGGCAACCTTCTGATCGTCGCCCTGTGGGAGCAGCTCGGCGACCACGTCCAGGCCCTCGACCTGGTCGGGCGGCTGCTCGGCGCACAGGGGCGCGTGCTGCCCATGTCCGCCGTCCCGCTGGAGCTCCAGGCCCTGGTCAAGGGCCACGACCCGGCCCGCCCGGACGAGGTGGACACGGTCCGCGGCCAAGCCACCGTCGCCCTCACCCCCGGCGAGGTGCAGTCCGTGCACGTCGTGCCGCACGACCCGCCCGCCGTGCCCGAGGCGGTCGAGGCCGTCCTGGACGCGGACTGGGTGGTGCTCGGCCCCGGTTCCTGGTTCTCCTCGGTCATCCCGCACCTGCTGGTGCCCGAGCTGCTGGACGCGCTCACGCAGACCAAGGCCCGCCGGGTACTCTCCCTGAACCTCGCCCCGCAGCCCGGAGAAACCGAGGGCTTCTCCCCGCAGCGTCATTTGGAGGTTTTGGGACGACACGCCCCTAAACTCGCCCTGGACGTGGTGCTGGCCGACGAGGCCGCCGTGCCCGACCGCGCCTTGCTGACCGATGCCGCCAAGCGGTTCGGGGCCGCGGTCGAGCTGGCGCCGGTGGCCCGGCCCGACGGGACCCCGAGGCATGACCCGGAGCTGTTGGCCGCCGCGTACGACCGTATTTTTCGGATGCATGGAAGGATCGGCCCATGGCGATGACGGCAGCGGTGAAGGACGAGATCTCCCGGCTCCCCGTCACCCGGACCTGCTGCAGAAAGGCGGAGGTCTCCGCCATTCTGCGGTTCGCCGGCGGCCTTCACCTGGTGAGCGGTCGGATCGTGATCGAGGCGGAGCTGGACACGGCGATGGCGGCCCGCCGTCTCAAGCGGGACATCCTGGAGATCTTCGGCCACAGCTCGGAGCTGATCGTGATGGCACCCGGCGGACTGCGCCGCGGCTCGCGCTACGTCGTGCGCGTCGTCGCGGGCGGCGACCAGCTGGCCCGCCAGACCGGCCTGGTCGACGGGCGGGGCCGCCCGATCCGCGGCCTGCCCCCGCAGGTGGTCTCGGGGGCCACCTGCGACGCCGAGGCCGCCTGGCGGGGCGCCTTCCTGGCGCACGGCTCGCTCACCGAGCCCGGCCGCTCCTGCTCCCTGGAGGTGACCTGCCCCGGCCCCGAGGCCGCGCTCGCCCTGGTCGGCGCCGCCCGACGCCTCCAGATCCCCGCGAAGGCCCGCGAGGTGCGCGGCGTGGACCGGGTCGTCGTCCGCGACGGCGACGCGATCGGCGCCCTGCTCACCCGGCTCGGCGCCCACGAGTCGGTGCTGGCCTGGGAGGAGCGCCGGATGCGCCGCGAGGTGCGGGCCACGGCGAACCGGCTCGCCAACTTCGACGACGCCAACCTGCGCCGCTCGGCCCGCGCGGCCGTCGCCGCCGGTGCCCGCGTGCAGCGCGCCCTGGAGATCCTCGGCGAGGACGTGCCCGAGCACCTCGCCGCGGCCGGCCGGCTGCGCATGGAGCACAAGCAGGCCTCCCTGGAGGAGCTGGGCGCGCTCGCCGACCCGCCGCTGACCAAGGACGCCGTCGCCGGCCGGATCCGCCGCCTGCTGGCCATGGCCGACAAGCGCGCCTCCGACCTCGGCATCCCGGGCACGGAGGCCAACCTCTCCGAGGAGCTGGCCGACAATCTCGTGGGCTGAACACACAGTCCGTCAAAAAGCCGGTGCCGACGTCCGCTTGGGTGGTCGGCATCGGCTTTCGCGTGTCGTTGGGGCACTCTTGACTCGATCATGGACTGTCATGAGCCTGGCATCTGTTCGCTGCTGTGGCGAACCCACGCTAGGGGGGTTCATGAGACGAAGAGCGAGATCGATCCTCGCTGTCGGCACGCTCCTGATCGGCGGAGCGAGCATCGCACCCATCGCCCAGGCACAACCGGACAGTTCACCCCCGTCCGACCCGGACGAAGTCAAGGTCTTCCGCGCCGACGTCACCCGCGAGCAGGTACCCCTGCTGCTCGCGGCCGGCCAGGACGGCCATGAACTCAGCGAGCAGGTGCCCGAGAAGGGCACCGCCACCATCGAGGTCATCGTGACCGACCAGCAGGCGAAGAAGCTGGCGAAGCAGGGCGTCGACCTCACCGAGCACGACCTCTCCACCAAGGCAAAAGCCCGCGTCGAGGACGCCGCCGAGGGCGTGTTCCGCCCGTACGGCGGCAAGGGCGGCATCAAGGAGGAGATCCTCAGGACCGCGCAGGACAACCCCGGCCTCACCAAGGTCGTCTCCATCGGCAAGACGGTCAAGGGCCAGGACATCCTCGCGCTGAAGCTCACCAAGGGTGCGAAGAAGACGAAGGACGGCTCCAAGCCCTCGGTCCTCTACCTGTCCAACCAGCACGCCCGCGAGTGGATCACGCCGGAGATGACCCGGCGCCTGATGCACCACTACCTGGACAACTACAAGAAGGACCGGCGCGTCAAGAAGATCGTCGACTCCACCGAACTGTGGTTCGTCATCTCGGCCAACCCCGACGGCTACGACCACACCCACGCCGGCGACGCCAACCGCCTGTGGCGCAAGAACCTGCGGGACGTCAACGGCGACGGCACCATCGGCACCGGCGACGGCGTCGACCTCAACCGTAACTTCGCCTACAAGTGGGGCTACGACGACGAGGGCTCGTCCCCCAACCCCACCAGCGAGACCTACCGCGGCGCCGGACCCAACTCCGAGCCGGAGACCCAGGCCCTGGACGCCTTCCAGAAGCGGATCGGCTTCACGTACGGCATCAACTACCATTCCGCCGCCGAACTCATCCTCTACGGAGTCGGCTGGCAGGTGGCCACGCACACCCCGGACGACGTCCTGTACGAGGCGCTCGCCGGTACGCCCGAGAACCCCGCGGTCCCCGGCTACCACCCGCAGCTCTCCTCCGAGCTGTACACCACCAACGGCGAGGCCGACGGCCACGCGGCGAACGTCAACGGCCTGGCGATGTTCACCCCCGAGATGTCGACCTGCCAGTCCGCCTCCAACGCCGACCCGGACGACGAGTGGAAGGCGTCCGACTGCCGGTCGATCTTCACCTTCCCGGACGACGAGAAGCTGATCCAGCAGGAGTTCGCCAAGAACGTCCCGTTCGCGCTCTCCGTCGCCGAGTCCGCCTCCCACCCCGACCGGCCGTCCTCGTCGGTCGGACTGAGCGCCGCCGACTTCACCCCGGCCGCGTTCCCGCTGTCGTACTCCCGCGGCGCCGACCAGCAGGTCTCCGTCGTCGCACGCAAGTCGCTGCGCGACAAGGAGCTGAAGTACCGCGTCAACGGCGGGCGCACCGAGGACATGGCGCTCAAGCCGTGGAAGGGCGGCGAGACCTACGGCGGTGAGGACAACCTCTACTTCGACGAGTACCGGGCGAAGGTCAAGGACGGCGACCCCGGCGACAAGGTCGAGGTGTGGTTCACCGCAAAGACGAGGAACGGCAAGAAGGTCTCCAGCGAGCGCTTCACCTACACCGTCGCCGAGCGGCCCAAGGCGGACACCCTCGTCGTCGCCGAGGAGGGCGCTGCCGCCACTCAGGCACACAAGTACGTGGACGCCCTCAAGGCCAACGGCCGCAAGGCGCTCGTCTGGGACGTCGCGAAGCAGGGAGCGCCGGACGCGCTCGGCGTGCTGAGCCACTTCGACACCGTCGTCCACTACACGGGCGCGAGCGTCCCCGGCAACGCCACCCAGCTTCAGCTGCGCGCCTTCCTCAACGAGGGCGGCAGGCTGATCGAGGCCGGCGAGCAGGCCGGCGGCCGCGTCGACCTCGGCGGCGCCCTGTCGAACGACTTCAGCCAGTACTACCTGGGCGCCTACAGCCGTACCCCGGCCGCCGGAGCCACCGGCTTCACCGGCTCGGGCGAGCTGGGCGGCTTCACGGGCCCGCTCGCCGCCGCGCCCGGCAACCCCCTGGACAAGGCGGGCCGGTACGGCGTCACCTCCGACGAACTGCCCGCCGACGAGTTCCCGCAGTTCGCGAGCAAGGGCGCCGGACAGTTCGCCGGCGCGGTCAACCCCTACGGCCCGTACGCGGGCTCCTCGATGGCCGCCGCCGTCCACACCGACAACGCCTACAAGCGCCTCACCCGCACCGTGGACCTCACCGCCGTCGCCGCGGCCGACAAGCCCACCCTGCGCACCCGGCTGATGTGGGACACCGAGCCCGGCTACGACAACGTCCTGATCGAAGCCCACACCACGGGCGCCGACGACTGGACGACCCTGCCCGAGACGGGCGGCGCCACCAAGGCCACCGTCCCGGCCGAGTGCGAGGGCGGCTTCTACCTCCGTGAGCACCCCTGGCTGAAGCACTACCTGACCCTGTCGGACGACGGCTGCATCGCGACCGGCAGCACCGGGTCGTGGAACAGCCTCACCGGCGCCTCCGGCGGCTGGCGGCAGGTGGAGTTCGACCTGAGCGCGTACGCCGGCAAGACGGTCGAGGTCTCGATCAGCTACGTCACCGATCCGGGCACCGGCGGGTACGGCGTCCTCGCCGACGACACCTCGCTCGTCGCCGGCGGCACGGCGAAGGAGACGGAGGGCTTCGAGACCTCGCTCGGCGCCTGGAAGGCAGCCGGGCCGCCCGCGGGCAGCCCGGCCGTCCTCAAGGACTGGACCCGCTCCGGGGCGCTGTTCCAGACCTACGGCGCGGTCACCACGGACGACACCGTGCTGCTGGGCTTCGGCCTGGAACACGTCGCCACCGCGGCCGACCGGGCGGCACTGATGAGAAAGGCACTCGCCTCCCTCGACGTGTGATCACGGACGTGTGACCCCCGAGGAGCTGGGAACTCTCCGTCAACAGGCACCACGCCGAGTAGCGAAATCGAGTGATCTCGTTCTCGGTGGCGGGCGGTCCGTACCCCTACTGGCTGGTACGGACCGCCCTGCCGTGTATGGGGCATCTGGATGTCACCACCGCAGCTTCAGGGAGGTAGGGTCGTAGGCGGTCGGGGACATCCCAAACAGAGCTCGCCGGCTCTTCATGGCCGGCGTACCAACGAGGAGATCGGTTCGTGACGATCCGCGTAGGCATCAACGGCTTCGGCCGCATCGGTCGTAACTACTTCCGCGCGCTGCTGGAGCAGGGTGCAGACATCGAGATCGTGGCTGTCAACGACCTGGGTGACACCGCGACCACCGCTCACCTGCTGAAGTACGACACCATCCTCGGCCGCCTCAAGCAGGAGGTCTCGCACACCGAGGACACCATCACCGTCGGCGACAAGACCATCAAGGTCCTCGCCGAGCGCAACCCGGCCGACATCCCCTGGGGCGAGCTGGGCGTCGACATCGTCATCGAGTCGACCGGCATCTTCACCAAGAAGGCCGACGCCGAGAAGCACATCGCCGGCGGCGCCAAGAAGGTCCTCATCTCGGCTCCGGCCAAGGACGAGGACGTCACCATCGTGATGGGCGTCAACCAGGACACGTACGACCCGGCGAACCACCACGTCATCTCCAACGCCTCCTGCACCACCAACTGTGTGGCGCCGATGGCCAAGGTGCTCGACGAGAACTTCGGCATCGTCAAGGGCCTGATGACGACGGTGCACGCGTACACGAACGACCAGCGCATCCTGGACTTCCCGCACAAGGACCTGCGCCGCGCCCGTGCCGCCGCCGAGAACATCATCCCGACCACCACGGGCGCCGCCAAGGCCACCGCGCTGGTCCTCCCGCAGCTCAAGGGCAAGCTGGACGGCATGGCCATGCGCGTCCCGGTCCCGACCGGTTCGGTCACCGACCTGGTCCTCGAGCTCGGCCGCGAGGTCACCAAGGAAGAGGTCAACGCCGCCTTCCAGAAGGCCGCCGAGGGCGAGCTGAAGGGCATCCTCGAGTACACCGAGGACCCGATCGTCTCGTCCGACATCGTCAACGCCCCGGCGTCCTGCACCTTCGACTCCTCCCTGACCATGGTCCAGGAGGGCAAGAACGTGAAGGTCATCGGCTGGTACGACAACGAGTGGGGCTACTCCAACCGCCTCGTCGACCTGACGGTCTTCGTCGGCAACCAGCTCTGATCCACGGAGCCGGCACGTCCATGTGAGAGCAGGGCTCGGGCAGCGCGAGAATGCGCTGTCCGAGCCCTGACTCACGTACAGATCAGAGCTGTTCGATCACGAGCGCTTACGAGCGATCACGAGCTCTTTCAGGAGTCCCCTCATGAAGACGATCGATGAACTCCTCTCCGAAGGGGTAGCGGGCAAGCGGGTCTTCGTCCGTGCCGACCTGAACGTGCCGCTGGACGGCACCACCATCACCGACGACGGCCGGATCCGCGCCGTGGTGCCCACGGTCAAGGCCCTCGCCGACGCGGGCGCCCGGGTGGTCGTCGCCTCGCACCTGGGCCGCCCCAAGGGCGCCCCGGACCCGGCCTTCTCCCTCGCCCCGGCCGCCGCCCGACTCGGTGAACTCCTCGGCACCGACGTACCGTTCGCCACCGACACGGTCGGCGAGTCCGCCCGGGCCACCGTCGCCGCCCTCGCCGACGGCCAGGTCGCGGTCGTCGAGAACCTTCGCTTCAACGCCGGCGAGACCAGCAAGGACGACGCCGAGCGCGGCGCCTTCGCCGACCAGCTCGCCGCCCTCGCGGACCTCTACGTCGGCGACGGCTTCGGCGCCGTGCACCGCAAGCACGCCTCCGTCTACGACCTCCCGGCCCGGCTGCCGCACGCCGCCGGCTACCTCATCGCCAAGGAGGTCGCCGTGCTGAAGAAGCTGACGGAGGACCTCCAGCGGCCCTACGTCGTCGCCCTCGGCGGCGCCAAGGTCTCCGACAAGCTCGCCGTCATCGACCAGCTGCTCGGCAAGGCCGACCGCATCCTCATCGGCGGCGGCATGGCCTACACCTTCCTCAAGGCCAAGGGCTACGAGGTCGGCAAGTCCCTCCTCCAGGAGGACCAGATCCCGGCCGTCCAGGAGTACCTCGAGCGGGCCGAGAAGACCGGCGTCGAGCTGGTCGTGCCCGTCGACGCCCTGACGGCGACCGAGTTCCCGGACCTGAAGACCAAGGCTGCCGCCCACCCCACGACCGTCGCCGCGGACGCCATCCCGGCCGACCAGATGGGCCTCGACATCGGGCCCGAGACCCGCAAGCTGTACGCGTCCAAGCTCGCCGACGCCGCCACCGTCTTCTGGAACGGACCCATGGGCGTCTTCGAGCACCCCGACTACGCCGAGGGCACCAAGGCGGTCGCCCAGGCCCTCGTCGAATCCAAGGGCTTCACCGTGGTCGGCGGCGGCGACTCCGCCGCCGCCGTGCGCACCCTGGGCTTCGACGAGACGGCATTCGGCCACATCTCGACCGGTGGCGGCGCCTCCCTCGAATACCTCGAGGGCAAGACGCTCCCCGGCCTCGCCGCACTGGAGGACTGACCCCTTATGAGCACGCGCACGCCGCTGATGGCGGGCAACTGGAAGATGAACCTCAACCACCTCGAGGCCATCGCCCACGTCCAGAAGCTCGCCTTCGCCCTGGCCGACAAGGACTACGAGGCCGTCGAGGTCGCCGTCCTGCCGCCCTTCACCGACCTGCGTTCCGTGCAGACCCTGGTCGACGGCGACAAGCTCAAGATCAAGTACGGCGCCCAGGACATCTCGGCACACGACAGCGGTGCCTACACCGGCGAGATCTCCGGCCCCATGCTGGCCAAGCTGAAGTGCACGTTCGTCGCCGTCGGCCACAGCGAGCGCCGTCAGTACCACGCCGAGACCGACGAACTGGTGAACGCCAAGGTCAAGGCCGCCTACAAGCACGGCCTGACCCCCATCCTGTGCGTCGGCGAGGAGCTGGAGGTCCGTGAGGCGGGCAACCACGTCTCCCACACCCTCGCCCAGGTCGAGGGCGGTCTGAAGGACCTCTCCGCCGAGCAGGCCGAGACCATCGTGATCGCCTACGAGCCCGTCTGGGCCATCGGCACCGGCAAGGTCTGCGGTGCCGAGGACGCCCAGGAGGTCTGCGCGGCGATCCGCGGCAAGATCGCCGAGCTGTACTCGCAGGACGTGGCCGACAAGGTCCGCATCCAGTACGGCGGCTCCGTGAAGTCCGGCAACGTCGCCGAGATCATGGCCCAGGCCGACATCGACGGCGCCCTGGTCGGCGGCGCCTCGCTGGACGCCGACGAGTTCGTCAAGATCGTGCGCTTCCGCGACCAGTGAGTATGCGGTAGGCGCGATCCGTCGTACCCTTGCGGGGTCCAGCACTGTGCTGGGCCCCGCGTCGTCCATCCGAATCCGAGGAAGTTGGTCCAGCCGTGGTTTTGGGGTTCTCGATCGCCCTGATCGTCTTCAGCCTGCTGATGATGCTGCTGGTGCTGATGCACAAGGGGAAGGGCGGCGGCCTCTCCGACATGTTCGGTGGCGGCATGCAGTCCTCCGTCGGCGGCTCCTCGGTCGCCGAACGCAACCTCGACCGGATCACCGTCGTGGTCGGTCTGCTCTGGTTCGCGTGCATTATCGTGCTCGGCATCCTGATGAAGGTGAACAACTGACCGGCCCGCATTACGCACGCAATACGTACGTACGCGATACGTACGTAAGGCCCCATGTTCGGTACGCGCGGCAAAGCGCGGCCTATCATGGGGCTTGCGTCTAGGTGTGAGGGTTGTAACTCCAATCACTGGACGCGCGTTGGGCCTTACGTAGACTGAGGCGCTCGCAGCGAAGCGGAACGCCGACTCGCTTCGCGGCACCATCACGCAGGGAGTTACGACCGTGGCAAGTGGCAACGCGATCCGGGGAAGCCGGGTCGGGGCGGGGCCGATGGGCGAGGCCGAGCGCGGCGAGTCCGCGCCGCGGCTGCGCATCTCCTTCTGGTGCTCCAACGGACACGAGACCCAGCCGAGCTTCGCCAGCGACGCGCAGGTGCCCGAAACCTGGGACTGTCCCCGCTGCGGCTTTCCGGCCGGCCAGGACCGGGACAACCCGCCGGACCCGCCGCGCACCGAGCCCTACAAGACACACCTGGCGTACGTGCGGGAGCGGCGCAGCGACGCGGACGGCGAGGCGATCCTCGCCGAGGCGCTCGCCAAACTGCGGGGCGAAATCTAGGAGTTGAGACCGGCCGGGCACCAGCAGGTGCCCGGCCGGAGTTTCAATGGCTGAGTCAAGGCCGTAGGGCGCCCTCTGCCCCGTGCGGGTAGCACCTCGTCTTGAGATCGTTGTGCCTCAGCCGACGAAAGCCAGCCACGATGGCGGGCACGCCGACGGATCAGGCGCGTGTGTGCCTCGCTGGACCCCCACTGGCCTCAACCATGCTGCCGGTTCTTTGCCGTCGGGCTGAGTCAGGCCGTCTGTGTGGTGGGTGGGCTGGAAGTGAAGGCTCGGTCGTCGCGTAGGAGAGCCCACAGCACGCTGGTGCGGCGTCGTGCGAGGGCGATGACGGCCTGGACGTGTTTGCAGCCCTCGCCGCGTTTCTTGAGGTAGTACTCCCGGTTCGGGCCGTCGCGGACGATGCTGGTCTGAGCGGAGAGGTAGAAGACTCTGCGCAGGCGGCGGCTGTAGCGCTTGGGCGGTGCAGGTTGCCGGTGCGCCGGCCGGAATCGCGTGGGACAGGGACCAGCCCGGCGGCTGAGGCAAGGTGGCCGGCGTCGGCGTAGGCGGTCAGGTCGCCCGCGGCGACGACGAACGCGGCTCCGAGAACGGGGCCCATGCCGGGCAGAGACTCGATGATCTCGGCCTGTGGATGGGTGCGGAAGGAGTCGCGGATCTGCCGGTCGATGCGCCCCAGCCGGTCGTCCAGGGCCAGAATCTGCATCGCCAGGTCGGCGACGATCTGTGCGGCGGTGTCCTCGCCGGGCAGCGCGGTCTGCTGGGCCTGGGCGGCTTCCACGGCCGCGACGGCCACGTTGTCCGCGTCGCGGACACCCCGATTGGCCAGCCAGGCTGTCAGGCGAGTCAAGCCGCGTCGGCGGAGGGCGGCCGGGGTCTGGTAGCCGGTCAGCAACACCAGCGCGCCCTTGCGGGCCGAGTAGTCGAAGGCGCGCTCCAGAGCGGGGAACATGCCGGTGAGCACGTCGCGTAGCCGGTTGACCGTTCGCACCCGGTCGGTGATCAGGTCGGTGCGGCGGGCGGTCAGGAGCGCGAGGTCGGCGGCCAGCTGCGCGGGCACGTCGAGAGTGGCGAAGTCCCGTCGGTGGCGGGCGGTTTCGGCGATGACGTAGGCGTCGCGGGCATCTGTCTTGGCCTCGCCCCGGTAGGCGCCTGCCATGCGGTTGACGGTGCGGCCGGGCACATAGACGGCCCTTTGGCCGTGGGCTGCCAGCAGCGCCAGCAACAGTGCCGAGGACCTGCTGGAGATGTCCACCGCCCAGTGCACCTCGTCGGCCAGGTCCAGGATCTCGCCGAGCGCGGTCAGGATCGCCGACTCGTCATTTTCGATCTTCTTCGACCACAGGGTCGCGCCGGTCTCGTCGACCACTGCGGCCCAGTGATGGCCCTTGCCCGCGTCGATACCGGCCCATATCCGGGCCCGCTGTTTGCTCACGTGTCCCTCCCGCAGCCGAGTTCCTGCCGTCGGGCCCGTAGGACACCCCGTCGTCAGCTCCGTAAACAGCGACGCGTTCCGCGTATTTCAATCAGCGACCAGGGCGCCCCGGAGGGCCGGACGGCCACTCCAGCCGAGCCACGGTCGGCAAGCTGCTTTGAAGCCACATCCGACCCTCCCGGGCCACCGAACAACTTACGGAGCTGCTTTGAGCACCGGCGGACCGCTGCTCGCGGACCGATTGTCAGTGGTGCCCTCTACGGTTTGTGCATCGGGCGAACCGTGAGGGGGAACAGTGGCGACGGTCGAGGTGGGAAGCATGCGCGCGCCCGCGTGGCGCGGGGGCTTCGGACGGCTGTGGAGCGCCGCCGTGCTGTCCAGTCTCGGTGACGCGCTGCGTACGGCCGCGCTGCCCCTGCTCGCCGTCACGCTGACCGACGAGCCGCTGCTCATCGCCTCCGTCACGGCCTGCGGCTATCTGCCCTGGATCGTCTTCGGCCTGCTCGGCGGGGCCGTCGCCGACCGGGTGGACCAGCGGCGGGCCATGTGGAGGGTGGATGCCTTACGGGGGCTGCTGGTCGCCGCCTTCGCGGTGGCCGTCGCCCTCGGTCACGCCTCGATCGGCCTGCTCATCGTGCTGGCCTTCGCCCTGACCACCCTCCAGACCCTGTTCGACAACGCCGCGACGGCACTGCTGCCCGCTCTGGTCGACCGGGACGTTCTCGGCAGTGCCAACGCCCGGCTGCTGACCGGCCAGCGCATCGCGGGCGGCCTGCTCGGCGGGCCCGTCGTGCCGCTGCTCCTGACGGCCGGGGCGGCCGTGCCGTTCGCGGCCGACGCCGTGACCTTCCTGGTGGCCGCCGCGCTGATCGCCTCACTGCCGGCCGCCGAGTCCGACCGGAAGCCCGGACCGGCGGGCAGCACCCTGCGCCGCGAGATCGCGGAGGGGCTGCGCACCCTGTGGCGCGACCGCGCGCTGCGCGGCCTGTGCGCCGCCACCGCTCTGTGCAACATCGGCATGGGCACCCAGCTCGCCATGCTGGTCGTCCTCGTCACCGACTGGCTCGGCGCGGGTCCCGCGGGATACGCCGCGGCGGGCGCGGCCTTCACCCTGGGCAGCCTGGCCGGGGGAGTGTCGAACGGCCGGCTGGTCGCGCGTCTCGGCCGGCTGCGGTCCGTGCTGTTCGCCGGCTCGGTGCAGACCGCCGCCCTCGTCGTCATGGGCACCGTGCGCAGCCTGGCAGTACTGGTGGGCGCGCTGGCCGTCTTCGGGCTCATGGGCATGGTGTGGAACGTCAACACGACGACACTGATGCAGGAGCGCAGCCCCGCCGAACAGCTGGGCCGGGTCAGCTCGGCCTTCAGGACCCTGGCCTTCGCCGGCGTGCCCCTCGGCGCCCTGCTGGGCGGGGCCGTCGCCACCGCCTGGGGGCCGAACACCCCGCCCCTGCTCACGGCCGCCTTCTTCGTCCTCGCCGTCATCGCGCTGATACCCGCGCTCAAGGTGAACGTAGTTGTTGCCGAGCCGGACGACGGCGCCACGACAGCCGATGTCACGCGCTGATCAATTAGGTTGGGACCGGCAGCGGGGCAAGGTACGCAGGCAGGACAGGAAAGAAGGCTGAAGTCCGAGATGAACGCAGACGGCCGTACCAGGCTCAACCAGACGTCCGAGTGGACGGCACTGGCCAAGCACCGTGAAGAGCTGGGCGACGTCCAGCTGCGCGAGCTGTTCGCCGCCGACTCCGGCCGCGGCACCGCGTACACCCTCCGGGTCGGCGACCTGTACGTCGACTACTCCAAGCACCTCGTCACCGACGACACCCTGCGGCTGCTGCGCGAACTGGCCGCCGCCACCGACGTGTTCGGGCTCCGGGACGCCATGTTCCGCGGCGAGAAGATCAACACCACCGAGAACCGGGCCGTGCTGCACACCGCGCTGCGGGCGCCGCGGGACGCGGTCGTCGAGGTCGACGGTGAGGACGTGGTGCCGGGCGTGCACGCGGTGCTCGACAAGATGGCCGACTTCGCCGACCGTGTCCGCTCCGGCGCGTGGACCGGCCACACCGGCAAGCGCATCAGGAACGTGGTCAACGTCGGCATCGGCGGCTCCGACCTGGGTCCCGCGATGGCGTACGAGGTGCTGCGCGCCTTCACCGACCGCGACCTGACGGTCCGCTTCGTGTCGAACGTGGACGGCGCCGACCTGCACGAGGCGGTGCGGGATCTGGACCCGGCCCAGACGCTGTTCGTCATCGCCTCCAAGACCTTCACCACCATCGAGACGGTCACCAACGCCACGTCCGCGCGCGGCTGGCTGCTGGACGCGCTCGGTGACGAGGCCGCCGTCGCCAAGCACTTCGTGGCTCTGTCGACGAACGCCGAGAAGGTCGCCGAGTTCGGCATCGACACGGCCAACATGTTCGAGTTCTGGGACTGGGTCGGCGGCCGTTATTCGTACGACTCCGCGATCGGTCTCGCCCTGATGATCGCGATCGGCCCGGACCGCTTCCGGGAGATGCTCGAAGGCTTCCGGATCGTCGACGAGCACTTCCGCACCGCGCCCGCCGAGTCCAACGTGCCGCTGCTGCTGGGGCTGTTGGGCATCTGGTACGGCAACTTCCACGACGCCCAGTCGCACGCGGTGCTGCCCTACAGCCACTACCTGTCCAAGTTCACCGCCTACCTCCAGCAGCTCGACATGGAGTCCAACGGAAAGTACGTCGGCCGGGACGGGCGTGAGGTGGAGTGGCAGACCGGGCCGGTGGTGTGGGGCACGCCGGGCACCAACGGGCAGCACGCCTACTACCAGCTCATCCACCAGGGCACGAAGCTCATTCCGGCGGACTTCATCGGCTTCGCCCGGCCCGTCGCCGAGCTGGGCGACCGGCTCAAGGCGCAGCACGACCTGCTGATGGCCAACTTCTTCGCCCAGACGCAGGCGCTCGCCTTCGGCAAGACCCCGCAGGAGGTGCGGGCCGAGGGTGTGCCGGAGGAGCTGGTGCCGCACAAGACGTTCAAGGGCAACCACCCGACGACCACGATCCTGGCTCCCGAGCTGACGCCGTCGGTCCTCGGCCAGCTGGTCGCCCTCTACGAGCACAAGGTGTTCGTGCAGGGCGCGGTGTGGAACATCGACTCCTTCGACCAGTGGGGCGTGGAGCTGGGCAAGGTCCTCGCCAAGCGCGTCGAGCCCGCGCTGACGGAGGGCGCCGAGGTCGAGGGCCTGGACGCCTCCACCAAGGCGCTGGTCGCCACGTACCGGGAGCTGCGCGGCAGGCAGTGACGACCGCCGGGCGGGAGGCGGACGGCGGCGCGCTGTCCGCCCACCGCCCGGCGGCGGCCCCTCCGCTGCCCGTAGACTCCCGGACGATCATCACGGCGAGTGCTCGGGGGAGCGCGAAATGGCACGCGCACGCGGAAGTTGGACAGGCGGCACGCTGACGGTCCGGTCCGTCCTGAAGCCCCAGGACGTGGCCCGGGTGGTGTTCCACCCCGCGTGGATACCACAGCCGGTCGATCCGTCCGTGGAGCGGCTGAAGAAGTTCCGGGTCATCGCCGGGGCGGTCGCGTCCCTCGGGGTCTACACCTTCATCGAGGGCGGCTTCGACTTCACGGAGCTGCTGGAGAACGCGATGACGGTCTCCGTCGTCCTGCTCTTCCTCACGCCGCTGACGGTCGGGGCGATGCTCTGGATCTGGCGGCGCGGCGGCACGGTGCGGCAGCTGCGGGTGCCGCTGCTCAACTCCCTGCTGCTGCTCCTGCTGTTCGTCGGATGCGTGGCCGCCCTGCTGCTGCTGGTGCAGACGGTGAACGGGTCGGCGACCCCGCCGTGATCATCGGGGTCGGCCTGACGATGATGTGGATGCTCAGCTTCACGGCCTACGGGGCGGTGCGGGTCTCCGGCAACTTCTTCGGCACGGCTGCCACGCACCGCTGTCTGCCGCCGCTGCTCGCCATGGTGACCAGCTGGCTGGTGGCCGTCCCGGACCTCGTCACCGGTGATCTGCACGGGCTGAGCCTCACCCTGGGGATCGTCTTCATCCTGGGCGCTCCGGTGACGGTCACCGCCATCGCGCTGCTGGAGATGGGGCGGCTCAAGCGGCGGTACGGGATCCGGCTGAAGGCCCATCCGGCGACTCTGGCACCGACGCCCGCACCCGGGCCGGTCCCGCCGATGCCTCCGGGGACGCCCCCGCGGGATCGCCGTACCTGCCGCCGCAGGGGAACCCGTACGGCCATCCGCACGCGCCGGGCGGGCAGCACCCGTACGCCCCGCATCCGCATCCGCAGCCGCCGTACAACCCGCGGCACCCCTACGGGAGCTGACTCCCCGCAGCGGTCAGGACGTCAGGCGACCGCGCTCAGTGTGTCCGCGAGTCGGCGGCGGGCCGCGCGGGCCGCGGGCACGGCGGCCAGTGCGGCCGCGCAGAGGACCGCCGCCGTCCCGAGCAGCAGCATCAGCGGGGCGGACGGGCCCTGGGCGATCCCGGCGCCGATGCCGCTCGACCTGCCCTGGGCGTCGATCAGCCAGTGGGCGAGCGGCAGGCCCAGGGCGGTGGCGGCGAGCACGGCCGCCAGTGCCGTACAGCCGGTGGCCGTGACGGTGATGGCCGTGATCTGCCGGGGGGACAGGCCGATGGCCTTCAGCGCGAGCAGGTCCCGTTCGCTCTCGCGGACGGTGCCCCCGATCGCGGTCAGCAGCTCGATGAGCCCGATGAGGGCGAGGACGGCGATCAGCCCGGCGACGACCGCGCGCAGCGGGGAGAGCCCGTCGGCGGGGTTGGTCACGGTGTGCACGTCCAGGTGTCCGCGCCCGGCCGTGGCCAGCCGGTCGGCGACCTCCCGCGGGTCGGCACCGGGGTCCAGGCGCAGCTCGTAGAGGGTCGGGCGCAGGCCGGGGTCGTTCGCGCGGAGGGTGTCGAGGGACGTGGAGATGACCCGGCCGGCGTTCTCCGGCTCGATGCTGCGGCCCACGATGTGCAGGATCTGCGGCTGGTCGCCGACGGTCATCCGCACCCAGTCGCCGACGCGCACGTCCAGCAGGTCGAGCAGTCCCTGCCCGGCCACGGCCTCGTCGGCGCCGCGGGCGGGGCGCCCCTCGGCGAGGGTGTAGGGGTAGGGGTCCTGGTCGGTGCCGAGTCCGCGCAGGGCGATGGTCGCCGTCTGGCCCGGGACCAGGGCGGCCGTCTCCACGCCGGGGTAGGCGGCGGCCACTTTCGGGTCGCGTTCCAGGAGAGCCCGGGTCTGCCGCTCGTTCAGGCCGGCGTCGGCGCGGACGCTGAGGGCGGTCGGCAGGCCGATCTGCTCGGGTGTGCTGTGGAAACGGTCGATGGTGGTCCACGCGCTCATCGCCACGACGATCAGCAGCAGCGGCAGCGTGAGACGGGCGACGGTGGCGAGGGACCGGGGGCGGCGGCTGAACGCCTTGTGCCAGCCCAGCACCAGGGCGGGCGGAATCCGCGCCCCGAGGGCGCGGCGTGCCAGGTCGGAGAGCTGCCCGGTCCGGGGAGCCGCGGGCCGCAGCCCGAGGACGCGGCGCAGTCCGCCGGCCGGCCGCCCACCGGGCGGAGCCGCAGCGGGCCGCGGTCCGAGGGCCCGGCCCGTCGCCCCGGACAACCGCCCGCCGAGGGCCGCCGCAGGCCGCTGCACCGGCACCGGCGGCACGCGTCCCGCCCGCCAGGCGGCCAGCCCGGTGGTCGCGCCGATGAACAGCACCGCGCCCACCGGGATCACGAACAGCGCCACGGTGTGTCCGGGCAGCCCCTGCCACACGCCCACCGCGTCCCCGAGCCGCCCCGGGATCCGGCTGCCCAGGGCCTCGGCCAGCGCGGCGGCGGCCAGGGCACCCAGCAGGGCGTAGGCGAGGTGCTGGAGCAGGAAGACGCGGACCACCTGGCCAGGGGTGAAGCCGATCGCCTTCAGCACGGAGAGGTCCCGCAGGTGGCCGCGGATGCGGGTGCCGATCGCCCCGTGCACGGCGAGTCCGGCGGCGACCAGCGCGCCCAGCCCGAACAGGCCCAGCACCTGGCCGAGGAGCCGGTTGTCGCCCTGGGCCTCGGCCCGGGCCTGCTGCCAGGTGGACACTTCCCCGATCGCCCCGGCGCCCAGGACGGTCACGGCGCGCTGGACGACGTAGGACGTGTCGCCGGGATCCGTCAGCCGCAGCCCGATCACCTGGCCGCCGGGATCCGGCACGGCCGACGGCAGCGCCCACACCAGGCCCGGCTGCTCACCGGGCCGGTAGCGCGGCTCGGCGCTGTCGGCGAGGCCCACGACGGTCAGTTCGCGGGCGGTGCCGGGCACGGTGAGGGTGTCACCGGGCTCGGCCAGCAGCGCGAGGGCGAGGCGGCTCTCCAGGACCACACCGTCGGGAGTCGCGGGGTCCAGCCAGTGGCCGGAGACGACCGGCGGGCGGCCGACGGACGGCCGTTGCTCAGTGCCGCGCAGCTCGACGGCGGCGCGGCTGCCGCGCGAGACGACGGTGGTGGCGGCGGTGGGGTACGGGCCGGCGACGGAGTCGACACCGTCCAGCCCGGCCAGCTTCCCGGTGTCGGCCCCGGTGTCGGTGTGCAGCCACACGTGCGCGCCGTGCGACTGCGTGAAGACCCGCTGCCAGGGGTTGGTGGCGTACCCGAACAGGGCCGTGGCCAGCAGCAGGGAGGCGACGATGCCCGCGGTGGCGAGGACGAGGAACAGCGCCTCGCCGCGGTGCGTGCGCAGATCGGAGTGCGCCCAGCGCAGGGTGGCTCGCACGGGCCTCAGCCCCCCGGCCCGCAGAGGGCGCAGCCGTCGTGAACCCGGCTTCCGCACAGGGCGCAGTCGTCGTACACCCGCATGTCAGTCCCTGAGTTCCAGCACACCGGATATGCCGGCCCGGCGCGGCGGTGTGCCGCCGTCGAGTTCCGCGTCGTCGGCGATCCGGCCGTCGAAGAAGCTGATCACCCGGTCCGCGGCGCTCGCCAGCCGGGCGTCATGGGTGACCAGCAGGATCGTCTGGCCGCGCTGGTGGAAGCGGGTCAGCAGCCGCATCACCTCGCGGGTGCCCTTGCTGTCGAGGCTGCCCGCGGGTTCGTCGGCCAGCAGCAGCGGGGGGTGGTTGACCAGGGCCCGGGCCAGGGCGACCCGCTGCTGCTCACCGCCGGACAGCTCGCCCGGCATGCTGCGCTCCTTGCCCACAAGGCCCAGCTCGGCCAGCAGCTGCTCCCGCTCGGCCCGGGCCCGCTTCGGCGAGGTCCCGGCGAGCAGGGCGGGCAGCTCCACGTTGTCGGCGACGGACAGGTTGGACACGAGGTTGAAGAACTGGAAGACGATCCCGATCCGCTTCCGGCGCTCCACCGCCCAGCGGGCCTCGCTGTAGGTGTCGGTGGACTCGCCGTCGAGCCAGATCCTGCCCGCGTCCGGCCGCTGGAGTCCGCCGAGCAGATGCAGCAGCGTCGACTTCCCGGCGCCGGACGGGCCGGTGATCGCCACGAACTCGCCGGGCCGTACGCACAGGTCGACCCCGCGCACGGCATGGGCGGGCGCGCCCTCGCCGTGGTGCGTCTTCACCAGCCCCTCGGCGCGCAGCACAGGAGCGGGACGGTCGTCGCTCACTCCAGCTCCTCCAGCTCTTCCTGGCACCGCTCCAGCCAGTCGAGATCGGCTTGCAGGTGCAGCATCGCGCCCTCGATCAGCAGGTGGCCGATGCGGTTGTCGCGATCTTCGGCGGCGGCCAGCCTCGACAGCTGCCGCATGGTGTTCAGGTACTGGCGCCGCTGCTGGTTGATCAGGGAGATCTGATCGGCGAGCCCGGTCTGCGGAGCGAGCGCCAGCTTCATGAAGAACTCGTCCCGCACCCGCGGCTCGTCCTCGGGCTCCTCGAACCAGGCGCGCAGCGCCTCCCGCCCGGCGTCGGTGAGGTGGTAGACCTTTTTGTTGGGCCGGCTGGACTGCGCCACGTCCTCGCCCTCGATCAGTCCCGACTTCTCGAGGCGGCCGAGGGTCACATAGATCTGGCCGACGTTCGGCTGAGGGTACGCGGAGCCCAGCAGTTGCTCAAGGTCCTGCTTGAGCTCGTAGCCGTGGGCGGGGCCGCGGGCGAGGAGAGCCAGGAGGGGCAGGCGCACGCGTGCAGTCCTCCTGTCCGGTCCAATGTGCTCCAGGCCCTAGTATCGCCCATACCTAACAGGTATACATGGCCTCTGTTCCGGGCGAAGATGCCCGTCGCCGGTGTACAGGGAGGAACCTATGCGGTGGATCCATGCCGCGGGTAGGGGCCTTCTCGTTCTCGTCGTGGTCCTGACCGGTTACGTCGCCGCCGGAGCGCAGGCGGGCGAGCCTGCCGGCGGCGGCCGCGGACCGCTCACCCTCGCCACCGCCGGAGACCTTACCGGCTACCTCGGCCCTCTGCTGGAGGGCTGGAACCGCACCCACCCCGGCGAGAACGTGACCCTCGTCGAGCTGCCGGACTCCGCGGACGAGACCCAGGCCCAGATGGCCACCGACCTGCGCGACGGCGACCGCAGCCGGTTCGACGTGCTCAACATCGACGTCAACTGGACCTCGGAGTTCGCCGCGGCGGGCTGGATCCGGCCGCTGCCGCGCGACCGTTTCCCCCTGAAGACCTTCCTCCCGCCGGTCGTGGACACGGCGACCTACGACGGACAGCTCTACGCCGTCCCGTACGTCACCAACGCCGGCCTGCTCCTCTACCGCAAGGACGTCCTCGCGAAGGAGGGCGTGCAGCCGCCGCGCACCTGGGCGGAGCTGGAGCGGTACGCGAAGACCGTCGCCCCGAAGTACGGCCTCGACGGCTACGCCGGACAGTTCCTGCCGTACGAGGGCCTCACCGTCAACGCGGCAGAGGCCGTCTACTCGGCGGGCGGTTCGATCCTCGGCGACGAGGGCGAGCGCGTCACCGTCGACTCGGCGGCGGCGCGTGAGGGCATCGGCTTCCTGGCGCGCGGGGTGCGCGAGGGCTGGATCCCGAAGGAAGCGCTGACGTACAAGGAGGAGGAGTCCAAGCAGGCCTTCCAGGACGGCCGGCTGCTCTTCCTGCGGAACTGGCCGTACGCCTACGTCGGCGCCTCCGCCCCGGGCTCGGAGGTCGCCGGGAAGGTCGGCGCAGTGCCCCTGCCTGGACCGGACGGGCCGGGGACGAGTGTCCTCGGCGGCTCCAACCTGGCCGTCAGCGCGCACGCGCGGCACCCCGACTCGGCCGCCCGCCTGATCGCCTACCTCACCAGCGAGCGCGTCCAGCGCCAGGTCCTCACGCGCGGCGCGCTGCCGCCCGTCCGGGCCGATCTCTACGAGGATCCCGCGCTCATCCGCAGGTTCCCGTACCTGCCGACCCTGCGCGAGAGCGTGCGCACGGCCGAGCCGCGCCCCAAGAGCCCGCGCTACGACCAGGTCAGCCTGGTCGTGCAGGCGGTCGTGCACGACGCGATGGCCGGGCGCGAGACGCCCACGGCGGCGGTACGCCGCCTGGCGCGGGAGCTCGCCGTCATCTCGCGTCGATAGTGCTTCTACTTACCTGTTAGGTAACGCGGACATCTCATTCGAGTGAGATATGTCCGATAGATGCTGGATTGCGCCACATCAACTCCTCGGTAGCTTCCGCCTTTTCATTGACACCCTCTCGACACGCCTACTTAACATGCATGCATAACCGCTGCCCTCCTCAGAGACAGGTCGATGGGTTGAACAGGCACCACTGGTGGCGTGACGCAGTGATCTATCAGGTGTATGTCCGCAGCTTCCTCGACAGCACAGGCGACGGCGTCGGCGATCTCGCCGGCGTCCGGGCCGGGCTGCCGTACCTGAAGAAGCTCGGCGTCGACGGGATCTGGCTGAGCCCTTTCTATCCCTCGCCGCAGCACGACCACGGCTACGACGTGGCCGACTACTGCGACGTCGACCCGCTCTTCGGCGACCTCGCCGAGTTCGACCTGCTGGTGGGGGCCGCGCGGCGGCTCGGCATCAAGGTGCTGCTCGACATCGTCCCGAACCACTGCTCCAGCGAGCACCCCTGGTTCCGCGAGGCGCTCGCGGCCCCGCCCGGCAGCCCGGCCCGCGCCCGCTTCCACTTCGCCGACGGCCGCGGCCCGGAGGGCGCTGAGCCGCCCAACAACTGGCACTCCATGTTCGGCGGCCCCGCCTGGAGCCGGGTGACCGAGGCCGACGGCCGGCCCGGCCAGTGGTACCTGCACATGTTCGCGCCCGAGCAGCCCGACTGGAACTGGCGCAACCCCGAGATCGCCGCCGAGTTCGACCGCATCCTCCGCTTCTGGCTGGACCGGGGCATCGACGGCTTCCGCATCGACGTCGCCGCCGGCCTCTTCAAGCACCCGGAGCTGCCCGACTCCGACGACCCGGAGGCCGACGCCCGCACCCGCGACTCGGTCAACCCGCTCGCCTGGAACCAGCCCGAGGTGCACGAGGTGTGGCGGCGCTGGCGCTCCATATGCGAGGAGTACACCGAGCGCGACGACTGCGAACGCCTGCTCGTCGGCGAGGTCTCCGTCCCGACCGCCCGCGAGCACGCGCAGTACGTCCGCCCCGACGAACTGCACCAGGCCTTCTTCTTCGACCTGCTCAGCGCCCCCTGGGACCCGGACGCCTTCCAGAAGGTCATCTCCGAGGCCATGCAGGACATCGCCGGGACCGGCTCGACCGTCACCTGGGTCCTCAACAACCACGACCAGGTCCGCACCGTCACCCGCTACGGCGAACCCGCCACCGAGGGCAGCGGCCTCGGCGCCGCCCGCGCCCGTGCCGCCGCGCTGCTGATGCTGGCGCTGCCCGGAGCCGCGTACATCTACCAGGGCGAGGAGCTCGGCCTGCCCGAGGTCGTGGACCTGCCCGACGACGTGCTCACCGACCCGATCTTCCGCCGTACCGGCAGCCGGGCCCGGATCCGCGACGGATGCCGGGTGCCGCTGCCCTGGTCGGGGCAGGCCTCGCCGTTCGGCTTCACCTCCGGTGAGCAGAGCGCCAAGCCGTGGCTGCCGCAGCCGGAGTACTTCGCCGAGTACGCCACCGACCGGGCCCTCGCCGACACCCGCTCCTTTTGGCACCTGTACCGCGACGGCCTCCAACTGCGCGCCGCCCTGCCCCAGTTGGGTGAAGGCACGCTGCGCTGGCTGGACTCCCCGCCCGGCGTCCTGGCCTTCACCCGCGGCGACGACCTGGTGTGCGCCGTCAACTTCGGTACCGCGCCCACCCCCGCGCCGGTCTCCGGCACCCCCCTGCTCGCCAGCGGCCCCTGCCCGCCCGGAGTCCTCTCCGGCTCGACGGCCGCCTGGTGGATCCGTTCCTGAACACCCCGCAAGTCAACTCCCCGAAGGGACATCAACGATGATGCGACGACGTACCACCCTGCTCACCGGCTGCACCGCCCTCGTCCTGGCGCTCGGCGCGACCGCCTGCGGCGGCGGCCCCGTCTCGGCCGGCGGCGGCGACAAGGCGCTCAGCGGCCAGTCGATCACCGTGGCCGGTGTCTGGTCCGGCACCGAGCAGAAGAACTTCCAGAAGGTGCTGGACGCCTTCACCGAGAAGACCGGCGCCAAGACGCAGTTCGTGTCCACCGGAGACAACGTCTCCACCGTCGTCGGCAGCAAGATCGAGGGCGGCAACGCCCCCGACGTCGTGATGGTCCCGCAGGTCGGCGTGCTCAAGCAGTTCGCGCAGAAGGGCTGGCTCAAGCCGCTGTCGAAGAAGACCGAGCAGGCCGTGGACGCGGGGTACGCCCCCGTGTGGAAGGAGTACGGCAGCGTCGACGGCACCCTCTACGGCCTCTACTTCAAGGCCGCGCACAAGTCGACCGTCTGGTACAGCCCCGACGCCCTCGCCCAGGCCGGGGTGAAGCCGCCGAAGACCTACGACGAGATGCTGAAGACCGGGCAGACCGTGTCCGACTCCGGTCTCGCCGCGTTCTCCGTCGCCGGGCAGGACGGCTGGACCCTCACCGACTGGTTCGAGAACGTCTACCTCTCCCAGGCCGGACCCGAGAAGTACGACGCCCTCGCCGCGCACAAGCTGAAGTGGACCGACGCGTCGGTCGTCGACGCCCTCACCACGCTCGGCAAGCTCTTCAAGGACAAGCAGCTCATCGCCGGCGGCCAGAAGGGCGCCCTGAACACCGACTTCCCCGGCTCGGTGGAGAAGGTGTTCGGGCCGGAGCCCGAGGCCGGCATGGTCTACGAGGGCGACTTCGTCGCCGGTGTCGCCAAGGACCAGTTCGGCAAGAAGGTCGGCGAGGACGCGAACTTCTTCCCGTTCCCGGCGGTCGCCGGTGGCGAGGCCCCGGTCGTCAGCGGCGGTGACGCGGCCGTCGTCCTCAAGGACGGCAAGAACCAGAAGGCCGCCCAGGCTCTCCTGGAGTTCCTGGCGACCCCCGAGGCCTCCGCGGTGTGGGCCGAGGCGGGCGGCTTCCTCTCCCCGAACAAGAAGCTCGACCCCGCCTCCTACGGCGACGATGTCACCCGGGCCACCGCCGAGTCCCTCGTCGAGGCCGGGGACTCGGTCCGCTTCGACATGTCCGACCAGGCCCCGGCGGCCTTCGGCGGCACCAAGGGCGCCGGCGAGTGGAAGCTGCTCCAGGACTTCCTGCGCGACCCGTCCGACCCGAAGGGCACCGCGGCGAAGCTGGAGGCCGCGGCGGCCAAGGCGTACCAGGACTGATCCGCCATGACAGCGACCCTCGTGAAAGAGACGAGTCCCCCGCCGCCCGTCACGGTCGCCGACCGCACACGGCGACTGCGGCGGCGCGGCAAGATCATCGCCCTGCTGTTCGTGCTGCCCGCGCTGCTGCTGCTCGGCGCGCTCGTCGTCTACCCCGTGCTGTTCAGCATCGGCCGCAGCTTCTTCGACGCCTCCGGGACGACCTTCGTCGGCGGCGAGAACTACGCCGAGATGTTCCGCGACCCGGCGACCCTCAAGGCCGTCCGCAACACGGCCATCTGGGTCGTCGTGGCCCCGGCCCTGCTGACCGGTCTCGGACTGATCCTGGCCGTCCTGGTGGAGAAGGTCCGCTGGGCCACCGCCTTCAAACTGCTCCTCTTCATGCCGATGGCGGTCTCCTTCCTCGCCGCCGGCATCATCTTCCGGCTCGCCTACGACGAGGACCCGGACAAGGGCGTCCTGAACGCCGCGGTCGTCTCCGTCCACGACGCCTTCAAGGCGGAGTCCTCGTACCCGACGGCCCGGGCGCGCGACGGACAGGGCCTGACGAAGGACAAGGACGGTTCGTACCGCACGAGTACGAGCGTGTCCCCGGGCGACGCGGTGACGCTGGGCCTGGTCGGCGTGCTGCCCGACGACCTGCCCGGTGGGACCCGGCCCGCGTACGCGGCGGCGGGGCAGCAGGCCGCCCCCGACGAATTGCGCGGCGTGGTCTACCTGGACTTCACGCCCGGCGGGGGAGGGGAACAGGGCAAGGTGGACCGGCGGGAGAGCGGACTGCCTCGGATGAAGGTCGAGGCGGTGCGCGACGGCAAGCCCGTCGCCACGGCGACCACCGCCTCCGACGGCTCCTTCCGCTTCGAGGGACTCCAACCGGGCTCGTACGAGGTGAAGCTGCCGTCGTCCAACTTCGCCCCGCCCTACGAGGGGGTCTCCTGGCTCGGACCGGCGCTCGTCACACCGGCGATCATCGGGGCCTACCTGTGGATCTGGACCGGCTTCGCCATGGTGCTGATCGGGGCGGGCCTGTCGACGCTGCCGCGGGACGCGCTGGAGGCGGCGCGGATGGACGGCGCGAACGAGTGGCAGATCTTCCGGCGGATCACGGTGCCGCTGCTGGCACCGGTGCTGACGGTCGTGTTCATCACCCTCGTCATCAACGTGATGAAGGTCTTCGACCTCGTCTACATCATCGCGCCCGGGCCGGTGCAGGAGGACGCGACCGTGCTCGCGACGCAGATGTGGCTGGTGTCGTTCGGCGGCGGCAACAACCAGGGGCTCGGCAGCGCGCTCGGTGTGCTGCTCCTGCTGCTGGTCGTCCCGGCCATGGTGTTCAACGTCCGCCGTTTCCGAAGGAGTCAGCGATGAACGCGGTTCGGCGCGGGTTGGGCAACGGAGCCGTCCAGGCCTTCCTCGCGGTGGTCGGCCTGGTGTGGATGACGCCGCTGGCCGGGCTGTTCCTGTCCTCGCTGCGGTCCGCCGAGGACACGGCCAAGGGCGGCTGGTGGACGGTGCTCACCAGTCCCGGGCAGCTGTCCTTCGACAACTACTCGTCGCTGCTTCAGAACGCGGGCATCACTCAGGCGTTCTGGAACACGGTGCTCATATCGGTGCCGGCGACGGTGCTGGTCGTGGTGATCGCGGCGCTCGCGGGCTACGCGTTCGCGTGGCTGGACTTCCCCGGACGGGAGGCGATCTTCCTGGTCGTGGTCGCGCTGCTGGTGGTGCCCGTGCAGATCGGGCTGTTGCCGGTCGCGAAACTGTTCGGGCAGCTGGGACTGTTCGGCACGATCCCCGGTGTCGTGCTGTTCCATGTGGCCTACGGCCTGCCGTTCGCGGTGTTCCTGCTGCGGAACTACTTCGCCGAGATGCCGAAGGAGATGCTGGAGGCCGCGCGGATGGACGGGGGCAGCGAGTGGCGTATCTTCACGCGGCTCGTGCTGCCGGTGGGGCGGCCGGCGATCGCCTCCCTGGCCATCTTCCAGTTCCTGTGGGTCTGGAACGACATGCTGGTGGCGTTGCTGTTCGCGGACAGTTCCTCACAGCCACTGACGGTGGAACTGCAGTCCCAGATACGGCAGTTCGGAAGCAACATCGATGTGCTGGCGCCCGGGGCGTTCGTGTCCCTGGTCGTGCCTGTCGTCGTGTTCTTCGCGTTCCAGAGGCACTTTGTGCAGGGGGTCATGGCGGGGTCGGTCAAGTAGCCGGTGCCTTTGGAGCGCGGCACGTGCCTACCGCTCGGGGAGGCGGGCGAGGGCCATGGGAACCAACTCCTGGGCGCGGGAACACAGCGCCTGTCTCGACGAGTCGCCGGTGACTCCCACCGAGACCACCTCGGTACGCCCCTCGGCGGTCGGTCCGGCCTCGCCGTACTCGACGTCGACCGCGCAGTTCGGCAGGCTGTGCCCGAGCAGGTCGCCGTACTCGTCGGCGGGGCCGTACTGCACCGCCGCCATGCGTCCCCCGATCGTGCGCGGGCGTCCTTCCAGCGCGTCCCCGACGTGCTGGAAGAGGACGTACCGGTGCGGTTCGTCGATGCTCTCGCCGCCCCAGGCGCAGCTCTGGCCGGTGAAGGCGGCGTATCGCTCCCCGGGGTCGATGTCCGGGACGCGCGCGGCCTCGCTCTCCTTGACCAGGTCGCACGCGTCCTGGTTCGCCAGCGAGTCGGGGGCGTGGCGGGCGGAGGGAAGCTCGCCGGTCTTGAGCAGGCGGATGAGGTCACCGGCGGCGTCGGCGATCCGGCAGGCGCGGGAGCCCGACTCGTCTCCGTGGACGTCGATCGCGACGGCCGCGGTCCTTTTCCGCCGACCGGCGGCACGTGTCGCGTGAGCGTCTTCGGACCGATCTGGCGGCCTACACCGCGCGGGTGCTGGGCGGGAGTTGAGCACCGGCAAACGCCGAAGCGGCCGGAAGCCCCCTCAGATCAGGGGCGCCGGCCGCTCCGGTGACGAGGCCGACCGGCGTCCGCGACGGTCACGCCGAAGCCGGCGGGTACAGCGACCGAGGCAGTTGCGAAGCCGCCGCCGCGTCCAGCAGCCACAGTGTCCGGCTGCGGCCGTACGCCCCTGCCGCCGGCGCCTGGATCTCGCCCGCGCCCGAGAGCGCGATCGCCGCGGCCTGGGCCTTGTCCTCACCCGCGGCCAGGAGCCACACCTCCCGTGCCGCCCGAATCGCCGGCAACGTCAGCGTCACCCGAGTCGGCGGCGGCTTCGGCGCGCCATGGACACCGACGACCGTACGGTCGACTTCCCGCACCGCCGGCAACTCCGGGAACAGCGACGCCACATGCGTGTCCGGCCCGACCCCCAGCATCAGCACGTCGAACGTCGGCACGGGCCCGTGGTTCTCCGGGCCCGCCGCCCGCGCCAGTTCCTCCGCGTACGCGGCCGCCGCCGCGTCCACATCGGTGCCGTAGGGGCCGTCCGACGCGGGCATGGCGTGCACCCGCTTCGGATCGAGCGGCACCGAGTCCAGCAGTGCCTCCCGCGCCTGCGTGACGTTGCGCTCCGGGTCGCCCTCGGGCAGGAACCGCTCGTCGCCCCACCAGAGGTCGAGCCGGGTCCAGTCGACGGCGTCCCGGGCGGGCGCCGCGGCCAGGGCGGCCAGCAGGCCGTTGCCGTTGCGGCCGCCCGTCAGGACCACGGACGCCGAACCCCGGGAGGCCTGCGCGTCCACGATCCTGGTGATCAGCCGGGCCGCCGCGGCCTGGGCCATCAGCTCCTTGTCGCGGTGGACGACCAACTGCGGTGCCGTGCTCACTTCGTCGTTGCCTTCCGTACCGGTTCCAGCTTGGGCGGTTCCTGCTTCACCGGTGCCTGCGCCGTCGCTTCCGCAGCGGGTGCTTTCGCAGCCGTTTCGACCGGAGCGGGGAGGGCGAGCGGCTCTCGGCCTCCGCTTTTGGGCTCCCCTTTGGCCACCGGTCCCTCGGCAGAGGCCCGCGGCGCCGGAGCCGACCCGGACGCCTTCAGCCGGTCCACCCCGTACCGCAGCGCCGACGCGTACGTGTCGTCCGGGTCCAGCCGCCGCAGCTCCTCCGCGATCAGCTCGGCCGTGTCCCGGCGCTTGAGCGCAACACCACGGGCCGGCTGGCCCTCGATGGAGAGCGTCGCGAGGGACCCGTCGGCACGGTCCAGGGTGATCGCGCCGCAGTTGGTGTCCATACGGACCGCCGTCAGGCCGGGGCCGCCGGACAGCGAGCGCTTCACCGGGACGTCGAGCCGGTCCGCGAGCCACATCGCCAGCAGCTCACAGCTCGGGTTGAACTCCTCGCCCTCCACCTCGACGGCCCTGACCTCGCAGGTGACCTGGTCGAGGGCCGCCGCCAGCATGGAACGCCAGGGCGTGATGCGGGTCCAGGACAGGTCCGTGTCGCCGGGGGTGTAGGTCCCGGACCGGGTGGCCAGGTCCCGTACCGGCTGCTCGGAGGCGTAGGTGTCGGTGACGCGGCGCTGGGCGAGGGCACCCAGCGGGTCCTTCGCCGGGTCGAGCGGCGCGTTCACCGGCCACCACACCACCACCGGGGCGTCCGGCAGCAGCAGCGGCAGCACCACCGACTGGGCGTGGTCGACGACCTCGCCGTACAGCCGGAGCACGACCGTCTCGCCGGTGCCGGCCTCCGCGCCGACCCGGACCTCCGCGTCCAGGCGGGACTGCGTCCGGTCGCGGGGCGAGCGGGAGACGCGCTTGATGACCACGAGGGTGCGCGAGGGATGCTCGTGCGAGGCGTCGCTCGCGGCCTTCAGCGCGTCGTAGGCGTTCTCCTCGTCCGTCACGATGACCAGCGTGAGCACCATCCCGACCGCCGGGGTGCCGATCGCCCGGCGGCCCTGCACCAGCGCCTTGTTGATCTTGCTGGCCGTGGTGTCCGTGAGGTCTATCTTCATGGCCGGCGCCAGCTCCGTCCGTGTCGCTCGAGCATTTCGTCCGCCTCGACGGGCCCCCAGGTACCGGCCGGGTACTGGGCGGGCTTGCCGTTGCTGTCCCAGTACTCCTCGATCGGGTCGAGGATCTTCCAGGACAGCTCGACCTCCTCGGTACGCGGGAAGAGGTTCGAGTCTCCGAGGAGGACGTCCAGGATGAGACGCTCGTAGGCCTCCGGGCTGGACTCCGTGAAGGACTCGCCGTACGCGAAGTCCATCGACACGTCCCGGATCTCCATCGACGTGCCGGGGACCTTCGAGCCAAAGCGGACCGTGACGCCCTCGTCCGGCTGGACGCGGATGACGATCGCGTTGGAGCCCAGCTCCTCGGTGGCCGTCGTGTCGAAGGGGGAGTGCGGGGCGCGCTGGAAGACGACCGCGATCTCCGTGACGCGGCGGCCCAGACGCTTGCCGGTGCGCAGATAGAAGGGGACGCCCGCCCAGCGGCGGTTGTCGATCTCCAGCTTGATCGCGGCGTAGGTGTCGGTCTTCGAGGAGGCGTTGATGCCGTCCTCCTCCAGATAGCCGCGCACCTTGGTGCCGCCCTGCCACCCGGCCGAGTACTGGGCGCGTACCGTGTCCCGGCCCATGTCCTTGGGCAGCTTCACCGCGCCGAGCACCTTGGTCTTCTCGGCGGCCAGCGCGTCCGCGTCGAAGGAGGCCGGCTCCTCCATGGCGGTGAGCGCCAGGAGCTGGAGCAGGTGGTTCTGGATGACGTCACGGGCGGCGCCGATGCCGTCGTAGTACCCGGCCCGGCCGCCGATGCCGATGTCCTCGGCCATGGTGATCTGCACGTGGTCCACGAGGGACCGGTTCCAGATCGGCTCGAACATCGTGTTGGCGAAGCGCAGCGCCAGGATGTTCTGGACGGTCTCCTTGCCCAGGTAGTGGTCGATGCGGAAGACCTGGTCCGGGGCGAAGACCTCGTGAACGACCTTGTTGAGTTCCTCGGCCGACTTCAGGTCGTGCCCGAACGGCTTCTCGATGACCGCGCGCCGCCAGGAGCCGCCCTGCTGGTCGGCCAGCTGGTGCTTCTTCAGCTGCTGGATGACCACCGGGAAGGACTTCGGCGGCACGGACAGGTAGAAGGCGAAGTTGCCGCCCGTGCCCTGTGCCTTGTCCAGTTCCTCGATCGTGGAGCGCAGCCGCTCGAACGCGTCGTCGTCGTCGAACGTGCCCTGCACGAAGCGCATGCCCTGGATGAGCTGCTGCCAGACCTCCTCGCGGAAGGGCGTGCGGGCGTGCTCCTTGACCGCGTCGTGGACCTCCTGGGCGAAGTCCTCGTGCGCCCACTCGCGGCGGGCGAAACCCACCAGCGAGAAGCCCGGCGGCAGCAGACCCCGGTTGGCGAGGTCGTACACGGCGGGCATCAGCTTCTTGCGGGACAGGTCGCCCGTGACGCCGAAGATGACCAGGCCCGACGGCCCCGCGATACGCGGGAGCCGTCGGTCCGCGGGGTCACGCAGCGGGTTGCTGCTCGACACCTGTTCAGCCCTCCGAGGGGGCGAGGCGCTGAAGCTCGGCCTCGGTCGACTTCAGCAGGTCGGTCCAGGACGCCTCGAACTTCTCGACGCCCTCGCCCTCCAGCAGCTGGACCACGTCGTCGTACTTGATCCCGAGCTGCTCGATGGCGTCGAGGTCGGCGCGGGCCTGCTCGTACGTGCCGGCGATGGTGTTGCCGGTGATCTCGCCGTGCTCCTCGGTGGCGTACAGGGTCGCCTCCGGCATGGTGTTCACCGTGTTCGGCGCGACCAGCTCGGTGACGTACATGGTGTCCTTGTACGCCTTGTCCTTCACGCCGGTGGAGGCCCACAGCGGACGCTGCTTGTTGGCGCCCTCGCGCTCCAGCGCGCTCCAGCGGTCCGTCGAGAAGACCTCCTCGTACGCCTGGTAGGCGAGACGGGCGTTGGCGATGGCGGCCTTGCCGCGCAGCGCCTTGGCCTCGTCGGTACCGAGCGCGTCGATCCGCTTGTCGATCTCCGAGTCGACGCGCGAGACGAAGAAGGACGCCACCGAGTGGATCTTGGACAGGTCCAGGCCCTTGGCCTTCGCCTTCTCCAGACCGGACAGGTAGGCGTCCATCACCTCGCGGTAGCGCTCCAGCGAGAAGATCAGCGTGACGTTGACGCTGATGCCGTTGCCGATCGTCTCGGTGATCGCCGGGATACCCGCCTTGGTGGCCGGGATCTTGATCAGCGTGTTGGGCCGGTCCACCAGCCAGGCCAGCTGGCGGGCCTCGGCCACCGTCGCCTTGGTGTTGTGCGCCAGACGGGGGTCGACCTCGATCGAGACCCGGCCGTCCTGGCCGCCGGTGGCGTCGAAGACCGGGCGCAGGATGTCGGCGGCGTCGCGGACGTCCGCCGTGGTGATCATGCGGATGGCTTCTTCGACGGTGACCTTGCGGGCGGCGAGGTCGGAGAGCTGCTGGTCGTAGCCGTCGCCCTCGGAGATCGCCTTCTGGAAGATCGTCGGGTTGGTGGTGACGCCCACGACGTGCTGCTGGTCGAGCAGCTCGGCGAGGTTGCCGGACGTGATCCGCTTGCGCGACAGGTCGTCCAGCCAGATCGCGACGCCTTCCTCGGAGAGGCGCTTGAGTGCGTCTGTCATGGAAATTCCATCTCCTACGTGTCGTATATGAGCGTCAGCGCTGAGCTGCGGCGATCGATTCCCGCGCGGCGGCGGCCACGTTCTCGGCAGTGAAGCCGAACTCGCGGAAAAGGACCTTGCCGTCGGCCGAAGCACCGAAGTGCTCCAGGGAAACGATGCGGCCGGCGTCCCCGACGTACTTGTGCCACGTCAGGCCGATCCCGGCCTCCACCGCGACACGAGCCTTGACGGACGGCGGCAGGACGCTGTCCCGGTACCCCTGGTCCTGCTGCTCGAACCACTCCACCGACGGCATGGACACCACGCGGGTGGGCACGCCGGCGCCCTGGAGCTGCTCGCGCGCCTCGACGGCGACGTGCACCTCGGAGCCGGTGGCGATGAGGATGACGTCGGGCTCGCCGCCGTCGGCCTCGAACAGGACGTAACCGCCCTTGGCGGCATCGTCGTTGGGCTCGTAGGTCGGCACGCCCTGACGGGTCAGCGCCAGGCCGTGCGGCTGGCCCTTGCCGAACTCCTTCGTCCAGCGCCTGAGGATCTCGCGCCAGGCGATGGCGGTCTCGTTGGCGTCGGCGGGCCGGACGATGTTCAGGCCCGGGATGGCACGCAGCGACGCGAGGTGCTCGACCGGCTGGTGGGTCGGGCCGTCCTCGCCCAGGCCGATGGAGTCGTGCGTCCACACGTACGTCACCGGCAGGTGCATCAGCGCCGACAGCCGCACCGCGTTGCGCATGTAGTCGGAGAAGACCAGGAACGTGCCGCCGTAGATCCGGGTGTTGCCGTGCAGCGCGATGCCGTTCATCTCGGCGGCCATCGCGTGCTCGCGGATACCGAAGTGGATCGTGCGGCCGTACGGGTCCGCCTCCGGCAGCGGGTTGTCCGCCGGGAGGAAGGAGCTGGTCTTGTCGATCGTGGTGTTGTTGGAGCCGGCCAGGTCGGCCGAGCCGCCCCACAGCTCGGGCACGACCGCGCCGAGGGCCTGGAGGATCTTGCCGGAGGCGGCACGCGTGGCCACACCCTTGCCGACCTCGAAGACCGGGATCTTCTCCTCCCAGCCGGTGGGCAGCTCACCCTTGGCAATCCGGTCGTACTCGGCGGCTCGCTCGGGGTTGTTGTCCCGCCATTGCTGGTACGCCTTCTCCCACACCGCACGGGCCGCCTGGCCCCGCTCCAGCGCCCTGCGGGTGTGCTCGATGACCTCGCCCGCGACCTCGAAGCTCTGCTCCGGGTCGAAGCCCAGCACCCGCTTGGTCGCCGCGACCTCGTCCGCGCCCAGCGCCGAGCCGTGCGCGGCCTCGGTGTTCTGCGCGTTCGGGGCCGGCCAGGCGATGATCGAGCGCATCGCGATGAACGACGGCTTGTCCGTGACCGCCTTGGCCTTCTGGATCGCCTCGAAGATCGCCGCCGGGTCCAGGTCGCCGTTCTCCTGCGGCTCCACCCGCTGCACGTGCCAGCCGTAGGCCTCGTAGCGCGCAGCGGTGTCCTCGGAGACGGCCGTCTCGGTGTCGCCCTCGATCGAGATGTGGTTGTCGTCCCACAGCAGGATCAGGTTGCCCAGCCTCTGGTGGCCCGCCATCGAGGACGCCTCGGCGGAGATGCCCTCCTGGAGGCAGCCGTCACCGGCGACGCAGTAGACGAAGTGGTCGAAGGGAGACTCGCCCTCGGGGGCCTCCGGGTCGAACAGACCACGCTCGTAGCGGGCGGCCATCGCCATGCCCACCGCGTTCGCGACACCCTGCCCGAGCGGGCCGGTCGTCGTCTCCACACCGGTCGTGTGCCCGTACTCGGGGTGACCGGGGGTCTTCGAACCCCACGTGCGGAAGGACTTCAGATCGTCCAGCTCCAGACCGAAACCGGCCAGGTACAGCTGGGTGTAGAGGGTCAGGGACGAGTGGCCGGCGGACAGTACGAAACGGTCGCGCCCGACCCAGTCGGCGTCCGCCGGGTCGTGCCGCATCACCTTCTGGAAGAGGGTGTAGGCGGCAGGCGCGAGACTCATCGCCGTACCCGGATGGCCGTTACCGACCTTCTGTACGGCATCGGCGGCCAGGACACGCGCGGTGTCGACGGCCCGCTGGTCCAACTCGGTCCACTCGAGGTCTGTGGTGGTCGGCTTGGTGCTCACCCTGGGTCAGGGCTCCTCTCCACATGTCGGATGCCGGTGTATCGGGGCGCCCACCGGCCGCAGCCGAGCCTACCCCCGTCGGACGTGCGTTCTTTCGAGTCACTCCAGACTGCCGGGACTCGTTTCGATCCGCCTCCTGACTGGGCCGTATCCCATTCGGCAAGTGAATACGGCGCCGCTCATCCGGGTGCTCAATCGAGCTTGTGCGCGCCCTTCGGAAGCCGCCCTCCAACACGACCCGACCCCCGCGAATGTCCGGCTCTGGGCAACGTCTAAAGTGGCGTGGTACGCGCGAGCCTTTACCGGGACTTCACACGGGTGAGGCTTGCTGGGATGTCTCTGTAGGGGTGTGCGTGACGGCCGTTGAATCCCGTCCAGCGGGGATGATCGGGACGGACCAGAGCCCGGCCCACCGGCCGTTCGGGGCCCGTGTCAAGGGGTTCGTGGCTCTCACCAAGCCGCGGATCATCGAGCTGCTGCTGATCACCACCGTCCCGGTGATGTTCCTGGCGCAGCAGGGCGTGCCCGACCTGACGCTGGTGCTGCTGACCTGCGTCGGCGGCTACATGTCCGCGGGCGGCGCTAACGCGCTCAACATGTACATCGACCGCGACATCGACGCCCTGATGGACCGCACCTCGCAGCGGCCGCTGGTCACCGGCATGGTCAGCCCGCGCGAGTGCCTCGCCTTCGGCATCACCCTGGCCGTCGCCTCGACGCTGCTGTTCGGCCTCACCGTGAACTGGCTGAGCGCCTGGCTCTCCCTCGGCGCGCTCCTCTTCTACGTCGTCGTCTACACGATGATCCTCAAGCGCCGCACCTCGCAGAACATCGTGTGGGGCGGCATCGCGGGCTGTCTGCCCGTGCTGATCGGCTGGTCCTCGGTCACGAACTCCATGTCGTGGGCGCCGGTCATCCTGTTCCTCGTCATGTTCTTCTGGACGCCGCCGCACTACTGGCCGCTGTCCATGAAGGTCAAGGAGGACTACGCGCGCGTGGGCGTGCCGATGCTGCCGGTGGTCGCCTCCAACAAGGTCGTCGCCAAGCAGATCGTGATCTACAGCTGGGTCATGGTCGCCGTCTCGCTCCTGCTGACCCCGCTCGGCTACACCGGCTGGTTCTACACGTCGGTCGCCCTGCTGGCGGGTGGCTTCTGGCTCTGGGAGGCGCACGGCCTGCAGAACCGCGCGAAGGCGGAGGTGACGGGCGCGAAGCTGAAGGAGATGCGCCTGTTCCACTGGTCGATCACCTACGTCTCGCTGCTGTTCGTGGCCGTCGCGGTCGACCCGTTCCTGCGCTGACGTACGTCACAGGGCCCTGCTCTCGCCTGTCGATCTACTCCTGAGTAGCATCCTGGTCATGGCAGAGACGCAGCAGGCAGACCCGAAGGCCGAGCGCAAGGCGGCCCGGCTGGCCAAGCAGATCAGCTCCTTCTCCAAGGCCCACGGCGGCGCCGAGGGCCAGGTCGCCTACCTCGGCGAACGCGGCGCCCGCATCGTCCTCGTGGGCGAGGACGGCAACTGGGGCGACCTGATGGCCCCGTCCTACGAGATCGCCGAGAAGGCGGTGGAGAAGTCGGGCATCACCGCCCACGAGTCCTTCGACGGCGAGTTCGCGGCCAAGGTCAAGACGGGCCGCTACGAGTGGTCGCGCATGGCGGGGATCCAGGTAGGCGGCCCGAAGAACAACTGACCCCTTTTAGGGGCGCGGGGAACGGCGCGATCAGCCACACACGACCGACGGCCGCCAGAACACCCGCACCCCCATCGGAACCGCGACCTCAACCCGGTTCACCCGTTAGGACCCTTAGGAACAACAGGGTCCACACCGGGGAGCCCGGATGATCGAAACGCCGTCCCTAGTGGACCAGTACTGCCACGGAGTGCTCCGCACGGAGCTGGGCCTCGGCACCTTCGAGGCCCACCTCTCCCGCACGGAGGGCCCACCCGCCCCCGGCACCACCCTCTTCGACACCCAGACCGGCTTCGCCGTAAGACGCTGGTGTCCGCCCCTGCTCGGCCTGGAACCCCACTGCGCACCGGCCCGCTACCTCGCCCGTCGCCGCGAACTGGGCGTCCTGGAGTCCGCCCGCCGGCTCCTGCGCGGCAGCGGCATCACGACGTACCTGGTCGACACGGGCCTGCCCGGTGATCTGACCGAACCCGGCGAACTGGCCTGTGCCGGAGCCGCCGAGGCCCGCGAGATCGTACGCCTGGAACTGCTCGCCGAGCAGGTCGCCGACACCTCCGGAACCGTCGAGTCCTTCCTCGCCAACCTCGCCGAGTCCGTGCACGCCGCCGCCGCGAACGCCGTCGCCTTCACCTCCGTAGCCGGAGTACGGCACGGCCTCGCGCTCGCGCCGGAGCCGCCCGGGCCGGGGGAGGTGCGGGGGGCCGTCGGCCGCTGGCTCGCGGGGCGCGATGTCGGCGGGGAGCTGAGCGACCCCGTGCTGCTGCGACACCTGCTGTGGAGCGCCGTCGCCTCGGGGCTGCCGCTCCAGCTGCACGCGGGGCTCGGCGCGCCGGGCCCGCGGATCGACCGTACGGATCCGGTGCTGCTGACGGACTTCGTACGGGCCACGGCCGGTCTCGGCACGGACCTCGTCCTGCTGCACGGCTACCCGTACCACCGGCACGCCGCCCACCTGGCCGGTGTCTTCCCGCACGTCTACGTCGACTCCGGCGCCGCCCTGGTCCGCACCGGCGCCCGCGCCGCGACCATCCTCGCGGAGATCCTGGAGCTGGCCCCGTTCGGCAAGATCCTCTTCTCCACCGGCGCCCAGGGGCTGCCCGAGCTGCACGTGGTGGGCGCCCGGCTGTTCCGCGAGGCGCTCGGCCGGGTGCTCGGCACCTGGGTCGCCGAGGGCGCGTGGTCCCTGGCCGACGCGCAGCGGGTGGCGGGGATGCTGGCCTCGGGGAACGCGCGCCGGGTGTACGGGCTCGACTAGGGCCTGTCGTTTGGATCACGCCGCAGACGCGGGGTCTGGCACGCACCTCTGCGGCGTTGTCGTCGGTTGCCGACGCTCCGCGTCGACGCCCTCCTCCGCCTTGCAGAGGCACGCACCGGACCCCGCTCGCCGGCACCGCGCAGAACAGTCGCTTCCCTGCGACCTGATCCAAACGACAGACCCTAGGCCTTCGTCAGGGTCGCCTCGGGAGCGGGACCGGGCACGTCGGCGACGACCTCCGGCCGTTCGCGCAACGACAGCACCACCCGCAGCACCCAGATCCACATCACGGCCGAGCCGAACATGTGCAGGCCGACCAGGACCTCGGGCAGGTCCGTGAAGTACTGGACGTAGCCGATGACGCCCTGCGCGAGCAGGATCAGGAACAGTTCGCGGGTGCGGTTCAGCGGGCCGCGCGGCGCGTCGACCGCCTTGAGGACGAACCACAGGGCGAACGTCAGCGTCACCACGATCCACGCCAGCACGGCGTGCAGCTTGCTCACCGTCTCCCAGTCGACCGGCATCCGCTCGACCTCGCTGGAGTCGCCGGCGTGCGGGCCCGCGCCGGTGACCACCGTGCCGACCAGGATGAGCAGCACGGCGGCCGCGACCAGGAACCACACCAGCTGCTGCACGGCCTTGCCGACCAGCGGGCGCGGCGGCGCGTCGCCCTCGCGGGTGCGCTGCCACATCACCGTGGCCACCGCGATGAGCGCGGACGTCGCCACGAAGTGGGCCGCGACCGTGTACGGGTTGAGACCGACCAGCACCACGATGCCGCCGAGCACCGCGTTGCTCATCACGATCCAGAACTGCGCCCAGCCGAGCCGGGTCAGGCCGCGCCGGTACGGCTTCTGGGAGCGCGCGGCGATGATCGCCCAGCCGACGGCGGCGCACAGCACGTACGTCAGCATGCGGTTGCCGAACTCGATGGCGCCGTGGACGCCCATCGCGCTGGTCGCGGTGAGCGAGTCCGCGGTGCACTTGGGCCAGGTCGGGCAGCCCAGGCCCGAGCCGGTCAGCCGTACGGCTCCGCCGGTGACCACGATGAGCACCGACATCACGATTGCGGACAGGGCCGCGCGCTGGACCGTCCGGGGTTGCGGGGTCCAGCGCTCGGCGATGAAGGCGAGGGGGTTGCGCAGGGCCGCCCTGGCGTCGGCGGGGGTCACTTTTGGCACGCGACCCATCGTAGGACGCCGCTTGTGCACGCTTTCACGAGGGTCCGTCATGGGCCTTCTCCCAGCCGTCGTGGGCCTTACTCCCAGCGGAAGAACCGTCCGGCCGCCGCCAGCCCCACGACCGCCCAGACGCCCAGGATCCCCAGGTCGGCCCAGGGTGTCCCGGCCCCGTGCCGGAGCACCTCCCGCAGGCCGTCGGACAAGGCGGAGATAGGCAGCAGGCCGAGCACGTCCTGCGCGGCGGCGGGGAACTTGTCGAGCGGCACGATGACCCCGCCGCCGACGAGCAGCAGCAGGAACACCAGGTTGGCGGCGGCGAGGGTCGCCTCGGCCTTCAGCGTCCCGGCCATCAGCAGGCCGAGGCCCGAGAAGGCCGCCGTACCGAGGACCAGGAGCAGCAGCACGGCGAACGGGTTGCCCTTCGGCGACCAGCCGAGGGCGAAGGCGATCGCCGTCAGCAGGATCACCTGGAGCACCTCGGTGACCAGCACGGACAGCGTCTTGGCCGTCATCAGGCCCCAGCGCGGCAGAGGCGAGGAGGCGAGCCGCTTCAGGACGCCGTAGCGGCGCTCGAAGCCGGTCGCGATCGCCTGCCCGGTGAACGCCGTCGACATCACCGCGAGCGCGAGGATGCCGGGGGCGAGGAAGTCGACGGCCTCGCCGGCGCCCGTGTCGACGATGTCCACGGTGCTGAAGAGCACCAGGAGCAGGGTCGGGATGACGACGGTCAGCAGCAGCTGCTCGCCGTTGCGCAGCAGCATCTTCGTCTCGAGCGCGGCCTGGGCCGCGATCATGCGGGTCAGGGGCGCGGCCCCCGGCTTCGGCGCATAGGTGCCGGTGGCGGTCACGAACGCAGCTCCTTACCCGTGAGCTCCAGGAAGACGTCTTCGAGGGTGTGCCGCTCCACCGAGATCTTCTCCGGCATCACGCCGTGCTGGGCGCACCAGGAGGTGACCGTCGCGAGCAGTTGCGGGTCGACCTTGCCGACGACCCGGTACGAACCCGGCGTCAGCTCGGCGGCCGAGCAGTCGGCAGGCAGGGCCTTCAGCAGCGAGCCGACGTCCAGCCCGGGGCGGCCGGAGAAGCGGAGCGTGTTCTCGGCGCCACCCCGGCACAGCTCCTCAGGTGATCCCTGGGCGATGACCCGGCCGGCGTCGATGATCGCCACGTCGTCGGCGAGTTGCTCGGCCTCGTCCATGTAGTGGGTGGTGAGGATCACGGAGACGCCGTCGGCGCGCAGGTCCCGGACCAGGTCCCAGGTGGCGCGGCGGGCCTGCGGGTCGAGCCCGGCGGTCGGCTCGTCGAGGAAGACCAGCTCGGGGCGGCCCACCACGGCCATCGCCAGCGCGAGCCGCTGCTGCTGCCCGCCCGACAGCCGCCGGTACGTCGTACGGCCGCAGGAGCCGAGCCCCAGGCGCTCGATGAGCGCGTCCACCTCCAGGGGGTGGGCGTGCAGCTTGGCCACGTGGCGGAGCATCTCGTCGGCTCGGGAGCCCGAGTAGACGCCGCCGGACTGGAGCATCACGCCGATGCGGGGCCGCAGGTCCCGGGACTGTCCGACCGGGTCGAGGCCCAGGACGCGCACCGTGCCGGAGTCCGGCTTCCGGTACCCCTCGCAGGTCTCGACCGTGGTCGTCTTGCCCGCCCCGTTGGGGCCGAGCACGGCGGTCACACCCTCCCGGGCCACCAGGTCGAGCCCGTCCACCGCGGTCTTCGTGCCGTACCGCTTCACCAGGGCCTGGACCTGGACCACGGGCTCACTTCGCATGGGTCCAGAGTCTAGGTACGTGCGCGGGGGCTCAGACCGGCGGGTGCAGGAACTCCTCCTCACGGGGCCGGTGGACCGCCAGCCACCGCTCGGCGTAGGCGACGGCGTCCGCCACCGGGAACAGCCGCGCCTCGGCCGCCCCGACCTTCCCGCGTACGACGGGCCGGTCCCGCTCGAAGTCGTGGCCCAGCTCGTCGAACCGGTCGGAGCTGATCGACACCTCGGTCACGGTCTCCCAGCCCTTGGGACCCGGTCGGCCCACGGCGACGCGCGGGGACGGTATCCGGTACTCGGCGAGATGGAAGCCGGTGCAGGAGGCGTAGCCGGCGCCGAGCAGCAGGACCCGGGCGCCCATGGCCTCCAGTTTCGGGAGCGGGCTGCGCTCGCCGAGCCGGCAGTCGGGCGCGTGGCCCTCGACCACCTCCGCCGCGCGCGGGCCGACCGCCGCGAACGAGGTCTGCGGATGCGCGCTGCGCAGCGCGCCGGGCCAGGTGCGCACGGTCTCCGGGACGACTCCGACCCCGCGCGCGGGCGTGATCCGGGGATCGTAGGCGGGCATCGTGGCGCGGATGGCCGCCCACCATTCCGGGGGCACGGGCGGGTTGCCCCACAGGGCCGGGTCGGAGAGATCGCCGGTCTGCGTCGGAACCACCAGCGTGCCCTGAGGGCCGAGCGCGTCGAGCAGTCCCTGCACGACCGCGACGGCGCCGCCGTTGACCCAGCCGAGGGAGCTGAGCGAGGAGTGCGCGAGGAGGGTCTCGCCGGGGCGCACGCCCAGCTCGGCCAGCTGCGTGCGCAGTGTGTCCCGGGTGACAAGAGGGCCGGTCGGAGGGGGTGTGGACATGGTTCGGGAGTGTCCCCGAAGCGGCTTCGGTATGCCAGCGGTTTGATCGATCAGAGATCATTTCCGCAGGTCACCTTAGGTTTACCTAAGTGACGCAGGGCACCTTCGGGGCGGCCGGACGCGGCTTGCCCGGCCCCGATGAATTACGCAACAATGGCGTTGTGAAAAACGTCGGCCAGGCTCGGGAGACCCCTACGGGGACCCCTCAGGAGGAGCTCGCGACCGGGGAGCGGTCCACCCGCAACCGAGTCGCGCGGTCCATCCTGGACCACGGCCCGTCGACCGTCGCCGAACTCGCCGAGCGGCTGGGCCTCACCCAGGCGGCCGTACGTCGGCACCTCGACGCCCTCGCGGGCGACGGTGTCGTGGAGGCGCGCGAGCAGCGGGTCTACGGCGCGCGCACCCGCGGCCGGCCGGCCAAGGTGTTCGCCCTGACCGACGGCGGGCGGGACGCCTTCGACCAGTCGTACGACAAGCTCGCGGTGGACGCGCTGCGCTGGATCGCCGACCGCGAGGGCGGGAGCGAGGCGATCGCCGCGTTCGCCCGCGCCAGGATCGCCGCGCAGGCGGGCGCGTACCGTGAGGCGGTCGAGGCCGCCGCGCCCGAGCAGCGGACACAAGCGCTGGCCAAGGCACTGAGCGCGGACGGGTACGCTGCTGCGGCGCGCAGTGCGCCCCACCCTCAGAAGGGTGAGCAGCTCTGCCAGCACCACTGCCCGGTCGCCCACGTCGCCGAGCAGTTCCCGCAACTGTGCGAGGCGGAGACGGAATTTTTCGCCGAGCTGCTCGGTACGCACGTACAGCGGCTCGCCACCATCGCGCACGGCGACGGCGTCTGCACGACGTTCATCCCCAAGATTTCCCACAACGCATCTGCAAGCACGGCCGGGAGGAACCCCGCATGACTCTCCCCACGGAGACTGCCCACCCCGAGCTCGAGGGCCTGGGCAAGTACGAATACGGCTGGGCCGACTCCGACACGGCCGGCGCCTCTGCCAAGCGCGGCATCAACGAGGACGTCGTCCGCGACATCTCCGCCAAGAAGAACGAGCCGGAGTGGATGACCAAGCTCCGTCTCAAGGGCCTGCGCCTGTTCGAGAAGAAGCCCATGCCGAACTGGGGCTCGGACCTGTCGGGGATCGACTTCGACAACATCAAGTACTTCGTGCGCTCCACGGAGAAGCAGGCGGCCTCCTGGGAGGACCTGCCCGAGGACATCAAGAACACGTACGACAAGCTGGGCATCCCCGAGGCCGAGAAGAACCGCCTCGTCGCCGGTGTCGCCGCGCAGTACGAGTCGGAGGTCGTCTACCACCAGATCCGTGAGGACCTGGAGGAGCAGGGCGTCATCTTCCTCGACACCGACACGGCCCTGAAGGAGCACCCGGAGCTCTTCAAGGAGTACTTCGGGACCGTCATCCCCGTCGGCGACAACAAGTTCGCGTCGCTGAACTCCGCCGTGTGGTCGGGCGGCTCCTTCATCTACGTGCCGCCGGGCGTCCACGTGGAGATCCCGCTCCAGGCCTACTTCCGTATCAACACGGAGAACATGGGCCAGTTCGAGCGGACGCTGATCATCGTCGACGAGGGTGCCTACGTGCACTACGTCGAGGGCTGCACCGCTCCGATCTACAAGTCGGACTCGCTGCACTCCGCGGTCGTCGAGATCATCGTCAAGAAGAACGCCCGCTGCCGCTACACGACCATCCAGAACTGGTCGAACAACGTCTACAACCTGGTCACCAAGCGCGCCGTGGCCTACGAGGGTGCGACCATGGAGTGGGTCGACGGCAACATCGGCTCCAAGGTGACGATGAAGTACCCGGCCGTCTACCTGATGGGCGAGCACGCCAAGGGCGAGACGCTGTCCATCGCCTTCGCCGGCGAGGGCCAGCACCAGGACGCGGGCGCCAAGATGGTCCACATGGCGCCGAACACGTCGTCCAACATCGTGTCGAAGTCCGTCGCGCGCGGTGGCGGCCGTACGTCCTACCGCGGTCTGATCGAGATCGGCGAGGGCGCCGCGGGCTCCAAGTCGAACGTGCTCTGTGACGCGCTGCTGGTCGACACGATCTCCCGCTCGGACACCTACCCCTACGTGGACGTCCGCGAGGACGACGTGTCCATGGGCCACGAGGCCACCGTCTCCAAGGTCTCCGAGGACCAGCTCTTCTACCTGATGAGCCGCGGTCTGAGTGAGTTCGAGGCCATGGCGATGATCGTGCGCGGCTTCGTCGAGCCCATCGCCAAGGAGCTCCCCATGGAGTACGCGCTGGAGCTCAACCGGCTGATCGAGCTGCAGATGGAAGGCGCGGTCGGCTGATCCGGCCGCAGTCCCATCAAGCCCTTACGTAACGGAAAGCGAGCACTACGACAGCCATGGCTGAGGCTCAGAACTCCCCCACCCTCGAATCCGCTCGGGCGGGGGGACCCCCACCGGTGGGCTCCACCACCACCGGCTCGATCGCGGTGGCGGCCGAGTCGACCGTCGCCACCCGCATGAGCGCGCCCCCCTCCTTCGACGTCGCGGACTTCCCCGTTCCGCACGGCCGTGAGGAGGAGTGGCGGTTCACCCCGCTGGAGCGCCTGCGCGGGCTGCACGACGGCACCGCCGTGGCCGACGGCAACGGCGTGAAGGTCGACGTCCAGGCCCCCGAGGGCGTCACCGTCGAGACCGTCGGCCGCGACGACGCGCGGCTCGGCAAGGCGGGCACCCCGGTGGACCGCGTCGCCGCCCAGGCCTACTCCGCCTTCGAGAAGGCCTCGGTCGTGACCGTCCCGAAGGAGACCGTCCTCACCGAGCCCATCCGCATCGCGGTGCACGGCGAGGGCGGCACCGCCTTCGGCCACCAGGTGATCGAGCTGGGCGCCTTCGCCGAGGCCGTCGTGGTCATCGACCACACCGGCGACGCGGTGCTCGCAGCCAACGTCGACTACCTCCTGGGCGACGGCGCCAAGCTGACCGTCGTCTGCGTCCAGGACTGGGACGACAAGGCCGTCCACGTCGCCCAGCACAACGCGCTCGTCGGCCGCGACGCCTCCTTCAAGTCGGTCGTCGTCACCTTCGGCGGCGACCTCGTCCGGCTCCACCCGCGCGTGCGGTACGCCGGTCCCGGCGGCGAGGCCGAGCTGTTCGGCCTGTACTTCACCGACCAGGGCCAGCACCAGGAGCACCGCCTCCTGGTCGACCACAACGTCCCGCACTGCAAGTCGAACGCCGTCTACAAGGGCGCGCTCCAGGGCGACGACGCGCACGCGGTGTGGATCGGCGACGTGCTCATCGAGGCCGCCGCCGAGGGCACGGACACGTACGAGATGAACCGCAACCTGGTCCTCACGGACGGGGCGCGCGTGGACTCCGTACCGAACCTCGAGATCGAGACCGGCGAGATCGTCGGCGCCGGCCACGCCTCGGCCACCGGCCGCTTCGACGACGAGCAGCTCTTCTACCTCATGGCCCGCGGCATCCCGGAGCACGAGGCCCGCCGTCTGGTGGTCCGCGGCTTCTTCGCCGAGCTGGTCCAGCAGATCGGCCTCCCCGACATCGAGGAGCGCCTGATCGCCAAGATCGAGGAGGAGCTGGAGGCGGCGGTCGCATGACCTTCGTACGCGCCTGCGGACTGGGCGAGCTGGAGGAGGACACCCCGAAGCGGGTGGAACTCGACGGCACGCCCGTGTCCATCGTGCAGACCGAGGGCGAGGTGTTCGCGATCCACGACATCTGCTCGCACGCGAACGTCTCCCTGTCGGAGGGCGAGGTCGACGACTGCCACATCGAGTGTTGGCTGCACGGCTCGCGCTTCGACCTCCGCTCCGGCAAGCCCGACGCACTTCCCGCGACGCGCCCCGTCCCCGTATACCCCGTAAAGATCGAAGGGGACGACGTGCTCGTCTCCCTCACCCAGGAGTCCTGAGGCACCCATGGCAACGCTTGAAATCCGAGACCTGCACGTCACCGTCGAGGTCGAGAACGGCACGAAGGAAATCCTCAAGGGTGTCGACCTCACCGTGAAGCAGGGCGAGACGCACGCCATCATGGGCCCCAACGGCTCGGGCAAGTCGACCCTCGCCTACTCCCTCGCGGGACACCCGAAGTACACCATCACCGGCGGCACCGTCACCCTCGACGGCGAGGACGTCCTGGAGATGTCCGTCGACGAGCGCGCCCGCGCCGGCCTGTTCCTCGCGATGCAGTACCCGGTCGAGGTCCCGGGTGTCTCCGTGTCGAACTTCCTGCGCACCTCCGCCACCGCCATCCGCGGCGAGGCCCCCAAGCTGCGCACCTGGGTGAAGGAGGTCAAGGAGGCCATGCAGCGCCTCAACATCGACCCGTCCTTCGCCGAGCGCAACGTGAACGAGGGTTTCTCCGGCGGTGAGAAGAAGCGCCACGAGATCCTCCAGCTGGAGCTGCTCAAGCCGAAGATCGCGGTCCTCGACGAGACCGACTCGGGCCTGGACGTCGACGCCCTGCGCGTCGTGTCGGAGGGTGTGAACCGCGTCCGTGACACGGGCGAGGTCGGCACCCTGCTGATCACGCACTACACGCGCATCCTCCGCTACATCAAGCCCGACCACGTGCACGTCTTCTCCGGTGGCCGGATCGTCGAGTCCGGCGGTGCCGAGCTCGCCGACAAGCTGGAGGAAGAGGGCTACGAGGCATACACGAAGGGTGGCGCATCCGCGTGACACAGCTGCCGGGCCTCCTCGACACCGAGGCGCTCCGCAAGGACTTCCCGATCCTGGACCGTGTCGTTCACGACGGCCAGAAGCTCGTGTACCTGGACAACGCGGCGACCAGCCAGAAGCCGCGTCAGGTGCTGGACGCCCTCAGCGAGTACTACGAGCGCCACAACGCCAACGTCCACCGTGGCGTGCACGTCCTCGCCGAGGAGGCCACGGCGCTGTACGAGGGCGCGCGCGACAAGGTCGCGGAGTTCATCAACGCGCCCTCGCGGGACGAGGTGATCTTCACGAAGAACGCCTCGGAGTCGCTCAATCTCGTGGCGAACATGCTGGGCTGGGCCGACGAGCCCTACCGCGTGGACTCCGACACCGAGATCGTCATCACGGAGATGGAGCACCACTCCAACATCGTGCCGTGGCAGCTGCTCGCGCAGCGCACGGGCGCGAAGCTGAAGTGGTTCGGCCTGACCGACGACGGCCGCCTGGACCTGTCCGACATCGACGAGGTCATCAACGAGAAGACGAAGATCGTCTCCTTCGTGCTGGTCTCCAACATCCTGGGCACCCAGAACCCGGTCGAGGCGATCGTGCGCCGCGCCCAGGAGGTCGGTGCGCTGGTCTGCATCGACGCCTCGCAGGCCGCGCCGCACATGCCCCTGGACGTGCAGGCCCTCCAGGCCGACTTCGTGGCCTTCACCGGCCACAAGATGTGCGGCCCGACGGGTATCGGCGTGCTGTGGGGCCGCCAGGAGCTCCTGGAGGACCTGCCGCCCTTCCTCGGCGGCGGCGAGATGATCGAGACGGTGTCGATGCACTCCTCGACGTACGCCCCCGCCCCGCACAAGTTCGAGGCGGGCACCCCGCCGGTCGCCCAGGCGGTCGGCCTCGGCGCGGCGATCGACTACCTCAACTCGATCGGCATGGACAAGATCCTCGCCCACGAGCACGCGCTCACCGAGTACGCCGTGAAGCGGCTGCTGGAGGTCCCGGATCTGCGGATCATCGGCCCGACCACGGCCGAGGAGCGCGGGGCGGCGATCTCCTTCACCCTCGGCGACATCCACCCGCACGACGTGGGCCAGGTCCTCGACGAGCAGGGCATCGCGGTCCGGGTCGGTCACCACTGCGCGCGGCCGGTCTGCCTGCGGTACGGAATTCCTGCGACCACGCGAGCGTCGTTCTATCTGTACTCCACGCCGGCCGAGATCGACGCGCTGGTCGACGGCCTGGAGCACGTACGGAACTTCTTCGGCTGAAGGGCGTGCTGAACGGTGAAACTGGACTCCATGTACCAGGAAGTCATCCTGGACCACTACAAGAACCCGCACGGGCGGGGCTTGCGGGATGGCGACGCCGAGGTGCACCACGTCAACCCGACGTGCGGTGACGAGATCACGCTGCGCGTGAAGTACGACGGAACGAAGATCGAGGACGTCTCGTACGAGGGCCAGGGCTGCTCGATCAGCCAGGCCTCGGCCTCCGTACTGAACGAACTCCTCGTCGGCAAGGACTTCTCCGACGCGCGGAAGATCCAGGAGACCTTCCTGGAGCTGATGCAGTCCAAGGGGAAGCTCGTGCCCGACGACGCGATGGAGGAGATCCTGGAGGACGCGGTCGCGTTCGCAGGGGTGTCCAAGTACCCGGCCCGGGTCAAGTGCGCCCTGCTGAGCTGGATGGCCTGGAAGGACGCGACGGCCCAGGTGCTGGGCGGCGCCGACGCCGAGAAGGAGACGACGGCATGAGCGAGACCGTGGAGATGAAGCCGGCCTCGGAGGAAGAACTCCGTGAGGCCCTGATGGACGTCGTCGACCCCGAGCTGGGCATCGACGTCGTCAACCTCGGCCTGATCTACGGCATCCACGTCGACGAGTCGAACATCGCGACCGTCGACATGACCCTGACCTCGGCGGCCTGCCCGCTGACGGACGTCATCGAGGACCAGGCGAAGTCCGCCACGGACGGCCTCGTCAACGAGTTGCGCATCAACTGGGTCTGGATGCCGCCGTGGGGCCCCGACAAGATCACGGACGATGGGCGGGAGCAGCTTCGGGCGCTCGGGTTCAACGTCTGAGATCCACTGACATGCGAAGGGCGGCACCCTGCCGGGGTGCCGCCCTTCGCGTGTTCAGTCCAGCCCGGCCACCAGCCGGAACGCCGAGTCGGCGAGGTACAGGCCGTCGTGCTGGTACGGCTCCAGGCGGAGCTGGAAGTTGCGGTGGCGCAGGAAGCGGCCCGGATAGTTCACGGACTCCAGCATGACCGCGCCCGAGGAGGCCGCGGGGCGGGGGCAGAAGGTGGCGTCCTTGTCGAACAGGGCCGAGCCGTCGTCGGTGTCCTTGACCAGGACGAAGCTGCGGTGGCGGAGGTAGCGGCCGTCCGCCGTGGCGAAGGAGTGGCAGGAGGAGTCGGCGAGGCCGGAGACGCGCTTGAACGTGGCGTCCTCGCGCTGCTCTGGGCCGGAGCCGATCTGGTCCAGGCGGACGTAGCCGTCGCGGACACGCCAGTAGCGGTCGGGGTAGTTGACCGAGCGTATGGATGTCCCGTGCGAGGCCGGCGGCTTCGGGGGTTTCGACGTGGCATGCGACGGCGAGGGCTTTGGGGCCTTCTTCTGCGGCTTCGGACTCGGGTCGGCGTCGGCGGGTGCGCTCGTGGTGGGGGTGGGGGAGGGGCGGCCCCGGTCCGCGCCCGGGGTTTCGCCGGTGCTCTTGGAGGGAGTCGCGAAGGAGATCAGACCGCCCGGGGCCGAGCTGCCGAGGGTGGTCGGCTCCGCCGCCTCGGGGGCCGGCTCGGCGGACTCGTTCTCCAACACGGTGACGGCCGTGACACACGCGCTGATCGTGGCCAGGGCGAGGGCGCCCGCCAGCCAGAGCCGTCGGGTTCCCGGTGCCCGGGTGGTGTCCGGGGCCCAGCCGCTCTCCCACGGGCGGTCCAGTGGGGGCCGGGACTTGTCTTCTGGCATGCGCTGTTCCTCCGGCGGGCACCCTTGACGGCGGTGCGGTTGTGGTCGCCCGGTGTGTGATCGGTGACACCGTAGTGGACGCTGGCGATCTCTGGGAGCCGTTTGTTGAGAGCGGTTTCACTTCTCTCGTTGTGTACGGGTGTACAGCCTGTTGTGTACGCTCGTACACATGGGTTATCTGCTGCTGGCCGGCGCCATCGCCGCCGAAGTGGGCGCGACCACCGCCATGAAGTACAGCGACGGCTTCAGCAGGCTCGGGCCCTCGCTGCTCACACTCCTCGGCTACCTCGTCTCCTTCGCGCTGCTCGCGCAGACGCTGAAGACGGTCTCCGTCGGAACGGCCTACGCGATCTGGGCAGGTGTCGGCACCGCCGCCATCGCCGCGATAGGGATCGTCTTCCTGGGGGAGGGGATGACCGTCGCCAAGGCCGCCGGGATCGCGCTGATCATCGTCGGGGTCGTGGTGCTGAACCTGGGAGGTGCCCACTGATGCCCCGGCGCTACGACCCCGAGCGGCGGCAGCGGATCATCGACGCGGCGATCCGGGTCGTCGGGGCGAAGGGCATCGCCGGGCTGAGCCACCGCACCGCCGCCGCCGAGGCCGATGTGCCGCTCGGCTCGACGACGTACCACTTCAAGACCCTCGACGAACTGCTGGTCGCCGCGCTGCGGCAGGCCAACGAGGGCTTCGCCAAGGTCGTCGCCGGGCGCGGCGGGCTGGAGGATCCCCGCACCGACCTGGCCGCCGCACTCGCCGCGTGGATGGGGGAGTGGCTGGCGGGTGACCGCACCGGCGTCGAGCTGGAGTACGAGCTCTACCTCGCCGCCTTGCGCCGGCCCGCCCTGCGGCCCGTCGCCGCCGAGTGGGCCGAGGGGGTCGCCGAGCTGCTGTCCCGGCGTACGGATCCGGTGACCGCGCGGGCGCTGGTGGCGGTCGTCGACGGCATCTGTCTTCAGGTGCTGCTGACCGGGGTGCCGTATGACGAGGAGTATGCCCGGGAGGTGTTGGGGCGGGTTGTTGCGGGGGCGGGGATGTGAGTGCCGGAGGTGGGACGGATGGGGGGCTGTGGGGGTGATGCCGGTGGTGGCGGCGGCTGCCGGGCTGCGGGTGTGAGTGGCCGGTGGCGGGGTTGCTGCGGGGCCGCAGGAGTGAGTGCCGGTGGTGGGGCGGCTGCCGAGTCGTCACCGGCAATGATCGCGTCGCCACCGGCATTGATGCCGACGGCGGGGGCCGCCGGGGCGCGTCCCGACGACCTGCGCCGAGACGTACCGCCCGGCACGTGAGACGCCCCCGTACCGGTTCGCATCGACCGCCGTCCGCCGGTTAGGTTGCCCTCATGACCGACACGACTGCTCCTCGCCCCACCGGCGCCGTGGCCGCCGGCCTCGCCACGATCGCCGCCGACGGTACCGTTCTCGACACCTGGTTCCCCGCCCCTGAACTGGCCAACGAGCCCGGCCCGTCCGGCACCGAGCGGCTGTCCGCCGAGCGTGCCGCGCAGCTGCTCGGCGGCGGTGCGACCGCGGCGATCGGCCCGGACGCCCGCCGGGGCGTCGAGGTGGTCGCGGTCCGCACGGTCATCGCCTCACTCGACGAGAAGCCGATCGACGCGCACGACGTCTACCTGCGCCTGCACCTGCTCTCCCACCGCCTGGTCAAGCCGCACGGCCAGAGCCTGGACGGCATGTTCGGTTTCCTCGCCAACGTCGCCTGGACCTCGCTCGGCCCGGTCGCCGTCGACGACCTCGAGAAGGTGCGGCTGAACGCCCGCGCCGAGGGCCTGCACCTCCAGGTGACCTCCGTCGACAAGTTCCCGCGGATGACCGACTACGTGGCCCCCAAGGGCGTCCGGATCGCCGACGCCGACCGGGTCCGCCTCGGTGCGCACCTCGCCGAGGGCACCACCGTCATGCACGAGGGCTTCGTCAACTTCAACGCCGGCACGCTCGGCACGTCGATGGTCGAGGGCCGTATCTCCGCGGGCGTCGTGGTCGGCGACGGCTCGGACATCGGCGGCGGCGCCTCGACCATGGGCACGCTGTCCGGCGGCGGCAACGTCATCATCTCCATCGGCGAGCGCTGCCTGATCGGTGCGGAGGCGGGCGTCGGCATCGCCCTCGGCGACGAGTGCGTCGTCGAGGCCGGCCTCTACGTCACCGCCGGCACCCGTGTCACCATGCCCGACGGCCAGATCGTCAAGGCCCGCGAGCTGTCCGGCGCCTCCAACATCCTCTTCCGCCGCAACTCGGTCACCGGCACCGTCGAGGCCCGGCCGAACAATGCGGTGTGGGGCGGGTTGAACGAGATCCTGCACAGCCACAACTGATCGGCGTCGGCCGTCCCCGAGCGCCCGAGCAGGGCCACGTACGAGTTACCCGCCGTGACCTCGTGGTGGTTTTTGCAGATGAACGGGTGGGCGCAGAGTCCGATGAACGGGCGGACGCCGTGTCCGAATCATCACCGAACCGACGAAACGAGGACCGAGGCATGAGGAACGAGCGGGGGCGGGCCGTGGCGCGCTGTCTGGCCGGGGCGGTCACGGCGCTGGTGGTGTGCTGGCTTCCGGTGGGGGCCGCGCACGCCGACGAGACCAACACGGGCTCGCACAACGGCCACCGGGTGGGGCTGCTCAACGTCAACGTCGGCCAGGTCGACGACCCGGCGGAGGACGTGCTGGAGCACACCCTGCTGTTCGGCGACGGGTACGCCTGGAACTGAGCCCGCACATCGACGGGCCGGGGCCCGTACCGCACACACTCGCGGTACGGGCCCCGGCCCGTTTTTCGTGTCCGACAGGTGGCATAGCGGGAGGCTCCCGCGCGCGTCACAAGGGGTACGGGGGCGGGCAGCGGGTCCGTTCCGGGGGGAAAGCGAAGGTGACGATGGATGCCGAAGCGCAGGAGAGCTTCCGGGAATTCGTGGCGAACAGGTCGTCCGCGCTGCTGAAGACCGCGGTCCTGCTGAGCGGCGGCGACCGGCACGCGGGCGAGGACCTGCTCCAGAACGCGCTGATCAAGGCGGCGGGCCGCTGGCACCGGATCGACGAACCCGAGGCGTACGTCCGGCAGATCCTCTATCGCCAGCAGGTCAGCCGCTGGCGGCTGAAGTGGCCGAGGCGTGAACTGAGCGTCGCCGAACTGCCGGAGACCGGCACCGCCCCGGACGCCTCCGGCGCGGCCGAGCTGCGTCTGGTGATGCGGGGCGCGCTGGCCCGGCTGACCGCGCGGCAGCGCACGGTACTGGTGCTGCGCTACTTCGAGGATCTGCCCGAGGCCGAGGTGGCCCGCATCCTGGGCTGCTCCGTCGGCACCGTACGGTCCGCCACCCATCGCTCCCTGGCCCGGCTGCGCGCCCTCGCGCCCGAGCTGACCGCCCTGGGCCCGGCCGCCGACGAACAGCGGCCGTCCCTTGACTACTCGCCCGTGGAGGTGCGTCAGTGAACGTCGACGAACTCGTGCGCGACGCGCTGCGCGACCAGGCCGAGGGGCAGCCGCCCGCGGCACCCGGCTTCGCCGACCGCGTCCTGGCGGTCCGCCGGCGCCGCCGCAGCCGCCGGCTCGCCTCCGCCGCCGCGGCGGCCGTCGCCGTGGTCGCCGTCGCCGTGGCCGTGCCGATGCTGGACTCCGGCAAGCAGGACGTACGTCCCTCGGGCGGTGTGGAGCAGACCAGCGTCACCGCCCGTCCGGATCAGTCGCCGCCGCGTGATGTGATCGCGGCCGACCGGGTCGCCCTGGCCGCGTACTACACCTCCAGGAACGTCGAGCGGTCCGCCGACCGTGCCGTATCCGAGCGCACGTACTGGCTGCTGAATCCCAAGACGAAGAAGTACGAGAAGGCCGACCGGTGGTCGTACGTCGCCGTCGCCCCCGGGCTGGTGACCGCAGCCGTCCTGGAACGGGACCTGCCTGTCCGGCGCATCGGGCTGCTCGACCTCGCGAGCGGCGAGGTCAAGCGGTGGATCCCGGTCGATCGCCCGGTGGCGGGCGTGGAGTTCTCGCCCGACGGCACGAAGCTCGTGGCCACGACCTACAGCCAGAGCCCCGACCAACGGGTCAAGATCGAGGGGTCGGACGACTGGGACGCCCTGTTCATGAAGTCGTACCGGACCGGGTTCCATGTCATCGACGTGGCGTCCGGGAGGAGTTCCTGGGCCGAGGTCAAGGTCGGCTCGGGCCCGGACGACCCGGGGACCTTCCTCAACTCCCGCCAGGACTTCGGCTTCAGCGGTGACGGCCGCCTCGTCTGGTCCGGCCTGCCCTCCGAACCGGGCAAGAGGTTCTACGACGTCGCCGGCAAGGAGGTCGCCCCGCCCGCCAGGGAGCGGCACCGGGACTGGGGCGTCGAGGCCGGGGTGTCGCCGGACGGGGCGCTCGTCGCCGGTCAGTTCGCGGGCAAGAAGTGGAAGACGTCCTCCTGGATCCTCGACTCGCGCACGGGGAAGGCGCGTACCGAGGTGCGCGGGCAGCAGCTGCTCGCCTGGGCGGACGGTGACTCGCTCGTCGCCTGGGACATCGGGCCCGACGGCAACGAGTTCCACCAGCGGCTGGCTCTGGTGACGATGGGCAGTGACAAGGTCGTACCGCTCAGCGGCTTCCGGTCGCCGGATGACACGAAGGGGCGGTGGGAGCCGGTGTTCGCGCAGCGGTGATCGCGCAGCGGTGAGGGGGTCGGTGGGCAGGCCTTGAGCCGGGCCTGTTCAGGTGGTGGTCAGGGTCTTGTAGAGCGACAGCAGTCCGTCGGTCGTCTTGGCGTCGGCAGGCCGCAGAGGGGCGCGGACCGGGCCCGCGGGGAGGTCCAGGGCGGTGAGGAGCGCCTTCGTCGTCACCGTGCCCGGGAGGCCTGCCGACATGATCGCCTCGATGAGAGGGGTGGCCTGCTGCTGGAGGCGGGCCGCCTGAGTCGTGTCGCCCGCGTCGAACGCGTCCAGCACGGCTCGCAGCCGGTTCGGGATCACGTTCGACACCGTGCTGACGTAACCGGCCCCGCCCACCGCGTACAGGGCGAGGTTGTGCTCGTCGCAGCCCGCGTAGTACGCCAGGTCCGTGCGGGCCAGCACCTTCTGGGCGGCCAGGAAGTCGTAGGAGCAGTCCTTGACCGCGACGATCCTGGGGTGTGCGGACAGGCGGAGGATCGTCTCCGGTTCGACTCGGATGCCGGTGCGGATCGGGATGTCGTAGAGCATGAGCGGGAGCTCACTGGCGTCGGCGATCTCGCGGAAGTAGGCCTCGATCGCGTCCTGCGGGGGTCTGCTGTAGTACGGGGCCACCACTAACAGGCCGTCCGCGCCTGCCTTTTCGGCCTCCCGGGCGAGGTCGAGCGTGTGGCGGGTGTCGGGCGTGCCGATGCCCGCGACGATCGACGCCCGGTCGGCCACGGCCTCGCGGACGGCTGCGATCAGGGTCGACTTCTCGGCGTCCGTGGTGGTCGGTGACTCGCCCGTCGTGCCGGACAGGACGAGGCCGTCGCAGCCCTGCGCGACCAGGCGGGCGGCGAGGCGTTGGGCGCCGTCGAGGTCCAGTGTTCCGGACGTCGTGAACGGGGTGATCATGGCGCACAGGGCGCGGCCGAAGGGGGTCGTCATATGACTAGTGTCGGTAGCACGATTGTGTAGCTCTAGTTAATTCTTCTACCTGGTACTCGTAAGGGATGCTTTCGGGTTGTGCCGAGGGAGTGCCCTATGTCCAAACCAGGGCCTCATGGGTCACCATGGCCAGGACGGTCGGCGACGGCATTTCATGGAGGCGTCATGAAGCTGGGCAAGGCACTGGCCACCGGGGTCGCGGAGGAGCAGCCGCAGGTCCTGGGCGAGGAGATCGAACTCCCTGAGCTCCAGGGACTCCAGGAAGTCGAGGGACTCCGGGAAGCCGAGGAGTCCGCGCTGGACGAGGTGCCGGTCGCCCGATGAGGCTGCGGCTTCCGACGGAGCGTCCGACGGAGCCGCCGACCGGATACAAGATCGCCTACCCGGTGCTGTCCCAGGACGGCACCCGGGCCGGGTTCACCGGTGTGTCGCTGGGCGGCGCGCTGCCGTATGGGGTGGTGGCGCAGGCGTCGTGCGTCTACGGGCTGCGGCACCGGGCGCCGCATCGGCGCTGCGACTGCGGGTTCCACTGCGTGCATGACCGCAAGGCGGCGGAGGCGTTGCTGTGCACGGCCGAGCACCGGGCTGCCGTGCTGTTGGAGGTCTCCGTTCTCGGGGCCTACATCCGCTTCGAGTGTGGGTTCCGGTATGCCCGGCAGCGGGTGCGGGTCATGACCGTGGGGGCGTGTGCGTGCGGTGCCGGGGCCGCTGCGCTGGCCGAGGCAGGCTGGGGGCGGCCGGGGTGGCGGGCCTTGGTGCCCTGTTGTGGGGGGTGTCTGCGGGGGCGGCCGTCCTTGTCCCTTGCCGGGTTCGCGCGGCTGGCGGGGGACGGGTTGCGGGTCGTCGCCGGGGGTGGTACGGCGCCGGCGGGGCTGGAGGGGGCCGAAGGGCTGGGTGTGCCCGAACTTGTCGCGGAGGCCGCGTTGTTGCAGGCGCGGCTCGACTGGTTTCAGGCTCAGCTGGCGCGGCTCGGTGAGCGTGGTGGGGGTGGGGCGGCGGGATAGCCGGGGCCGGGGTGGAGGGGTTGGCAAGGAGCGGTTGGCGAGGCCGGACTGTGCGGGGGATGGCCGGACTGTGCGGGTGGTGGCCGGGCCGGGATTCGGGGGTGGGGTAGCCGGGGGTGGGCCGGGTACTCGGGGGTTCCTACTTCGAGAGGAGGCGGAACACCGTGACCGGGACCATCGATCATCGGGCCGTGCACGACGAGCACCACTCCGTGGGTGAGCTCGTCTCACAGGCCGCGGAGCAGGCCTCCCGGCTCGTGCGGCAGGAAGTGGCTCTTGCGAAGGAAGAGCTGGCCGAGAAGGGGCGGCGTGCGGGGCGTGGCGGTGGGCTGCTCGGTGCGGCGGGTGCCGTCGCCTACGCCGGGCTGCTCGCGCTGGCCGGAACGGGGGTCGCCGCCCTCTCGCTGGTGCTGCCCGTCTGGGCCGCTGCGCTCATCGTGACGGGGGTGCTGTTCGTGATCGCGGCCGTGCTGGCCGCTGCCGGCCGGGGGCAGTTGCGCCGGGCCACGCCTCCCACGCCTGCGGAGGCGCTCGGCAGTGTCAGGGCGGACGTGGAAGAGATCAAGGAAAGGGCGCATCGATGACGGACGCGAAGGGTGGGGCCAAGGGGCCCGATGAGCTGCGCCAGCAGATCGAGCGGACTCGTAGTGCCCTCGGGAACACGGTTGAGGAGTTGGCCGGGAAAGCGGATGTGAAGGGGCGTGCGCGGACGCGGGCGGCCGATCTGCGGGACAAGGCCGGGGCGATGACCGTGCAGTTGCGGAGCAGCGCCGCGCAGGCCGGGCATACGGTGCACGACAAGGCGACGCATGCGGGGCCTCGGCCGGTGCGCGGTGCCGTTCGGGCCGGGATGCGGCATCCGGGGCCGGTGCTGGTTGCCGGCGCTGCTGCGGGGGCTGCGGTGGTGGCTGTCGGGGTGTTGCGGCGGCGGCAGCACGTGCATCACTGGTCTCGCGGGCATCGCTGGCATCGCTGAGCGGTGTGGGGTGCGGGACGGTTGCGCCTACGCGGTGATGGTGGGTCGGGGCCGCTCAGCTGCGGGCAGTCGTGCCGCTAAGGGCGGCACGGGTGGGCGCAGCGGCACCCCGCCACGCCGGGCTCCGGACCCACCCGGCCCCAGCATCGACGTTGAGCACCTGGAACCGTCGAGCCGCGCGGCACCCCTCGCTTGACCTCAAGCTTGGTCGAGGTTGAAAGGTGGGGTGCGCAGGCAAGCGGCGCATACGACTGGAGTGTTCAATGAGCCGTCGAATCGAACAGCACCCCGACCTCACCGACCCCCGGATAGGCGCTCTCTTCTTCAGTACCTGGCAGGTCGGCACACCCGAGCGGCAACGGCAGACCGTGGAGGCGATCGGGCGGGCGTGGGAGCGGCGGCCGTGGCCCACCGGTGATCTGCTGCGGTACCACGTGTACGCCGGGCACGACGGCTCCACGCTGATGCACTACTCGCAGTGGAGCGACGAGCAGGCGTACGAGGCCTCCGTCAAAGCTCAGCGGCAGGAGTGGGTCGACGAGATCGACACCGCCGTGCCGGGAATCGAGCGGTTGGGAATCGGGCGGTACCGGCTGTACCGCAGCCGGGAACGGGCCGTCGGGGACGTGCGGGTGCCGGGGCTGATCGTCACCGTGCGGATCGACTTCGAGGAAGGGTCCGGGGAGCGGCGGGAGGAGTGGGTCGATCTCGTGCTCAAAGCCCTGGGCGACGATCCGGAAGGGCACGCCGGGCTGATCTCCGCCCATTTCCATCTGAGTACCGATGGCGGGCACGTGCTGAACTACGCCGAGTGGGAGAGCGACCAGGCCTATGACGAGGCCTTGGCGGCGCCCGCGACCGACACGTGGGAGCGGGTGCGGACGTACCCGGGGGTGGCGGGGGTGAGCGGGAGCCGGTACCGGCATGCCCTGGGGCTCGTGCCCGGGTGAGTGCGGTGCCGCGGGGCCGGCTGGACGCCTTGGTTCAGCCGGCCCTTGGCCCGGGGGGTTAGGGGCGGAAGCGCAGGACCTGCGGGTCGTGGTCGCTGATCTGGTCGTTGAACTCCGCGTTGACGTGCACGCTGTCGTACTCGAAGTCGCAGTCGCGGCGGATCGACGGGCTGATCAGGATCTGGTCGAGGACCTGGCTGTTGCCCTGGTAGACGTACGAGTAACGCTCGCTGCGGGGGAGCGATTTGATCGCCGACCAGAGTTCGCCCCGGCCTTCGAGGACGCTGGTGGTGCGGGAGAACTCGAAGTCGTTGATGTCGCCCAGGGCGATGACGTCCGCGTTCTTCTGGGTGTCGAGGATGTCCTTGACGAAGGCGTTCACCAGGGTGGCCTGCTGGTGGCGCTGGGTCTCGGAGCTGCGGGCCGGCGGCTGGTACTGGGAGGTCAGGCCCTGGTCGCCGCCCTTGGAGTTGAAGTGGTTGGCGATCACGAAGACCGTGCGGCCGCGGAAGACGAACTCGCCGGCCAGCGGCTTGCGGCTGTTCTTCCAGGCCTCGTCGGCGGGGGCGATGCGGCCGGGGCTGAGCGTCAGGTGCGCCTTGCCGCGGATCTTCGTCACGCCGGTCGCCGTCGTGGCGTCACCGCCCGCGCGGTCCTGGAAGGAGACCCGCTCCGGGTTGAACAGGAACGCCTGGCGGATGTTGCCGCCGGGCTCACCGCCGTCGGCGCTGTCGGCCGGGTCGATGGAGCGCCAGTCGTACTTCGGCCCGCCGGCCGCGACGATCGCGTCGATCAGCTTCGTCATGGTCTGGTCGGCGGCGACCGTACCGTCGTTCTTCGCGCCGTTGTTGTCCTGGATCTCCTCCAGGGACACGATGTCCGGCGACTTCAGGTTGTTCACGATCGCCAAGGCGTGGGCGGCGAAGGTACCGTCCGTCGGGTCGAGGTTCTCGACGTTGTAGGTGGCGACCGCGAGTTCCGAGGAGCGCTGCCTGCGCGTCGTCTCGCGCTTCAGGCCCGCCGACTTAAGCGTGCCGAGTTCACTCGCGACCAGGGTGTAGCCGCCGAACTGGTTGTAGTCCAGCGGGCCCGCCGTCGTGCCGGCGAGGGTGTCACCGACGTTCGCCTTCGGGAAGTCGGCTGTCGAGCCGAGGGACTGGATCTGGAGGCGGCCGGTGTTCTGGGCGTCGTAGGAGCCGTAGACCGTGCCGCCGTGGCGGTTGCGGTTCTCGTGCGGCTTCACCGTCACCCAGAGTTCGGTGTACGGGTCGGTGGCGCCCACGACACGGGTGTCGGTGACGCGGACGGTCATGCCCTCCCGCGCCTCGTAGTGGTCCAGGGCGTACGTCGAGGGCTTGAGGGGGAGGGCGTTGATCGAGCCGTTCGCCGTGGTGTCGCCGGCCGGCGCGTAGGCGGCGGGGACCGACCGCGCGTCGATCGTCGTGGCGGCGGGGAGCCGGTTGCCGCTGGAGACGACCGTGGTCGTCGGCTTGGTGATCTCCGTCAGGGACTGGTTGCCGGAAGTGGTGCCGCCGGGGACGTACTCCGAGACCGTGCCGCTGACCTTGACGGAGTCACCGACCGCGACTCCCTTCGGCGTCGAGCTGGTGAAGACGAAGACGCCCTCGCTCGTCGCGGGGTCGGCGTCCGGGTTCGGGTCCTGGATCCAGAAGCCGCGGGACGAGCCGTAGGTCCGGATGCCGGTGACGATTCCGGTCACGTCCGTGACCTGCTTGCCGGCGTACGGGGATATCCGGGTACTGCCCTGGATGTCGTGGATGCGGACCGAGTCCGCGTGGGCCGGGGTGGTGAGGACGATCGTGGATGCCGCGGAGCACACGGCGGCGACGGTGAGCGCGGCGAGGCGCGCGGACGACTTGCTCGGCAACGGGAATCCCTCCGGGGACGTGACAGGGCGCCGGGACGAGGGTGGTGCGTGGACTGTCTGCCGCTACCTGTGGGGCGGGCGGTGTGACGCGCGTAGCCGACGGCGGACGGGGGCCTGGTGGGGCCGGCCCGGTGAACAAGTGTCCCCCGACTTCTACGCGCGTCAATCTCCAGCCTGCTCAGGTCACTTGTCAAGGTTTCGGCCATGTACAGTCGCTGACGGGTACATGAAGTAGGCGGCATGGGTGTAAATCCGTCTAGGCTGAGCGGCTGAGTCGTATGAGGCGCCGCTAGGAGAAACAGCCGATGTCAGACAGCTCCCCCCTGCCGCCGGTGCGGCTGCACCCCGAAGCGGAGCTGGCGCGCGACGCGCTGTCCACGCCGTTGCTGTCCCGGGCCGCCCGGCTGGCCCGCTGGGCCGGGCCGCAGATCCGGGTCGACGCCGGGGGCGGGCTCGTCGACGAGCAGTTGCCCGCGGCCGCCGAGGTGCTCGGACTGAGCGGGGACGACGCCGCCGCCGACGCCAGTGAGGCATGGCGGGTGGCCGTGGACACCGGGCTCGTCGAGATCGTCGACGAGGAGGAGGGCACCGTCACGGCGGGCGACGACCTGGCGCTGCTCACCGGCGGTTCGCCGCAGGACGTGCTCGCGGTGTGGCTCGCGGCCCTGGAGACGGTGCTCGCCGACGCGAGCGTGCCCGACCTGGACGGGCTCGTGGCCGAGGACGGCGAGGTCGACCTCTCCGGCCTCGACTGGGACCCGGAGGCCGAGGCCGAGTTCCTCGACGGCGTGCTCGGCAACCTCTACCTGCTGACCGCCGGCGAGGACACGCCCGCCGCTGCTCCGGTGCCGCTGCCCGCACTGGCCGCCTCGGTGATCGTGCCCAGCGACATGGGCGAGCCGACCAACGACGTCCTGGAGCAGGTGTCCGACGCGATGATGCGGCTGGACGACCAGTTCCGGATGCTGGAGCCGGTGGGGCTCGTGGCGTACCAGCCCGTGGACGAGGCGCTCATGGCCGAGGCCGACGAGGAGCCCGCGGCGCCCGTCGACGACACCGACGTCTCCCGGTACGGCATGGTCCGGCTCACCCCGCTCGGGCTCTACGGCCTGCGTGCCCGGCTGCTGGAGGCCGGGTTCGAGGCGCCGGCCGTCGGGGACCTCGCGGACAAGGGGGCCGACGCGCTGCTCGACGGCACGGCCGCGTTCCCGCCGGGTGCGGCGCAGGCCGAGACCGAGCAGTGGCTGGAGCGTCGGGAATCGCTCGACGCGGCACGGGAGTTGCTGGCGGCGGCGCGGGGTGCGGATGCCGGGGCGCCGCTACGGCGGTTGCGGTGTCAGCAGGCGCTGTCCCTGGTGGGTGCCGCGGCCGAGCCGGCGCTGCGGGAAGTCCTCGACGATGCCGAGTTGGGCGGTCTCGCCCGGGTTTGGCTCACCGAGCATGGTGCGGCGGATGTGCCTGTGCCGTCGGAAGCGATGGTGTACTGGCTGACCATCGACACGGTGGCCGCGCAGCTGGCCGCGGAGGGCAATTCCGAGGAGTTGCGGGCGCTGGTTGAGGGGCTTGCCCGGCAGAACGGTGGTTTTTTCGAGGCTGTGTGGCGGGTTGATCACCCCGCTACGGCCGATGTGCTGGAGGCGATGGGGCGGTTGCATCCGGACAAGAAGGTTGCGAAGGAAGCGCGGAAGGCGGCCTTTAAGGCGCGGTCGCAGCAGGGTGGTTGATCCCGTCTCGCGGGTGCGGGTTTGCTGTGGCTGGTCGCGCCCACGTGGCGGAGCCGCATAGGGAGACAGTCCCGCGCCCCTTGGGGCGCAGTTCAACCGGCGTTCATGCGTGAGCGGGACTGTGTCTGTGAACGAGGTCCGCCACCCTCCACGGCATACCCACCGTCACAGGAGACACCCATGTCGCTCACCCGCAGGGACTTCGCCAGAACCTCCGCGATCACCGGTGCCGGTGTCGCGCTGGCGGGCAGCGTCGGCGCCCTCGCCACCGCGCCGAACGCCCTCGCGTCCTACGACACCGACAATGCGGAGGGCGCGGCAGACGCCCGGCACCCAGTCGGCTACGGGCCCCTCGTCCCCGACCCCAAGGGGATCCTCGCCCTGCCCGCCGGGTTCACGTACCGGATCATCACCTACAGCGGCAAGACGAAGCTGGAGTCCGGTGAGTTCACGCCGTCCAACCACGACGGCACCGCCACCTTCGACGGTCCCCGCGGCACCACCCTGCTCGTCAACAACCACGAGCTGAAGGGCCCGCGCGCCAACTGGAAGTACCCGGTGCCGCTCACCGAGGGCCTCGTCTACGACCCGGCCGCGGCCGGTGGCTGCACGGTCGTCGAGATACGCCCCGACGGACGGGTCGCGGAGTGGGTCGGCATCGCGGGCACCTCCACCAACTGCGCCGGCGGCAGCACGCCGTGGGGCACCTGGCTCACCTGCGAGGAGAACTCCGACAGGGCCGGCGTCAACGGCATGACCAAGGACCACGGTTATGTGTTCGAGGTCGACCCGAGCGACCGGCGCGCCAACCGGAGCCCCAAGCCGCTGAAGTTCTTCGGCCGTTACGACCACGAGGCCGTCGTCATCGACCCCAAGCGCGGCCACGCCTACCTCACCGAGGACGACGACGAGCCCAACGGCCTCTTCTACCGCTGGACCCCGCCCAAGGGCTTCGCGTACGGGCCCGGCAAGTTCCGAGAGCTCGCCGACGACGCCGGCGTGCTGCAGGCACCCAAGTGCTACGACTCCGGCGGCCGGTTCGTCGACGACCTGTCCCGGGCCACGAAGACCGGCACCGTCTACGGCGTCGACTGGGTGGACGTACCCGACCGCGACGCCCGTACCACGCCCGTGCGCAAGCAGTTCGATGACGGGGAGGTCACCCGCGCCCGCAAGCTGGAGGGCATGTGGTGGGGCGACGGCGGCGCCTACATCGTCTCCTCGTACGCCCGCGAGGAGAGCCCCGTCCAGCACGACGGCCAGGTCTGGTTCTACGACCCCAAGCGCCGGACGCTGACGTTGAAGGTCCTGCTCGGTGTGAACCCCGACCCGTCCAAGGACGGCGCGTTCGACGGCCCCGACAACATCACCGTCTCCCCGTACGGCGGCATCGTCCTGGCCGAGGACGGCGAGGGCGTCTCGCATCTCTTCGGCGCCACCGAGAGCGGCCGCACGTACCCGATCGCCCGCAACGACCTGAACGTCGGCACCGAAGAGGAGCCGGAGTACAGCGAGTTCGCCGGTGTCACCTTCTCGCCCGACGGCAAGACCCTTTACGCCAACATCCAGGACCCGGGCATCCTGCTCGCCATCACCGGCCCCTGGAAGCGGTAGAAGCGGTAATTAATTCGCTCGCAGGTCCCGTACTGCGCCTCCTACAGTGAGATCACAACGTCACGCACCTCCCGGTGCGATGGCAGCGGCTACTTCTCTTCCAAAGAATCCGACGCCGCCGCCGACTTGATCTCGGGAGGCGCAGCATGGGGTGGGTGCCCGGTGCGCAGGCAACGGTTACTTCATTTGATCGGAATGTTGCGGGTTCGAGTCCCGTCAGCGACTTCGGGTCGCTGTAGCTCAATCGGCAGAGCATCCGGATAAGTCCGTCGCCGACTTCTGTTCTCGGGCGCCCACCTTTCTCATGCGCGCTTCCCTCGAAAACCTGTAAAGAATTCGGGGGAATTCATCATGGCGCGATTCAACAGCAAGGCGGCGCGGGCGCGTCCCGTCTCCCGTGTGACCTCCACCGGGCGTGTGCTGCGCACCTACGAGGGCGGCCGTGGCCGTGAGCACGACGCCCGCTCGGAGCTCTTTCTGCTCGCGGTGTCGAACTTCGTGTCGCAGCAGACCTTCTACGAGGCCGGCGCCGACCGCGACGACCGCTTCGCGAAGCTCGTGCGCGAACTCGCCGTCACCGACCCGGTCTGGACGGCCGGCCTGCTCGGCTGGCTGCGCGGCGAGGGCAACCTGCGCACGGCCTCGATCGTCGGCGCCGCCGAGTACGTCAAGGTCCGCCTGGACGCGGGCGCGACCGACGGCCCGTCCAACCGGCAGGTCGTGGACTCCGTGCTCCAGCGGCCCGACGAGCCCGGCGAACTGCTCGCCTACTGGACCGCGACCTACGGCCGCAACGTGCCCAAGCCGGTCAAGCGCGGCATCGCCGACGCCGTGCGCCGTCTCTACCACGGCAAGGCGCTGCTGAAGTACGACACCGCCTCCAAGGGCTACCGCTTCGGCGACATCCTCAACCTCGTGCACGCCGCGCCGGACCCGGACAAGCCCTGGCAGGGCGAGCTGTTCCGGTACACCCTCGACCGGCGGCACCACCCCGACACCGCGGTGCCGCCCGCGTCGGACCGTGTCCTCACCGCGCACCGCGAGCTGATGGCGCTGCCGGTGGCCAAGCGGCGCGCGGTCGTGACCGCCGAGGGCGGTGCCGAGCGGCTGGCCGCGGCCGGGATGACGTGGGAGACGCTGGCGGGCTGGCTCCAGGGGCCGATGGACAAGGCGGCCTGGGAGGCCGTGATCCCGTCCATGGGCACCATGGCGCTCGTGCGCAACCTGCGGAACTTCGACGAGGCCGGGGTGTCCGACGAGGTGGCCGAGCGGGTCGCCGCGCGGATCAGCGACCCGGCGGAGGTCGCGCGCTCGCGGCAGTTCCCCTTCCGGTACCTCGCCGCGTACCAGCACGCGCCGTCGTTGCGCTGGTCGTACGCGCTGGAGCGGGCGCTCGGCCACTCGCTGGCCAACGTGCCCGCGCTGCCCGGCCGGACGCTGGTGCTCGTGGACCGCTCGGGCTCGATGTTCTGGTCGCGGCTGTCCGACCGCTCCGAGCTCAACCGGGCCGACGCCGCCGCGATCTTCGGCACGGCGCTCGCGCTGCGGGCGGAGCGCGCGGACCTGGTCGAGTTCGGCTCGACGAGCGACCGGGTGAAGTTCCGCAAGGGCGAGTCGGTGCTGAAGATCCTGGACCGCTTCGGCGACCTGGGCGGCACCGACACCACCGAGGCGGTGCGCCGGCACTACCGGAAGCACGACCGGGTGCTGATCGTCACCGACGAGCAGTACACGCACCACCACCGGGGCGACCCGACCGAGCAGGTCCCGGCCGGCGTGCCGGTCTACACCTGGAACCTCGCCGGATACCGGGCGGGCCACGGCCCGTCGGGCACCGGGAATCGGCACACCTTCGGTGGCCTGTCGGACGCGGCTTTCCGGATGGTTCCGCTGATCGAGGCGTCCCGGGACGCCGACTGGCCCTGGGTGGCCTGAGAGACCGTGGCCCGCACCGCGAGGGGAGTGCGGGCCACGAGCTTGTCGCTGACCCTTGTCCGCGCCTGGTACTGACATCTAACATTTCAGTTCATGGAAGCCATCCGGCCCGTGCCCCGGACCCTGCTCAGGGACCGTGCGTACGCGGCGATCCGGGACGCCATCGTGGCCGGGGAGATCGAACCCGGGGCGGTGGTGCGGGACGCCGAGCTCGCGGAGCGGCTGGGGTTGTCCCGGGCGCCGGTGCGGGAGGCGTTCTCCCGGCTCGTGGACGAGGGGCTGCTGGAGAGCAAGCCGCAGAGCTACACCCGGGTGACCCCGCTCGTGGCCTCCGACGTCCGGGACGCCGCCGCCGTGGTCGGCGCCATGCACGAGCTCGTGACGCGGGTCGCCGTGCCCCGGCTGAGTGCCGCGGACATCGAGGCGATGCGCGCCGCCAACCAGCGGTTCGCCGCCGCCGTCGGCACCGCAGACGTGGACGGGGCGCTGCGTGCCGACGACGCGCTGCACGAGGTCCTCGTCCGGGTGAGCGGCAACCGCGCGGCCGCCGCGACCGTCGCCCGCTACACCCCGCTCATCCGCCGCCTGGAGCGACGACGCTTCGGCGAGGGCGGCAGCTGCCGTTCGGCCGGGCTGCACGAGAGGCTGATCGAGGCCTGCGCGGCCGGTGACGCGGCCGAGGCGGTCCGCGTCACGGCGGAGATCTGGCGGGGGCTCGAAGAGCTCGCCGACTGAGACCGATCCCCATCCCGACCCCGGGAGGACCCATGTCCCTTTCCCCGTCCCCGTCTCCTTCCCCGTCCCTTTCCTCGTACGAGCGCTACCCCCTGCTCTTCGGGCCCTCGCCCGTCCACCCCCTGGAGCGGCTGACCGCGCACCTCGGCGGCGCCGCCCTCTGGGCCAAGCGCGAGGACTGCAACTCCGGTGTCGCCTACGGCGGGAACAAGACCCGCAAGCTGGAGTACCTGGTCGCCGACGCGCTCGCGAAGGGCTGCGACACGCTCGTGTCGATCGGTGGGGTGCAGTCCAACCACACCCGCCAGGTCGCGGCGGTCGCCGCCCGGGCCGGGCTCAAGTGCGTGCTCGTACAGGAGAGTTGGGTGGACTGGCCGGACGCCGTGTACGACAAGGTCGGCAACATCCTGCTCAGCCGCCTCGCCGGGGCCGACGTACGGCTGGTGAAGGCCGGGTTCGGGATCGGGTTCAAGGAGAGCTGGGAGCAGGCGCTCAGGGAGGTCGAGGCGGCGGGCGGCAAGCCGTACGCCATTCCGGCCGGGGCCTCCGACCATCCGCTCGGCGGCCTCGGTTTCGCCGGATGGGCGTACGAGGTCGCCGAGCAGGAGCGTGAGCTGGGCGTCTTCTTCGACACCGTGGTCGTGTGCTCGGTGACCGGCTCCACCCAGGCCGGCATGGTCGCCGGGTTCGCCGCGCTGGAGGAGGCGGGCGGGCGGCCCCGGCGCGTGCTCGGCATCGACGCCTCGGCGAAACCCGTCGCGACCCGTGGCCAGATCGCCCGGATCGCGCACAACACCGGGCAGCTCATCGGCCTCAAGCGCGAGTTGACCGAGTCCGACGTCGAACTCGACGAGCGGTACCACGCGGGCACGTACGGCATGCCCGACGAGACCACCCTGGCGGCGATGCGGCTCGCGGCCCGGACGGAGGGGATGGTCACCGACCCCGTGTACGAGGGGAAGTCCATGGCCGGTCTGATCGACCTGGTCGCGCGGGGCGAGATCGGCCGCGACTCCACGGTCCTCTACGCCCACCTGGGCGGACAGCCGGCGCTGAACGCGTACAGCGCGCTGTTCTGACAAGGCCTCTGGCCGCGTCCGGCCCGGCCGCGCTTGGGAATCAACCGGCCGACCCGCGGGTTGGAAGCGGTTACCCCAGCTCTCGGAGGAGCCCTCATGCCCGATGAACCAGCCGTACGAGAACTCCGCCTGGTCGTGACGGCGGACGACTACGACGCCGCGCTGCACTTCTACCGGGACGTACTCGGCCTGGCCGAGCGGGGCGCGTTCGCCTCGGAGGACGGGCGGGTCACGATCCTGGAGGCCGGGCGGGCCACCCTGGAGCTGACCGACCCGAACCACGCCGCCTTCATCGACGAGGTCGAGGTGGGGCGGCGGGTGGCCGGGCACGTCCGGGTCGCCTTCCAGGTGGACGACTCCGTCGCCATCACCGCGAAGCTGGCCGCCGCCGGAGCCGAGGTGGTCGCCGAGCCCACGCGCACCCCCTGGAACTCCCTGAACTCCCGGCTCGAAGCCCCGGGCGCCCTGCAGCTGACGCTCTTCACCGAGCTCGACGGCTGAGGCGCCCGCGCGGCCGCCCCTGCCGGGCGGGGGCCGGAGCCGGATAAAGTGCTCAGCGTGTGGACCGACAATCAGCGGGCGGAGCCGGGTGCCGAGCGGCCCGGCGGTGCCCGGCGCCGGGCCACGATCCACGACGTCGCACGCCTGGCCGGGGTGTCACGGCAGACGGTCTCCCGGGCGGTCAACGACAAGGGCGAGATCGACCCGGCCACCAAGGAGCGGGTCCTGGAGGCGGCCCGGCTCCTGGACTACCGGCCCAGCCGGTTCGCGCGCGGACTCGTCCAGAAGGGGGCGGTGACGGCGGGTCTGGTCATCCCGGACCTGCGCAACCCGTTCTTTCCCGAGGTGGCCGCCGGGGTGCTGGAGGCGGCCGAGCAGCGCGGCTGGCAGGTGGTCGTGTGGGACTCCCGGATCGACGAGGCCAGGGAACGGCAGGCGCTCGACGTGCTGTCCCACCAGGCGGACGCGGTCGTGGGCTACTTCAAGGACCCGGACGACGCCCTCACCCGGCACCTCGGAGGCGTGCCGCTGGTGCTGCTGGAGCGCGGTCCGCAGCAGACCCGGTTCGCGGCCGTGGGCATCGACGCCGCCACGGGAGTCGAGCAGGGCATGAACCACCTGTTCCGCGCGGGGCACCGCAGGATCGGCATGCTGGACGGCGTGCACGGCCCCGGCCCCCGCAGGCTGGCGTTCCTGGAGCAGGTGCGGCGGCTGGGACTGCCGGTCGACGAGGACTGGGTCGTGGTGTGCCCCGAGCACAGCGTGGCCGGTGGCGAGGCCGGCATGGAACAACTCCTTGCGGCGAGGCCCGAGATCACCGCGGTCTTCGGCTTCAACGACCTGATCGCGGTCGGGGCGATGCGCACCGCCCGCCGCCATGGCCGGAGCGTCCCGGACGATTTGGCGGTGCTGGGCTTCGACGGTCTCTCCCTGGGCGAGCTGGTCGACCCCGCCCTGACCACCCTGCACATCGACAAGCGGCAGCTGGGACGGCTGGCCGTGGAGCAGGTGGCCCGGCTGCGCGCGGGTGAGGAGCCGCTGCGCGGCGCGGACGCGTGGGTGGTGCCCGAGCTGGTGGTCCGCGCCTCCGCCTGACCTGCCCGGGCGTGGGCCCGGCAGACCGTTCCGTGCAGCTCCCTTGACACCGGTTTTCGGGCGCCCCGATACTCGACGGCAACGCTCACGTGAACGTTCACGAACCCACAGAACCCCCCATCGCGAGACCGTCGGCCCGACCACCACGCGCCCGCCGACATCGTTGTCTTCACTTCCCTCACCGGGGAAGCCTCCCCCCACCCCCGTGAAAAAACGGGCCCGCGGCAGCGCTGTGCCCGGCCGCGGCACGCCCGGAAAGCGAGTGCGCGCCCATGGAACACCGAACGATGTCCCGCAGACGCTTTCTGGGGGCCTCCCTGGGCGGTGCGGGGGCGGGCCTGCTCGGACTGACCGGATGCGGGTCCGCTGAGGGATCGGCCTCCGCCGGAACCGACCACCTCAGCCTCTGGTACTGGAAGGCCTCGCTCAGCGACAAGCTGCTCGCCACCGCCAGGCGCGGCGTACCCGGCGTGCCGGGGCTGAAGGTGCGGGGCTCGCAGATACCCGACGGCGACATCGACTCCAAGGTGCGCACCAGCCTCGCCGCGCGCGCCTACGTGCCGGACGTGACGGTCGTGAACAACGACAACCTCGCCACGTTCTTCCCCGACGAGAACGAGTTCCTCGACCTGCGGGAGCTCGGCGCACAGTCCGTCCGCGACCAGTACCTCGAATGGAAGTGGAAGGCCTGCTTCACCCCGACGGGCAGGATGATCGGCTTCCCCCTGGACGCCGGGCCCACCGCGCTCTACTACCGCAGGGACCTCTTCCGGGAGGCCGGACTGGCCCACGAACCGGAGGACGTCGCCGAGGAGATCCCCACCTGGGAGAAGTTCATCGCCGTCGGGCGGACCCTGCGGGCGAAGGGGCCCGGCAAGCCGTACCTGGTGAGCAACATCGGCAACGTCTTCCAGCAGGTCCTGCTGCAGAGCCCCAGGCAGTTCGTGGACGCCGACAACCGCTTCATCGGCGACCAGGAGCACATCCGGCGTGCCTGGGACCTGTCCGTGGACATCCTCCGCCAGGGACTCAGCGCCAGGATCACGGACGGCACCCCCGACTTCAACGCGGCCATGAGCGGCGGCCGGATCGCCACGATGACCACGGCGGTGTGGGCCATCAACGGCCTGAAGGACACCGCCCCGAAGACCTCCGGGTCCTGGCGGCTGACCACCATGCCGGACGGCCCCGCCAACTACGGCGGCTCGTACATGACGCTGACCCGCTACTGCCGGGACCCCGAGGCGGGCTTCGCCTTCCTGAAGTGGCTGCTCAGCCCGGCGAACCAGCTCGAGAGCTACCAGGAGATGGCCCTGTTCCCCACCACTCCGGCCGCCTACACCGACCCGGCGATGCACAAGCCCGACCCCTTCTTCGGCGGTCAGCAGCCCATCGACGTCTTCGGACCGGCCGCCCAGAAGGCCCCCGTCGTCTACTTCAGCCCCTACGAGGAGTCCGCCAACACCCCGTTCTTCCAGGAGCTGACCAATGTGGAAATGCTCGGCAAGAACCCCGACCGGGCCTGGCGGGACGCCGTGAACACCGCCGAGACCACGCTGTCCCGGGTGGGGGTGAGCTGACATGGCGACCGTCCTCGACCCGGCCGACGCGCCGGCGGCGAACGAGAAGCAGCCAGCCGGCCGTACGAAACCCACCACCCCGGGCGGCCGCAGGCGCCACTTCCCGCCCCTGCTCGCCATCTCCCCGTTCTACGTGCTGTTCGCCGTCTTCGGCGCCTTCCCGATCGTCTTCTCCGTCTACCTGTCCTTCCAGGACTGGGACGGCATCGGCGACATGCGCTACGTCGGGCTCAAGCAGTACGGATGGCTGCTCCAGGACTCGGTGTTCTGGCACTCGGTGCTCAACACCTTCGAGATCTGGTTCCTGTCCACGGTGCCGATGCTGTTCCTGGCTCTGGTGCTGGCGTTCCTGCTGCACTCGCAGGTCCGCTTCGCCGGTGCCTACCGGGTGGCGTACTTCGTCCCCAACGTCACCTCGATGGTCGCCATGACCGTCGTCTTCGGCTCGGTCTTCGCCCAGGCGGGACTCGCCAACTCGGTGCTGCGGGCGATCGGGCTGGACGGGGTCGGCTGGCTGTCCTCGGAGTGGGGCATCAAGTCGTCCGTCTCCATCATGATCATCTGGCGGTGGGTCGGCTACAACGCGCTGATCTTCCTGGCGGGTCTCCAAGCCATCCCCACCGAGCACTTCGAGGCCGCCCGCGTCGACGGCGCGAACAGCAGGCAGACCCTCTTCCGGGTCGTACTGCCGCAACTGCGGCCTGTGGTGCTCTTCGCCGCCGTCACCTCCACCATCAACGGCCTGCAGATCTTCACCGAGTCCCAGGTGCTCTTCCAGTCGTCCGACGTCGGAACCACGGGCGGGCCGGGCCAGGAAGGGATGACCATCGTGCTCTATCTGTGGCAGAAGGCATTCAAGGAGCACCAGTTCGGCTACGGCGCCGCCATGGGCTGGGTTCTCTTCGCGATCATCGCCGTCCTCACCATCATCAACTGGCGTCTGGTCGCCGGCTCGGACGACGACCGCCGGCCCGGCATCGCCGGTCTGCTGCGCCGCAAGGGGGCACGCCGTGGCCGCTGAACAGAGGTCGACCGGGAGCGCGGGCCTGGCCGTCGGCTCCGGCAGCAGGCTCAGCCGCACTTGCGTCCGGGCGGTGCTGCTGCTCGGTGTGCTGGTCTCGCTGTTCCCCTTCTACTGGCTGGTGGTGCTGGCCTCCGGCACCACGCAGGACATCTACCGCTACCCGCCCAAGCTGGTGCCGGGGCCGCATCTGCTGGACAACATGGGGCGGGTGCTCGACACCGTCGACTTCTTCGGCTCGCTGTTCAACACCGTCGTCGTCGCCGTGCTCGGGACTGTGCTGGTGCTGTTCTTCGACTCGCTGGCCGCGTTCGCCTTCGCCAAGTACGAGTTCCCGGCGAAGAGGTTCCTCTTCGGCATGCTGCTGGTGACGTACATGATCCCCGCGCAGCTCTCCCTGGTGCCGCAGTTCGTGACCATGGCCGAGTTCGGCTGGGCGGGCTCCCTGAAGGCACTGATCATTCCCGGCGTTGCGAACGCCTTCGGCATCTTCTGGATGCGCCAGTACGCCCAGAACTCGCTGCCGGACGAACTGCTGGACGCCGGGCGGATCGACGGCGCAGGCTTCTTCCGCCTCTACTGGACGGTCGCCCTGCCGCTGTTCCGGCCGGCCCTCGCCTTCCTCGGCATCTTCACGTTCATCGGCCTCTGGAACGACTACATCTGGCCCCTGGTCGTCATGATCGACCCCGACAAGGTCACCCTCCAGGTCGCCCTGGCGAATCTCAACATCCTCTACAACACCGACTATTCGCTGGTGATGGCCGGTGCGCTGATGAGCGTCATCCCGCTGATCGTCGTGTTCCTGGTCGGGGCGCGGCACTTCCTGCGGGATCTGGCGGCGGGGGCGATGAAGATGTGAGGTGACGATCACGCCGATGTGCAGCGCCGGGTGCAAGGACAAGCCGTCGTACGACTGGGACGGCAACCTCATGTGGGGCGGCTCCGTCGACATCGACCCGCACGAGGAGTCCGGGACCACGACCGTCCAGTGGGACGGCAAGGTGCCGAACTCGGCCGGAGTGAAGGACAGCGACCTCTCACAGGAGCTGGCCTTCGCCCCGTACGCGACCTTCTCCACCAGCGTTCCGGAGACCTTCCCCACCGACGACAGCCAGGGCCTCATCGGCAACCCGGTCTACGCCCGCTGTGACAAGGTGTACTCGCCTTCCGGCTGTGTGTTCCGCGACTACATGCCCGGCTACGTCTTCAACACCGCCAAGACGCCGGCGGCCGCCGCGCACGCCTGGCTGATCAACACCAAGATCCGCAAGGGCGCGCCGCTGAACTACCTTCCGGACCGCAGGGGTTCGACCGGAACGCACGGCGAGCGCAACCGCTACAACCGCGACCCGGACGACAACCGCAAGGTGATCTGTCCCGACGGCTGGGCCGCCAAGCACGGCAACCCGAACGCCACGCCGGTCACCGACATCAGCGCCTCGGACAGGGCGAGCTGCGACGAGTTCGCCTTCGCCTCCACCTACAACAGCGGCGGCATGCCCAAGGGCGCCGAGGGCACCAACCCGGTGCGCTCCGGCGACGAGTGCGTGCAGACCTTCGCCACCAAGCTGTCCAACGGCACGTGGAAGCTGTACGACGAGGACCGTCAGGCGGCCCCGACCTGGAAGGAGGTCTGCGGCCGGTCGGCGATGTCCGGGTGGATCAACTCCACCTCCATGAGCCGCTTCTCCTCGTTCTCCAGCAAGCTGCGCCTGCTCGACCAGGATCTGTACTTTGTCAGGACGCCCGGCTTCGAGAAGTGCAATGCGAGCACGGCGACCGTGAAGTGCGACATCAGGTAGTGCCTTGGCGGAACGTCTCGCCGGGGTAGCGGTGGGGTGTCGGCGGGGGGCGGCGTACGGTGCCGTCCCCCGCCACGCAGGAAAGAGGGGAAATGAACGACGGAGTAGCGTGGCTGGCCCGCGAGGACCTCACCTGGCTGGGGTACTGCGTCACCCTGGCCCGGGGCGTGGAGCCCGAGGAGCTTGTGCGGCGCCTCGCCGGCGACGAGCCTCCCGTGGAGCTCGGCGACCACAGCGCCGATGAGCTGGTCGGCTTCCTGGCTCGGCGCGACCGGGACCGCGGCCGGGACGACAGTGTCGCGGTGCGCTACGGCACGAGCGCGGATGTCCTATGCCGTGGCGTACGGGGAGTGGCCCGGGTGCATGGGGCCCGGCTACGTCGATGGCCTGTCCGGGCAGGGCGATCACGTGTTCCAGCTCCACCACGAGACGCAGAACCCGAAGCTGCCGCCGCCGGAGTTCAGCTACTTCCGTGACGGGGTCCACGTGTGCGGCTTCCAGATGTACATGCACACCTGGTCGCACGAGATCACCGGTACTCGCCCGGAGCTGCTCAGCGCTGCGGTGCGGGCCGCGGGCATCCCGGACGAGGACGACAGGGCCGCGGCCCACGCCAAGTCCCTCGCCGTCGTGGAGGAGACGTTCCGCCTGACGCTCCCTCGCGAGCAGGTGCTGCACCAGGCCGTCCGCGCAGCTCTGATCAAGGGGCAGTCGCCGGCGTGACGTGCCGGCGTTCTCGGCTCCGACTCCGAATTAAGGTACGGAGAGGGTTCCCCGGTTCGTGAGGAGTGGCTGCATGGCGCAGGTCAGGCCCATGCGGGCGGACGCTCGGCGTAACTACGAGCGGTTGCTGAAGGTGGCCGCGGAGGCCTTCGCCGAGCACGGGGAAGGCGCGTCGCTCGACGACATCGCCAAGCGGGCCGGGGTCGGCTCCGGCACGCTGTACCGGCATTTCCCTACCCGGCACGCGCTGCTGGAAGCCGCCTACCTCGACCGTATCGAGGCGATCGCGGCCCGGGCCGACGAACTCGCGGCGGAACTGCCGCCGGGTGAGGCGCTGGTGGAGTGGCTGTACGAACTCGGTGCCGGGATGATCCAGATGCGAGGCCTGCGGGCCCTGCTGGGGCCGGCCGTCACACAGAGCGACTCGACCGTGGCCACGGCCTGCGGCGACGCGGTGAAGAGCGCGGCGGTGCGCCTGGTCCGGGCAGCACAGGAAGCGGGCACGCTCCGGCGGGACGTCGAGCCGATCGACATACTGCGGCTGGCGCACGGGGTGGCGACGGCGGCGGAGCTGGCGGACGGGGAGGGCGGGCACATCCGGCGCTATCTGGCGCTGCTGACGGAGGGCCTGCGGCCGCGTGGTGGGTGAGGGGCGGCGGGGTCACGGGGGTGGTGTGGCGGCCTCTTCGCGGGCACGCGTGCGGTTGGTGTGGAGGGCCTGCGGCTTCGCGGTCGTGGCGCGGCGGACGCCTGGGCTGGCTGCGGGCCTCGCGGTCATGGCTGCTGACGTGGGCGTGGAGGCTCGTGGTCTGGCCGCTGTGGTGGCGGGCATGGCGGGCATGGCGGGCCCCGGCCACGCCGGTCGAGTCAGAGGGCGTTGTGAGCTGGGCCGTCCCGCGTCGTCGTCGGCGGGGCAGGACGCCTCGGGTGCCCCCGGCTGCCCGGGGCGTGGGGACGGGACTGGGCCGGGGGCGTCGCTGAGGCGTCGTCTGTGTGTCGTTACAGGGACTGGGCCGCCGGCTTCACCATTCCCCTGACCGTGCGGGACTTCACGAAGTCGCCGATCGCCGTCATCTCCCACTCGCCGGAGAACTGGCGGATCAGCTTGGCCATCATCACGCCGGTCTGCGGCTCGGCGCTGGTGAGGTCGAAGCGGACCAGTTCCTCGCCGGTCGTGCCGTCCAGGAGGCGGCAGTAGGCCTTGGCGACCTCCGTGAACTTCTGGCCGGAGAAGGAGTTGACCGTGAAGACCAGGCCGGTGACCTCCTGCGGGAGACGGCCGAGGTCGACCGTGATCACCTCGTCGTCGCCGCCGCCCTCGCCCGTGAGGTTGTCTCCGGAGTGCCGGATCGCGCCGCCCACGATCTGGAGCTTGCCGAAGTAGCAGCTGTCGATGTGGTTGCGCTGCGGTCCGTAGGCGATGACCGAGGCGTCCAGGTCGATGTCCTTGCCGCGGTACGCCGGCTCCCAGCCGAGGCCCATCTTGACCTGGGAGAGCAGGGGGCGGCCGCCCTTGACGAGGGAGACGGTCTGGTTCTTCTGGAGGCTGACGCGGCCCTTGTCGAGGTTGATCTTCCCGGCGCCGGGGGCGGGCGGCGGAGGCGTGGCGGGAGCCGGGGGCGCCGCGGGCGTGGTGACGGGCGGGGCCGGCGCAGCCACCGGCGGCTGCGTCGGGGCCGGCGGCGGGGTCACCGGCTGCTGGGCCGGGGCGGCCGGCTCCTCCACCGAGACACCGAAGTCCGTGGCGATGCCCGCGAGGCCGTTGGCGTATCCCTGGCCGACGGCTCGGGCCTTCCACTGGCCGTTGCGCAGGTAGATCTCCACGATCACCAGGGCCGTCTCGTCACCGAGCTGCGGGGGCGTGAACGAGGCCAGGACGGAGCTGTCGTCCGCGTTGCGGATCGTGGCCGTCGGTTCGATGCCCCGGAAGGTCTGGCCCGCGGCGTCCGGGCTCGCCGTGACGACGATCTTCTCGATGCCGGGGGGCACGGCCGTCGTGTCGACCACGATCGCGTCGGGTGTGGTGCCGCCGCCCGAGCGGTAGGTCACGCCCGGGCCCGAAGGCTGGTTGTAGAAGATGAAGTCGTCGTCGGAGCGCACCTTGCCGTCGGCGGTGAGCAGCAGGCCCGATACGTCGAGCCGCACCGGGGCGGCGACGTCGACCGTCACGCGGGTGGCGGACAGGGGGATGTTCGAGCCGGGGGTCATAGCTGTCATGCCGGGTGAACGAGCGAGGCGGTTTTGCCGTTCCCTTACCTTGGGCCCATTCGGGTCAGCGGCGGTTGCGGGGGTGATCGCGGGCGGTGCGTTCGTTGCCGCGCTTGTAGTTTCCCGTCCAGCGGGCCATGACGAGCTGGGGGTCGGAGGTCTCGACCTCGGCGAGGAACTGCTCGGCCCGGGGGCCGTTCAGCGTGGTGGCGGGGCAGCCGTGGTGGGTGATGCGGACGGTGCCGCCCGCGTGCTGCTCATAGGCGAATCCGTGGGGTCGTGGCATGCCGCGAGCGTACGGGGGGCGGGGGCAGGCGCCCCAGCGACTTTCGCCTGCCCCCGCCCGCAGCGGTCCGTTCCCTACGGCACGACCACGATCTTGCGGCCGACCCCCGCCGCGAACTGCTCCAGCGCCTGCGGGTACCGCTCCAGCGGGATCCGGTCGCTGATGAAGATCTCGGGGTCGAGGACCCCGTTCGCGAACAACTCGGCCGCCCGCTCGAAGCTGTGCAGCACCGCCATCGAGCCGGTGATGGTGATCTCCTGGTTGTAGATGCGGTACGGGTCGATCGTCACGCGCGTCGCGTAGTCGGCCACGCCGAACTGCAGGAACGTGCCGGCCTTCGCCACCCGGTCCAGGCCGTCCTGGATCGCCGCCGCGTTGCCCGTGGCATCGACGACCAGGTCCCAGCCCTGCGGGCGGTCCAGTTCGTCCGGGCCCGCGGCCGACGCCGAGACGCCGAGGCGGCGGGCCGTCTCCAGGCGGGCCGGGTTCACGTCGACGACGTCCACGCTCGCCGCGCCCGTGCGCTTGGCCAGCTCCAGCATCATCAGGCCCATCGTGCCCGAGCCGTAGATCAGGACGTGCGCGCCGAGCCGGGAGCGGAGCACGTCGTAGCCGCGTACCGCGCAGGAGAGGGGCTCCACCAGGGCCGCGTCCTGCGTGCGGACGTGGCCGGGGAGCTTCACGCAGTTCGCCACGGGGGCGAGGGCGTACTTCGCGGCCCCTCCGGCCGTCGTCACGCCGATCGCCGCCCAGCGTTCGCAGAGGTTGTTGTGGCCGGTACGGCAGTAGCGGCACTCGTAGCAGTACAGGGACGGGTCGACCGCGACCCGGTCGCCCACCGACACCTCGGTGACCTGGGTGCCGACCCCGACCACCTCGCCCGCGAACTCGTGTCCGGGCACGATGGGCAACTCGGGGGCGAACTCGCCCTGGAGGATGTGCAGGTCCGTGCCGCACAGGCCGCAGGCCGCGACCTCGACGACGACCTGACGCGGGCCGGGCGTCGGGTCGGGGACCTCGGCGACGACGGCCTTGCCCACGGACTCGATGACGGCGGCCTTCATTTGACGGCTCCCAACGACAGGCCCTGGACCAGCTTGTCCTGGGCGGCGAACCCCGCGGCGAGCACCGGCAGGGAGATGACGAGCGACGCGGCGCACACCTTCGCCAGGAACAGGCCCTGGCTGGTGATGAAGCCGGTCAGGAAGACGGGGGCGGTCTCGGCGACCACGCCGGTCAGCACCCGTGCGAAGAGCAGTTCGTTCCAGCTGAAGATGAAGCAGATGAGTGCCGTCGCGGCGATGCCCGGGAGGGCGATCGGGGCCACGACCCGCGCGAGGACCGTCGGCAGCCGTGCCCCGTCCACCCGAGCCGCCTCGATCACCGCGACCGGGATCTCGGCGAGGAACGACTGCATCATCCACACCGCGATCGGAAGGTTCATGGAGGTGTAGAGGATGACCAGCAGCCAGATGTTGTCGAGCATCCCGGCGTTCTTGGCGAAGAGGTAGATAGGGAGCAGGCCCGCGACCGCCGGCAGCATCTTCGTGGAGAGGAAGAAGAACAGGACGTCCGTCCACTTGCGGACGCGGTTGATCGAGAGCGCGTACGCCGCCGGGAAGGCCAGCAGCAGGACCAGCAGGGTCGAGGCCACGGACGCGACCGTGGAGTTGATCAGCGCCGGCCAGGGGCTCGCGCCGCCGCCCGCGCCGAAGAACTCGCGGTAGCCGTCCAGGGGCAGGGCGGCGGCGAAGGACGGCGGGTTGGTCGCCGCGTCCTGCTCGGAGTGGAAGGACGTCAGCGCCATCCACGCGATGGGCAGGAAGAACGCGACGCCGAGCAGCCAGGCCAGCAGGCCCAGGCCCGCACCCTTGCCACGGACACGACGGACACGCAGGGCGTTCGTGCTCATGCGCGGGACACCTCCTCGCGGAACAGGGACGACACCACGCGCAGGGCGAAGGTCGCGATGACGATCGAGCCGATGACCACCAGGACGCCCGCGGCCGAGGCGAGGCCGTTCTCGTGGGCCTGGTAGAAGCTCTGGTAGACGGTGTAGGGGAGGTTGGCGGTGCCCAGGCCGCCGGACGTGATCGTGAAGACCGCGTCGAAGTTCTGGACGATGTAGATCGAGCCCAGCAGGGCGCCCAGTTCGAGGTAGCGGCGCAGATGGGGGAGCGTCAGGTGGACGAAGATCTGCCAGTCGCTCGCGCCGTCGACCCGGGCCGCCTCGATCTGCTCGTGGTCACGGCTCTGCAGGCCGGCCAGCAGGATCAGCATCATGAACGGCGTCCACTGCCAGACGAGCGACGCTTCGACCGCGAGCAGCGGGGTGTTGGAGATCCAGTCGGGCTGTGGGCCGCCCACATAGTGCAACAACCCGTTGAACAGGCCGTATTCGGGGTTGTAGAGCACGTGTTTCCAGAGGAGGGCCGCCGCGACCGGTACGACCAGGAAGGGTGCGATCAGCAGCGTCCGTACGATGCCCCGGCCGCGGAACCTCCGGTCCAGCAGCAGCGCCAGGACCAGTCCCAGCACCAGGCCGGCCAGGACCACCGCCACCGTCAGCAGGACGGTCGTCCACACCGACTGGCGCAGGTCCGGGTCGGTGAGGACCTCCTGGTAGTTGTCGAGGCCGGTGAACTGCCGGGCGTCGGGATAAAGGGAGTTCCAGTCGAAGAAGGAGATCACCAGCGTGGCCACGAAGGGCAGCTGGGTGACGACGATCATGAAGATCAGGGCGGGGAGCAGCGGGGCGCGGGTGGCCCAGGCGCGCAGGCGGGCGGAGGGCCGGCGGACCGGGGTCCGCGTCTCGGGAGCGGCCAGGGGGGCCGTTGTCGTGGCGGTCATCGTCCCTCGTACTCCTCGGAGATCTTCTCGGCGAGCGCTTGCGACTTCTTAAGGGCCGATTCGACGGACTGGCGTCCGGCGATGGCCGCGCTGATCTCCTGCGAGACCTTGGTGCCGAGGTCGGTGAACTCGGGGATGCCGACGAACTGGATGCCGGGCGCGGGCCGCGGCTGCACGCCGGGATCACCCGGCCGGGCTCCCTCGATGGCCTCCTTGGTCATCTCCTGGAAGGCGGCGGCCTCCTTGCGGTAGTCGGCGTTGGCGTACGTCGAGGCCCGTTTGCCGGCCGGGACGTTGGACCAGCCGATTTCGTCGCCGACCAGCTGCTCGTACTCCTTGCCGGACGCCCAGGAGACGAACTTCCAGGCGTCGTCGGAGTTGCGGGAGGCCTGCTGGATGCCCCAGGCCCAGGTGTAGAGCCAGCCGGAGGACTCGGTCTTCTCGACCGGTGCGGGGGCGTAGCCGACCTTGCCCTTGACCGGGGAGTTCGCCGCCTCCAGGGATCCGGCCGCGGAGGTGGCGTCGTACCACATGGCGACCTTGCCCTGGGTCATGTTGTTCAGGCACTCGGCGAATCCGGACTGGGCGGCGCCGGACTCGCCGTGCTCACGGACCAGGTCGACATAGAACTTCGTCGCCTTCTCGAAGGCGGGGGAGTCGAGCTGTGCCTTCCAGTTCTTGTCGAACCAGGTGCCGCCGAAGGTGTTCACGACGGTGGTCAGAGGGGCCATCACCTCGCCCCAGCCGGGCAGGCCGCGCAGGCAGATGCCCTTCATGCCCGGTTCGGCGCCGTCCGCCTTCGCCGCGAGGTCCGCCACCTGCTGCCAGGTGGGGTGGGCGGGCATCGTCAGGCCCTTCTTCTCGAACACGTCCTTGCGGTACATCAGGAACGAGGACTCGCCGTAGAAGGGCTGGCCGTAGAGCTTGCCGTCGTCCCCGGTGAGGGACTGGCGCATCGGCTTCAGGATGTCCTGCTCGTCGTAGCCCGGGTCCTTCGCGACGTAGCCGTTCATCTCGTGCAGCCAGCCGTTGCGGGCGTAGATCGGTATCTCGTAGTTGGACAGCGTGGCGACGTCGTACTGGCCGGCCTGGTTGGCGAAGTCCTGGCTGATCTTGTCGCGGACGTCGTTCTCGGGCAGGACGGTGAAGTTGACCTTGATGCCGGTCTCTTTGGTGAAGTGGGCGCGCGTGAGCTTCTGCAGCTCGACCATCTGGGGGTTGTTGACCATCAGGACGTTGATGGCGTCACCACCGGATCCGGCCCCGCCCGCCCCGACCCAGCAGCCGGAGAGCAGCGGGGCGAGCAGCGTCCCTGCGGCGGCCATGGCGAGCGTGGCTCGCGGTGGCCGTCGTCGGCTCTGGGTTCGCATGGATCGCTCCTGGATTTATGGGGAGATAAGGGGCATGGCAGGGCGTGGCTGAGCCCTGAGGGGGCGGGGGCCGGTGGGTCAGACGCGGATGACCTGTGGGCCGAGCAGTGAGTAGCGGTGGGCCTCGGCTGCCGGCAGCAGCGTGCTCGTCACGATCGTCTCCAGTGCGCCGACCTCGGCGAACCGGCAGAAGCTGACCGCTCCGAACTTGGTGTGCACGCCCGCGAAGACCGTGCGGCGGGCGGCCCGGATCGCCTGTGTCTTGACCTCGCTGACCGCCGGGTCGGGGGTGGTGAGGCCGTGTTCGCGGGAGATGCCGTTGGCGCCGATGAACGCCAGGTCGACGACGAATCCGGCCAGCATCTTCGTCGTCCAGTGGTCGACGGTGGCGAGGGTGCCGGAGCGGACCCGGCCGCCCAGCAGCAGGACGGACATGGTGTCGGCCTCGGCGAGCGCGCCGGCGACCGGCAGGGACGCGGTGACCACGGTCAGCGGCCGGTCCCGGGGGAGTGCCTCGGCGATGAGCTGCGGGGTGAAGCCCTCGTCGACGAAGACGGTCTCGGCGTCGCCGAGCAGCTCGGCGGCGGCGGTCGCGATCCGGCGCTTCTCGGGGACGTGGCTGGTGGCGCGGAAGGCGAGCGTCGTCTCGAAGCCGGCGCTCTCCACCGGGTAGGCGCCGCCATGGGTGCGGCGGAGCAGGCCGTGGTCCTCCAGGACACGCAGGTCCCGCCGTACGGTTTCCTTGGCCACGCCCAGTTCGACGGCGAGGGCGGTGACGTCGACCGAGCCGGCGCGCCGTGCGGCCAGCACGATCTCGCGCTGGCGTTCTTCCGCGGTTCTGTTCATGGCCGTCACCCGCCTTCCTGCTGTGCTGCCCGTTCGGGCCCTCGGTCGGGCCATGGGGGAAGTTCTACAGCGGGTGTTCTGCGGTGGCCAGGTCTGTTGCGGAAGCGATCCTGCCCGTGTGTGCCCGTTCGGTCCCGGACACGCGCGGCGTGCCGCAGGGGAGTCGTGGCCGTCCGCGGGTGCGTTGTGGCTGGTCACGCTGTCCCCCGCGCCCCTGAGGGCGCTGCCCGACCGCATACGGGCCGTGCCCGAATGCCCGAGCGGGCGGGCCCGTTCTCTGCCCGCCCGCCCCCGTGCGACGACGTTTTCCGGTCAGTACGGCCAGATCGGCGGGTTCGTCACGAAGTGGCCGCCCAGATGGGCGTGCGCCTCGTTGTCCGGGTCCAGCTCGCCCTGCTCGGCGATGAGCTTCTCGGCCCACGGCTCGGAGTCGTCCTGCGGTTCGTAGCCGAGCGCCCGGGCGGTGGTGAGGTCCCACCACAGCCGGGTGTTGGCGGAGGAGCCGTGGACGACGGTGTGGCCGACGTGCTCGGCGGTCAGGGCCGCGTGGAAGAGGCGGGCGCCGTCGGCGGGGCTCATCCACACCGAGAGCATGCGCACGCTGGTCGGCTCGGGGAAGCAGGAGCCGATCCGCACCGAGACCGTCTCCAGACCGTGCTTGTCCCAGTAGAGCTGCGCGAGGTCCTCGCCGAAGCACTTGGACAGGCCGTAGAAGGTGTCCGGGCGGCGGGGGGTGTCGACCGGGATCAGCGGGTCGTCGCCCTGGGGGCGCGGGGTGTAGCCGACGGCGTGGTTGGAGGAGGCGAAGACGATCCTGCCGACACCCTCCTTGCGGGCGGCCTCGTACAGGTGGTAGGTGCCCTCGATGTTCGCCTTGAGGATCTTCTCGAAGGGGGCTTCCAGGGAGATGCCCGCGAGGTGGATGATCGCGTCGACGCCGCGGACCGCCTCGCGCACGGCGTCCTGGTCGGCGAGGTCGGCGGTGATCGCGTCCGGCGCGCCCTCGATCGGGCGCATGTCGAGCAGCCGCAGCTCGTAGCCGTAGTCCGGGAGCAGGTCCCGCATCAGGGTGCCGAGGCCACCGGCGGCGCCGGTGAGCAGGACGGTGCGGGGAGCGGGCATCCTCGGTCTCCTTGAACTTCCCCCGTACACATGAGTGCACGGCATTCATATTCGTGGACACGCTAAGGATCTGGAGCGGGGCCCGTCAAGTATGCCGCAGAAGGAGCGAATCCGCTGGTGCGTCGCGGGTTCGTGTGCTTGACCGGCGCCGAGGCGGCGCCTTAGCGTGGAGGCGTTCAGAAATATAGACGGCAATCATGAATATGGAACCGGGAGAGCTCGTGACGTCAGCCCCTCTCGCCGCTCGACTCAACATCCCCAGCGGACCGCTGTTCTTCCCGGTCACCGCCTACGGCCCCGACGGCTCCGTGGACCTCGACACCTACCGCGCGCACGTGCGCCGCGGGGTCGAGGCCGGAGCCGCCGCCGTGTTCGCCTGCTGCGGCACCGGCGAGTTCCACGCGCTGACGCCCGAGGAGTTCGAGCGGTGCGTCCGGGTGGCCGTCGAGGCGGCCGAGGGGCGTGTGCCGGTCGTCGCGGGCGCCGGGTACGGCACCGCCCTCGCCGTGCGCTACGCCCGCCTCGCCGAGGCGGCCGGGGCCGACGGGCTGCTCGCCATGCCGCCGTACCTCGTCGTCGCCGGGCAGGAAGGGCTGCTGCGGCACTACCGGGAGGTCGCCGCCGCGACCTCCCTGCCCGTCGTCGTCTACCAGCGCGACAACGCCGTCTTCACCCCGGAGACCGTCGTCGAACTCGCCCGCACGGACGGGATCATCGGCCTCAAGGACGGGCTCGGCGACCTCGACCTCATGCAGCGCATCGTCAGCGCCGTACGCTCCGAGGTCCCCGGCGAGTTCCTCTACTTCAACGGCCTGCCGACCGCCGAACAGACCCAGCTCGCCTACCGCGCCCTCGGCGTCACGCTCTACTCGTCCGCCGTGTTCTGCTTCGCGCCCGAGATCGCCCTCGCCTTCCACCGGGCCCTCCGGAACGGCGACGAGGGCACCGTGGAGAAGCTGCTGGACGGCTTCTACCGCCCCTTCGTCGAACTGCGGGCCCAGGGCCGCGGCTACGCCGTCGCCCTCGTCAAGGCCGGCGTACGACTGCGCGGACTGGACGTGGGGGAGGTACGCCCCCCGCTGCACGAGCCGACCGAGGATCATGTCAAGCAGCTCGCCGAAGTGATCGAACGCGGCTACGCGCTGCTTGAGGAGGCACAGTGAAGGCGTCGGCATTCGTCTACCCCTGGGACGTCAACGGGGACCCGGAGGCGCCCGCGCGGATCGCCGCGCTCGGCGTGGAGCAGGTGACGCTCGCCGCCGCCTACCACTCCACGCGCGCGCTCACGCCCCGCCACCCGCGCCACCGCATCGTCACCGCCGAGCACGCCGCCGTGCTGTACCCGTTGGGCGACCGCTGGGACGGGCGGGAACTGCGCCCCTACGCGGCCGGTGACTGGGCCCCCGGGGACGCCTTCGGGGAGGCCGCCGCCGCGCTCGCGGACGCCGGCCTTCAGGTGCACACCTGGGTCGTCCTCGCGCACAACTCCCGCCTGGGCGCCGAGCACCCGGACACCTCGGTCGTCAACGCCTACGGCGACCGCTACCCCTGGGCGCCGTGCATCGCCCAGCCCGTCACGCGCGCGTACCTGACCGACCTGGCCGCGGAGGCGGCCGTACGGCCCGGGGCGCGCGGCACCGAGCTGGAGTCCCTCGGCTGGTACGGCCTGCAGCATCTGCACGCCCACGACAAGACCGGCGGCGTCGGCCTCGGCGACGCCGGGCAGTACCTGATGGCGCTGTGCTTCTGTCCGGCCTGCCGGGAGGGCTACGGCCGGCACGGCCTGGACGCCGACGAGCTGGCCGCCGCCGTACGGACCGCGCTGGAGCCGGTGTGGCAGGGGGCGACGCCCTCCGACGGAGGCTGGACGGGCGTGGAGAAGCTCCTCGGCGAGACGCTCGCGAACACCACGCGCGCGTGGCGGGACGAAACGGCCCGCACGCTCCAGGAGGAGGCCGTGGCGGCGGTCCGGGCGGCCGCGCCCGAGGGCTTCCAGGTGCTGCTGCACGCGGACCCGGTGTCCTACCACGTCGGCGCCAACCCCGGCGTCGACCCGGAGCACATCCTGTCCGTCGCGGACGGTGTGGTCGTGCCCTGCGCGGGCGGCACCGGCACGCTGACGCCGTTCGCCCGGCAGGGCAAGGCGGGCGCGGTCATCGCCGCCAACTTCACCGTCGTCTCCGGCATGGGCGGCAGCCCCGGCACCCTCGCCGCCGACGCGGCCGAGGCACGGCGGCTCGGCGCCACCGAACTGCGGCTGTATCACGCCGGGTTGGCGTCCGACGGCGACCTGGAGACCGTGCGCTCCGTCCTCGCCGGGTTCTGAAACAGCGGCACCGCCGTCACCAGCAGGGCCACGCCCAGGGCCACCAGCACCAGCCGGTGGCTCACCAGCTCGACCAGGGCCGCCCCGGCGGCCAGCCCGACCACGTTCGGCGTGTACACCAGCGTGGTGGCGGTGGCGGTGACCCGGCCCAGCAGCGGGCCCGGCGTCTCGCGCTGCACGGCGGTCAGCGTGGCGATCAGCACCGCGGGCAGTCCCGCGCCGATCGCCGCGCTGCACGCCAGCGCCAGCGGGTCGGACGGCACCGCCCGCAGGGCCACCGCGACGGCCAGCAGGGCGATGCCGTACGCCGCGAAGCGCCGCTCGCCCAGGCGGCGCAGGGTGGTGCCCGAGAGCAGGCCGACCGCGACCGACCCGGCGCCCTGCACGGCGTACAGCACACCGGCGTACGCGGGGGAGTGCCCGAGGCCGTCGACGACGGCGTAGACCATCGCCCCGTTCAGGCCGGCGCACAGCATGGTGGCGCCGCCCGCCAGGACCAGGGGCCGCAGCACGGGGTGTGCCCACAGATGGCGGGCGCCCTCGGCGGTCCGCTGCCGGCGGCTGCCGGTGGGCGGCGCCGGCTTCTCCTCCCGCGCCCGCAGCACCGCGTACAGGCCGGTGGCCAGGACGAACGTCGCCGCGTCCAGGAGGGCGACGCTCGCGCCGCCGTGCGCCGCGTACAGGCCCGCGCCCGCCAGCGGGGCCAGGAGTTTCATGCCCTCGTTGGCCGTCATGCGCAGAGCGTTGAAGTCGCCGAGCAGGGACGGGTCGACGGCACTCGCCACGAGCGCCGACTCGGCCGCGTCATGGACGACGCCCGCCGCGCCGTATACGAACAGCACCGCGTACAGCAGCCACAGGTCGCCCGGGGCGTCGATGCTCACGAGGGTGAGCAGGAGGGCGCCCAGCAGCAGGTTCACGCCGATCAGCAGCGGTTTGCGGCGGCCCCGGTCGGCCAGGGTGCCCAGCAGCGGTCCGGCCAGGGTCGGCAGCCACATGGCGAGCAGGCACAGCGCGGCCAGGGAGTCCGAGCCGGTGAGGTCCTTCACCCACACGCCGGAGGCCAGCCACAGGGCCGAGGTGCCGAAGCCGGAGACCACCACCGCGCAGAGGTGGAGCCCGGAGTCGCGGTCGCGCAGGACACGCACCACGGGCCAGGTCGTTGTGGATGTCATGCCTGGTCATCGTGGCTCTAAGGCCCGTGGACAGGGATCGGGAAAGTGCCCGAGGAAACGGGCGGCCGGGCGATGAGTTCCGCGGTCGCCGTCGGTCAACCTCCCAGGAACCACACCAGGAGGAACAGCCGATGACCGACACCACCCCGACCCTCGACCTCGGAGCGCAGACGGCGGTCCTGGCGCGCCTGGCCGAAGGCGTCACCGACGAGCAACTGGCGGACCCGACGCCCTGCCCGCAGTACGCGGTGCGCAACCTGCTGGGCCACCTGGTCGGGCTGACCGTCGCCTTCCGTGACGCCGGCCGCAAGGACCTGGGCGTCACGACCGACACCAGCCCGGCCTCGGCGCTCCCGGACATCGGGCCCGGCTGGCGCGAGGAGCTGCCCAAGGTCCTCGCCGAACTGGCCGAGGCCTGGCGCGACCCGGCCGCCTGGACCGGCATGACCCGGGCCGGGGGCGTCGACCTGCCCGGCGAGATCGCCGGCCTGGTCGCCATCGACGAGTTGGTGATCCACGGCTGGGACCTCGCCCGCGCGACCGGCCAGCCGTACGCACCCGACCCGGCCGCGCTCCAGACCTGCCACGACTTCCTCGCCGCGTCGGTCGACGACCCCGGCCGGGGCGAGATCTTCGGCCCCGTCGTCCCCGTCGAGGCGGACGCGCCGCTGCTGGACCGGACGGTGGGGCTGAGCGGGCGGGATCCGGGGTGGAAGCCCAGGTCGTAGAAAGCGATTGCTACTTCCTTCGTCAGAAGCATTGACGAAACAAACGCGCCCTCTTACCGTCATCGCGTCGTACTTCGTACGTCATATATGAGACGCGATACGCGAGATCCGATACGCGATCCCCAGGGACGCGAGATCCGAGAGGCGCGCATGACCTCTGTGCCCACGCCGATCCCCTCCCGCACGCAGTACGTGCTGGAGGGGATCAAACACCGCATCCTCACCGGGCAGTTGACGCCGGGCCAGGCGCTGGTCGAGACCGAGCTCGCCGCGCAGTTCGGGGTGTCCAAGACCCCGGTGCGCGAGGCGCTCAAGACCCTCGCCGGCACCGGGCTGGTCGTGATGAGCCAGTACAAGGGCGTCACGGTGCGCATGGTGGACGCGGACATGGCGCGCGAGGTCTACGACGTGCGGCTGCTGCTGGAGCCCGAGGCACTGAAGCGGGCCGTGCGGCGCGGGGCCTCCCTGGACGCCGCCCGGGACGCGCTGACCCGCGCCGACGCCGCCACCGACACCGCCGAACGCTCCCTCGCCAACCGCGAGTTCCACCGCGCCCTCTACCTGCCGTGCGGCAACCCGCTGCTCGGCCGGATGCTCGACGAGGTCCGCGACCAGGCCGCCCTCGTCTCCGCCGTCGCCTGGGCCGCCTCGCCCTCCTGGGAGCGGGAGGCCGACGAGCACCGCGAGATCCTCCGGCTCGCCCTCGACGGCGACGCCGACGGCGCGGCGCGCGCCCTCCACTCCCACATCGCGTCCTTCGTGCAGCGCGCTTTCCCCGAGGCAGCACTGGAACAGGAAGGTCAGGAATGAGCAGCGTGGCGTTCGAGACCCAGCGGGCGGCCCTGGCCGACGTGGTGGCGATCCCGGTGACGCCGTTCGCCGAGGACGGCTCCGTCGAGCAGGACACCCACCGGGCCCTGCTGCGCCGTCTGCTCGACGGCGGCATCACGACCCTCACCCCGAACGGCAACACCGGCGAGTTCTACGCCCTGACCCCCGAAGAGCGCCGGCTCGTCACCGAGTTGACGATCGACGAGGCCGGGGAGCGGGCCGTCATCCTGGTCGGCGTCGGGCACGACGTCCCGACCGCCGTCACCTCCGCCCGGCACGCCCGTGACCTCGGCGCCCAGATGGTGATGGTGCACCAGCCCGTCCACCCGTACGTCTCCCAGGCCGGCTGGGTCGACTACCACCGTGCCGTCGCCGAGGCCGTGCCCGAGCTGGGCGTCGTCCCCTACATCCGCAACGCGCAGCTCACCGGGGCCCGCCTCGCCGAACTCGCCGACGCCTGCCCGAACGTCATCGGCGTGAAGTACGCCGTCCCGGACGCCGCCAGGTTCGCGGCCTTCGCCCGGGACGCGGGGCTGGAACGTTTCGTCTGGGTGGCCGGCCTCGCCGAGCCCTACGCGCCCTCCTACTTCTCCGCGGGCGCCACCGGCTTCACCTCCGGGCTGGTCAACGTCGCCCCGGCCGTCTCCCTGAACATGATCGAGGCGCTGCGCTCCGGCGACTACCCGGCCGCCATGAAGGTCTGGGAGCAGATCCGCCGCTTCGAGGAACTGCGCGCCGCGAACGGCTCCGCCAACAACGTCACCGTCGTCAAGGAGGCCCTCGCCTCCCTCGGGCTGTGCCGCCGCGAGGTCCGGCCGCCGAGCAGGCCGCTGCCCGAGAGCGAGCGGGCCGAGGTCGCCGCCATCGCCGCCGGGTGGTCGCTATGAGCACACCGCAAAGGCGTCCGGAGGACCTGCGCAGTCACCAGTGGTACGGCACCGAAGGGCTGCGTACCTTCAGCCACCGGGCCCGCACCCGCCAGCTCGGCTACCTGCCCGAGGAGCACCTCGGCAAGCCCGTCATCGCGATCCTCAACACGTGGTCGGACATCAACCCCTGTCACGTGCACCTCAGGGATCGCGCCCAGGCGGTCAAGCGCGGTGTCTGGCAGGCGGGCGGTTTCCCGCTGGAGTTCCCGGTCTCGACCCTGAGTGAGACCTTCCAGAAGCCGACCCCCATGCTCTACCGCAACATGCTCGCCATGGAGACGGAGGAGCTGCTGCGGTCGTACCCGGTCGACGGGGCCGTGCTGATGGGCGGCTGCGACAAGTCCACGCCCGCCCTGCTCATGGGCGCGGCGAGCGCGGACCTGCCGGCGGTGTTCGTGCCGGCCGGACCCATGCTGCCGGGCCACTGGCGCAACGAGGTGCTCGGTTCCGGCACCGACATGTGGAAGTACTGGGACGACAAGCGGGCCGGTGTCATCGGCGACTGCGAGATGCAGGAGCTGGAGAGCGGCCTCGCCCGCTCGCCCGGCCACTGCATGACGATGGGCACGGCCTCCACCCTGACCGCCGCCGCCGAGGCGCTCGGCGTCACGATCCCGGGTGCCTCCAGCATCCCGGCCGTCGACTCCGGGCACGACCGGATGGCCGCCAAGGCGGGTATGACGATCGTCGAACTGGTCCACAAGGACCGCAAGCTGAGCGACATCCTCACCGCCGACGCCTTCCACGACGCCGTGACGACCGTGCTCGGCCTCGGCGGCTCCACCAACGCCGTGATCCACCTGATCGCCATGGCCGGCCGCGCGGGCGTCCGGCTCACCCTCGACGACTTCGACCGCATCGCCCGCACGGTCCCGGTGCTGGCCAACGTACGGCCCGGCGGACAGACGTACCTGATGGAGGACTTCCACTTCGCGGGCGGCCTGCCCGGGTTCCTCTCCCGGATCACGGACCTGCTCCACCTGGACCGGCCGACCGTCTCCTGCGACACGCTGCGGGAGCAGATCGCAGGCGCGCAGGTGCACAACGACGACGTCATCCGGACCCGGGACAACCCGGTCGCGAAGGAGGGCGGAGTCGCCGTGCTGCGCGGCAACCTCTGCCCGAACGGCGCCGTCATCAAGCACATCTCCGCCGAGCAGCACCTGCTCAAGCACACCGGACCCGCCGTCGTCTTCGACGACTACAAGACCATGCAGCGCACCATCAACGACCCGTCGCTCGGCATCACCCCCGACCACGTGCTCGTGCTGCGCAATGCGGGTCCCAAGGGCGGGCCGGGCATGCCGGAGTACGGGATGCTGCCCCTGCCCGACCACCTGCTCAAGCAGGGCGTGCGGGACATGGTCCGCATCTCCGACGCCCGGATGAGCGGCACGAGTTACGGCGCCTGTGTGCTGCACGTCGCCCCCGAGTCGTACGTGGGCGGACCGCTCGCCCTCGTGCGCACCGGCGACTCCATCACCCTCGACGTCAAGGCGCGCACCCTCCATCTCCATGTGGACGACGAGGAGCTTCAGCGGCGCAGGGCGGACTGGACGCCGCCGCCCACCCGGTACGAGCGCGGCTACGGCGCGCTCTACAACGAGCAGATCACGCAGGCCGACACCGGCTGCGACTTCGAGTTCCTGGCCCGCCCAGGCAAGGTGCAGGACCCGTACGCGGGCTGAACCGCCGCACCACCCAAGCACCTCAGCACGACCCGGCACGACCCTTGCACAGCGAGAAAGCGCTTCCCGCGCACGCACGACGTACCACGACGTACTGAGATCGGAGAACAGTCATGGCCCAAGCCGCAGCCGTGGCGAAACCGCCCGCGCCACCCCGGCGGCGCCGTGCCTCCGCCACACCGCGCAGACTCCCGTACCTGCTGATCGCACCGGCCGCCCTGCTCATGCTGGGCTTCATCGCCTACCCGGTCATCAGCGTCTTCTACTACAGCCTGCAGAACTACAACCCCACCAAGCCGTGGCGCAACGGATACGCGGGCTTCGACAACTTCGTCCGCATCTTCACCGACGACCCGCTGTTCTGGGACAGTCTCGTCTTCAGCGCCAAGTGGGTCTTCGTCGAAGTGGGCCTGCAACTGCTGTTCGGCCTCGCACTCGCCCTCATCGTCAACCAGACCTTCGTCGGCCGGGGCCTGGGACGCGCCATGGTCTTCTCCCCGTGGGCCGTCTCCGGCGTGCTGACCTCCGCGATCTGGGTTCTGCTCTACAACTCCCAGACCGGCATCACCCGTTACCTCGCGGACATGGGCATCGGCTCCTACGGCACGAGCTGGCTGTCGGACACCTCCACGGTGTTCCCGGCGGCGATCGTCGCCGACCTGTGGCGCGGGGTGCCGTTCTTCGCGATCCTCATCCTCGCCGACCTCCAGTCCGTCTCGAAGGACCTGTACGAGGCCGCCGAGGTCGACGGGGCCAGCCGGATCAAGCAGTTCTGGCACATCACGCTGCCCCATCTGAAGGACGCCATCATCCTGTCCACGCTGCTGCGCGCGGTCTGGGAGTTCAACAACGTCGACCTGCTCTACACGCTGACCGGCGGCGGACCCGCGGGCGTCACCACGACGCTGCCGCTCTACATCGCCAGCACCAGTGTCGAGTCCCACAACTTCGGCTACGCGTCGGCCCTGACCACGGTCGCGTTCGTGATCCTGCTCTTCTGCTCGATCGTCTATCTGCGGATGAGCAAGTTCGGAGGCGAGAACAAGTGAGCACCAAGATGGCCACCAAGGCCGAGCCCGCCCCCGCACCCGCCACCCCGGAACCGCCGCGGCCGGCGGGCAGGTCCCGCCGCGCCTGGGACGAGGCGCCCCGCTGGCAGATCTACCTGCCCCTGGGCATCTACCTCGTCTTCACGCTGATCCCGTTCTACTGGATCCTGCTGTTCTCGCTGCGCCCGGCCGGCTCCACCTCGCTGGTGCCCTGGCCGATGACCTTCGACCACTTCGAGAAGGTGTGGACGGAGCGCAGCTTCGGCGTCTACTTCCAGAACAGCGTGCTCGTCGGTGTCGCCACGCTGGTGATGACGACCCTGGTCGCACTGGCCGGGGGCTACGCCCTCGCCCGGTTCAACTTCAGGGCCAAGCAGGTCTTCATGCTGGCCCTGCTGTGCTCCCAGTTCGTGCCGGGCGCGCTGCTGCTGGTCCCGCTGTTCGAGATCTTCGCCGAACTGCAGATGATCAACTCGCTGGGCAGCGTCATCATCGCCGAGACCGTCTTCCAGCTGCCGCTGTCGATGATCCTGATCAGCAACTTCATCAAGAACGTGCCGTACTCCCTGGAGGAGGCCGCCTGGGTCGACGGCTGCAACCGGTTCAAGGCCTTCCGGATCGTCGTCCTGCCGCTGCTGCGGCCCGGTCTGATCGCCGTCGGCTCCTTCGCCTTCGTGCACTCCTGGAACCACTTCCTGTTCGCCCTGATGTTCCTCAACAACCAGCAGAAGCAGACCATCCCGGTCGGCCTCAACACCCTGATGGGCGCGGACAGCGTCGACCTCGGCGCCCTCGCCGCGGGCGGCATCATCGCGGCCGTGCCCGTGGTGATCGTGTTCGCCTTCATCCAGAAGTGGCTGATCACCGGGTTCAGCGCCGGGGCGGTGAAGGGATGAGAGCACGTCACCTCGTCGTGACCGCCGGCCTGCTGGGACTGCTGTGCGTCCCCGCGCACGCCGAGGCCCGGGACATCAGCCGCGACACGCTGCCCGCGAACGACGGCTGGGCCGCGGCCGAGGGCGGCACCACCGGCGGTGCCGCGGCCGACGACGCCCGCGTCCACACGGTGACCGACCGAGCCGAGCTGGTGCGCGCCCTGGACGGCGGCAGCGACACTCCGAAGATCATCAAGATCGCCGGGACCATCGACGCCAACACCGACGACGACGGCGACCGCCTGGACTGCGCCGACTACGCCACAGACGGCTACAGCCTGAAGAAGTACCTTGCCGCCTACGATCCCCGCACCTGGGGCCCGGCCAAGCCCAGCGGCCCGCAGGAGGAGGCCCGCCGGGCGTCGGCGGCCCGGCAGGCCGAACGCGTCGAGCTGACCGTCGGCTCCAACACCACGATCGTCGGGCTGGGTTCCGGCGCGGTGCTCAAGGGCGCCAGCCTGCAGGTCAAGGACGCGGACAACGTGATCATCCGCAACCTCGACCTGCGCGACGCCTACGACTGCTTCCCCGTCTGGCAGCCCAACACCGGCGGCCTCGGCGACTGGAAGACCGCGTACGACAACATCTGGCTGCGCGGCGCCACGCACGTCTGGATCGACCACGTCACGCTCTCCGACAGGGGGCACCCGGACGACAGGGAACCCACCTACTTCGGCCGCAACTACCTGCGCCACGACGGCCTGCTGGACATCACCAACGGCTCCGACCTGGTCACCGTCTCCTGGAGCCGCTTCGCCGACCACGACAAGGCGATGCTCATCGGCAACAGCGACTCGGCGACGAGCGACCGGGGCAGACTCCGGGTCACCCTGCACCACAACGAGTTCACGTCGGTCGTCCAGCGCGCGCCGAGGGTCCGCTTCGGCCAGGTGCACCTCTACAACAACCGGTACGTCGTCCCCGATGGTGCGCCCTACCGCTACTCCCTCGGCGTGGGCACCGAGTCCGCCCTCTACGCCGAGAACAACGCCTTCACCACGCCCGGCCACGTCGAGGCGGCCGACCTGGTCAAGAGCTGGAACGGCAACGCCCTGCACCAGAGCGGCACCCTCTTCAACGGCTACCCGGTCGACCTGCTCGCGATCCACAACGCCTACAACTCGGGCAGCGAACGCGACCTGACCGCCGACGTGGGCTGGACACCCACTCTGCACACGAAGATCGACAGCGCCGAGGCGGCCGACCGGGCTGTGGTCCGCGGTGCGGGAGTGGGGAGGATCCCATGAGCACACCCCTGCCCGTCGTCCTCGCCGGCGCCCGCGGCCACGGCCGCTGGCACGTGGAGAACATCCGCCGGCTCCAGCGCGCGGGACTGGTCCGGCTGGTGGGCATCTGCGAGCTGACCCCGCTGACCGAGGACGAGTTCGGCGGCGAACTCCCCGAGCAGTCGGCCGACTTCGGCGCGCTGCTGGAGTCCACCGGCGCCCGGATCGCGGTGATCTGCACGCCGATCCCGACGCACACCGATCTCGCGCTGACGGCCGCACGCAAGGGTGTCCACATCCTCCTGGAGAAGCCGCCCGCCCCCTCCTATGCCGAGTACCGCCGCATGGCCGACGGGGTCGCCGAGGCCGGTGTCGCCTGCCAGATCGGGTTCCAGTCGCTGGGCTCGCACGCCCTGCCCGCGGTCCGCGAACTGATCACCCAGGGCGCCATCGGCCGGCTCGTCGGGCTCGGTGGAGCCGGTGCCTGGGTGCGCGACGAGGCCTACTTCCGCCGGGCGCCCTGGGCGGGCAAGCGGCGGCTGAACGGCGTCGACGTGATCGACGGGGCGCTGACCAACCCCCTCGCGCACGCCGTCGCCACCGCCCTCGCCCTCGGCGGCAGCACCCGCGCCGAGGACGTCACCGCCATCGAGACCGAGCTGCTGCGCGCCAACGCCATCGAGTCCGACGACACCTCCTGCGTCCGCGTCACCACCGCGCAGGGCCACCCGGTCACCGTCGCCGCGACCCTGTGCGCCGAGCGGGCCGACGAGCCGTACGTCCTGGTGCACGGCAGCAGCGGCCGGATCACCTTCTGGTACAAGCAGGACAGGGTGCTGCTCCAGCGTGCGGCCCACGGCCCGCAGGAGTACGAGTACGGCCGCACCGACCTGCTGGAGAACCTCGTCGCGCATCTCACCACCGGGGCCGGCCTGCTGGTCACCCCGGACGAGACCGGCGCCTTCATGAAGGTCGTGGAGGCGATCCGGCAGGCCCCCGACCCGGCCCCGCTGCCCGACACCGCCTGGCGCCGGGTCCCCGGCGAGAACCGCAGGGTCGTGCCCGGCATCGACGGGCTGGTCGCGGCCGCCGCAGACACCCTCTCCCTGTACTCCGAGCTGGGTGCCCCCTGGGCGCTCCCGCCCGCACGCCAGAAAGAGGTGAGCACCCGATGACCAGCACCGACACCGCGGTCCTGAGCGTCGCGGGCCGGCCGGTCGGCCGGTACGTCATCCGGCCCGAGCTCCCTGCGCGCCTGTCCCCGCGCCCGTACCTGCACCCCGTCACCACCCTGGCCGGCACGGCCGTGACCGAGCTCAGCCCGGCCGACCACACACACCACCTCGGCGTCGGTGTCGCCGTTCCCGACGTCGAGGGGTACAACTTCTGGGGCGGGCGCACCTTCGTCCGCGACCAGGGCCCGACCGAGCTGGACAACCACGGCTCCCAGCGGCACACCACCTTCCAGCTGTGCGACCCCGACGGCTTCGTGGAGGAGCTGCGCTGGGTGGCCGCGGGAGGCGAGCTGCTGCGGGAACGCCGCACGGTCGCGGCCACCGAACTCACCGACTCCGCCTGGGCGCTGGACCTCACCTTCTCCCTCACCAACGTCACCCCGGACCCGCTGTCCATCGGCAGCCCCGCCACCAACGGCCGCCCGGGCGCGGCCTACGGCGGCTTCTTCTGGCGGGCCCGCAAGGAGTCCGGGGCCCCGGACGTCTTCACCGCCGACACCGAGGGCGAGGCCGAGGTCCACGGACGGCACGCCGACTGGCTCGCCCTGGCCGGCTCCACCTGGACGCTGGTCTTCGCCGGAGCCACCGGACAGACCCGGCGGGACCCGTGGTTCGTACGCACCGAGGAATACCCGGGCGTGGGCTCGTCCCTCGCTCACGACGAACGGCTGCCGATCCCGCCCGGTGACACCGTCGTACGCCGCGTCGTCACCGTCGTCGCCGACGGCCGCCTCGACCGGGACGCGGCCGCGTCCCTCGTCCGGAAGGCGGTGAGCCCGTGAGCGCCGAGCAGACCGACGTCACGTACCGCAACCCCATCCTCGACGCCGACTGGTCCGACCCGGACGTCGTGCGCGTCGGCGACGACTTCTACCTGACCGCCTCCAGCTTCGGCCGCGCCCCAGGCCTGCCGCTTCTGCACTCCCGCGACCTGGTCAACTGGACCCTGGTCGGCCACGCCCTCGAACGCCTGGAACCGGCGGGCGAGTTCAGGGCGCCACGCCACGACTGCGGCGTCTGGGCACCCTCGTTGAGGTATCACGACGACCGTTTCTGGATCTTCTGGGGTGACCCCGACCAGGGCATCTTCCAGGTCAACGCACCGGCGATCCGGGGCCCGTGGACCCGCCCGCACCTGGTGAAGGCGGGCAGGGGCCTGATCGACCCGTGCCCGCTGTGGGACGACGAGACCGGCGAGGCGTACCTCGTGCACGCCTGGGCCAAGTCCCGCTCCGGCGTCAAGAACCGCCTCACCGGCCACCGTATGCGCCCCGACGGCACCGAACTCCTCGACGAGGGCAAGGTGATCGTCGACGGTGACCGCATACCCGGCTGGTTCACCCTCGAAGGGCCCAAGCTCTACCGGCACGACGGCTGGTTCTGGATCCTGGCGCCCGCCGGGGGAGTGGAGACCGGCTGGCAGGGCGCCTTCCGCTCGCGCGGCTTCTTCGGGCCGTACGAGGAGAGAATCGTCCTGGAGCAGAAGGACACCGACGTCAACGGGCCGCACCAGGGCGGCTGGGTGCGCACCCCGTCCGGCGAGGACTGGTTCCTGCACTTCCAGCAGCGCGGCGCCTACGGCCGGGTCGTGCACCTCCAGCCGATGCGCTGGGGAGCGGACGGCTGGCCCGTGCTCGGTCACGAGGGCGCCCCCGTCGCCGTACACCAACGGCCCGACCTGCCACCGCAGCCGCCCGCCGCGCCCGCGACCGACGACGACTTCCCCGGCGGACGCTTCGGCCGCCAGTGGCAGTGGACCGCCAACCCGCAGGACGGCTGGGCCACCCAGCACTCCGGCGACGGGCTCCGGCTGACCTGCGTCCGCTCGGCCGACGCGCACGACCTGCGCAGGCTGCCGCACGTGCTCACGCAGCGGCTGCCCGGCACGCCCTGCGTGGTCGAGGTGGACCTGTGTCTCAGCAGCGAGGAGCCGGGCGCGCGGGCCGGACTCGCGGTGCTCGGAGACGCGTTCGGCTGGATCGGGCTTCAGCGGGGCGCGGACGGGACCGTGCATCTGGTGCACCGGTTCGCCGAGGCGGTCGCGGAGCGGGAGCGGGACGCCGCGCACCCCCGGGAGGCGCCCGAGGGCCGGGCCCGGCTGCGCATCGAGATCGGCGCCGGGGCGCGCTGCCGCTTCTCCTGCGACGTCGGGGACGGCTTCCGTCCCTCCGGGCAGGTCTTAGCCGCCACTCCGTGGCGCTGGGTCGGTGCCCTGCTCGGCCTGTTCGCCCTCGCGCCCGCCGGACAGGGACACGCCGGCGCGGCCACCTTCACGCAGTTCCGGATCAGACCCCTGTAACCCATCACGACCCCCCGCCTGTTGGGAGCCGCAATGACGCACCTCCGTAGCAAGCACATGCCGGGATCCGGCAGAACCATGGCCGCCGTGTTCGGCCTGGTCGCCACCCTGGCCCTGGGGGCGGTGGGGGAGGCGAAGGCCGCCCCCACCGCGGACACGGCGCAGACCACGCCGGCCACCACGACCGCCGACCGTTTCACCGACCGCCCGCACGGTTTCGCCTCCCTCGCCGGCGGCACCACCGGAGGGGCGGGCGGCAAGGTCGTCACGGTCACCGACCAGGCCTCGCTGGCCCGATATGCGGCGGCCGAGGAACCGTACGTCATCCGCGTCAAGGGCTCGATCGCCGTCGAACCCTTCGGCTCGAACATCGTGGTGGCGTCCGACAAGACCATCATCGGCGTCGGCGACACCGGCGAGATCGTCCACGGCGAGCTGCACCTCAAGCCCGGCACGCACAACGTCATCATCCGCAACCTGACGATCCGGGACAGCTACGTCGAGGGCGACTGGGACGGCAAGACCACCGACTTCGACGCCATCCAGATGGACTCCGTCCACCACGTCTGGATCGACCACAACCGCTTCACGCGCATGGGCGACGGGCTGCTCGACGTGCGCAAGGACAGCGAGTACATCACCGTCTCCTACAACCAGTTCGCCGACCACAACAAGGCGTTCGGCATCGGCTGGACGGACAACGCCAAGACGCAGATCACCATCGACCACAACTGGTTCACGGGGACGAAACAACGCAATCCCTCCGCCGACAACTGTGCCTACGCGCACCTGTACAACAACTACTTCTCCCACCAGGTGGCCGACGGCGACCCGCAGTGGACGTACGGCAGCTGGGCGCGCGGCAGGACCGAGATGGTCATCGAGAACAGCTACTACGACGGTGTCCAGCACCCCCACCAGGCCGATGCCACGGCCGAGCTGGTGCAGCGCGGCTCGATCCTGAGGAACACCACGGGGCGGCACGACGCCTGGGGTGACGCCTTCGATCCACGGGCGTTCTACGACTACCGCCTCGACCCGGCCGTGGCCGTCCCCGCGCTGGTCACGCGCTTCTCCGGCCCGCAGAAGCCGATCGGCGACGCGGTGACGCTGCACGTCCCCGCGGCGTACCCGACCGTGCAGTCGGCCGTGGACGCCGTGCCGGCCGGCAACGACCTGCCCGTGACCATCGCGGTCGCGCCCGGCACGTACCGCGAGAAGGTGTTCATCCCCGCGAACAAGCCGAAGATCCTGCTGCAGGGGACTGGACAGGACCGCTCCGACACGGTCATCGTCTACGACACACCCGCCGAGTACGGCGGCTCCACCGGGAGCGCGACCGTCCGGATCGCCGCGAACGACGTCACCGCCCGCAACCTCACCTTCAGCAACGACTTCGACGAGGCCGCGCACGAGCTGAAGGGCGAGCAGGCGCTGGCGATGAAGACGACCGGCGACCGGATCGTCTTCGAGGACACCGCCTTCCTGGGCAACCAGGACACCCTGATGACCGACAGCCCCAAGCTGACCACCGTCAGCCGGGTCTACGTCCGCGACTCGTACATCGAGGGCGACGTCGACTTCATCTACGGGCGGGCCACCACCGTCATCGAGCGGTCGGTGATCCGGGCGCTGAGCCGGGGGTCGGCGACGAACAACGGCTACATCACCGCCGCCTCGACCTGGAAGGACAACCCGTACGGGTTCCTGATCACCCGGTCGGAGATCCTCAGCGACGCACCCGCCGGGTCGTTCCACCTGGGGCGGCCCTGGCACCCGGGCGGCGAGCCGGACGCCATCGCCCAGGTGCTGATCCGGGACACGGAGCTGCCCGCCGCGATCAAGGCCTCGCCGTGGACCGACATGAGCGGCTTCTCCTGGCGGGACGCACGGTTCGCCGAGTACGGCAACTACGGGCCCGGCGCGGCCGTGACGCAGGACCGGCCGCAGCTGAGTGACGCCGAGGCACCGTCGTACACCGTCGCCCGCTACCTGAACGGGTCGGACGGCTGGGCGCCGTACGACCGGCACTGACACCCCCACACCTGCACATCTCCGTTGGATCCAGAAGAAGAAGAGAGCCGACCAATGAAGATCAGCAATCGCAGCACCAGCACAGGAAGGCGCCGGACGTCGGCAGCCGTCGCCCTGGGGGCCGTGCTCGCCCTGACCGCCACCGCCTGCGGTGACGACGGCAGCGGCGGGGGCGGGGGCGGAGCCGAGGGCAGCGGCACCGGGAAGATCGTCTTCTGGGACAACAACGGCGGTGTCCGCACCGACATCTGGAAGGAGATCATCGCCGACTTCGAGAAGGCGAACAAGGACATCAAGGTCGAGTACGTCGGGATCCCCTCCACCGAGGTGCAGTCCAAGTACGACACCGCCATCCGGGGCGGCGGCCTGCCGGACGTCGGCGGCGTCGGCGCGGCCATGCTCGCGGGCATCGCGGCGCAGGACGCGCTGGAGCCGCTGGAGGGCCGTCTGGCCAAGTCCTCTCTCAACGGCAAGCTCAACGAGGGCATGGTCGAGTCGGTCAAGGTGGCCGGCGGTTCCGAGGACAACTTGTTCACGATCCCGACCTCCGCGAACAACGGCACCCTCTACTACCGCACCGACCTGTTCGAGAAGGCGGGTCTGGACACGCCCACCACGTGGGACGCGTTCTACGAGGCCGCCGAGAAGCTCACCAACGCCAAGAAGAACGAGTTCGGTTACACCATCCGCGGCGGCGCGGGCTCCATCGCGCAGGCGCTGGACGCCATGTACGGGCAGTCCGGCATCACGTCCTTCTGGGACGCCGGCGGCGAGAAGACCACCCTCAACGACCCGAAGAACGTCCAGGCGCTGGAGAAGTACGCCGGCTTGTACAAGAAGTACACGCCGGCCGCCGACCTCAACAACGACTTCACCAAGATGGTCTCCCAGTGGGACTCCGGCACGATCGGGATGCTCAACCACAACCTGGGCTCCTACCAGGACCACGTGAAGGCGCTCGGCACCGACAAGTTCCGCGGCATCCCGCAGCCCACCGGTCCCGGCGGCAAGCGCGTCCAGGTCTCCAACCCCGTCGACGGTCTCGGCCTGTTCAAGAGCTCCAAGAACAAGGAAGCCGCCTGGAAGTTCATCGAGTTCGCCGCCTCGCACGAGTCCAACTCCAAGTGGAACGAGTCGGCCGGCGCCATCCCGTCCCACACGGACGCCGCCAAGGACGCCTGGATCGCCAAGGCCGAGCCGACCAAGCTCGCCGCCGAGGCCCTCAACGACGGCTCCACCACCATCGTCCAGCTGCCGTACTACCTGCCGGACTGGAACACCGTCTCCAAGGCCGACAACGAGCCCAGCTTCCAGAAGGTCCTGCTCGGCGACATGAGCGCCAAGGACTTCCTGGACAAGATGGCCGAGCAGCTCAACGAGGCCCAGAAGGAATGGAACGAGCAGAAGGGCTGACCCCGGCCCGCTGATTCCTGCACGCCCCACACCGGACAGGGCCGGCGGCGGACATCCATCGCGCCCCGCCGCCGGCTCTCCCTCCGGCCCCGCAACCCCCCACCCCCGAAGTAAGAGGCATTACCGCAAGAACCCGAAACACCGCCTTGAAAGGCCGCCCCCATGTCTCTCACCCGCAGACAGATCGCCGCCGCGGCGCTCATCGCCGCCGTCCCCGTCGCCGCCGCTTCCCCCGCGCACGCCACCGCCTCCTACGGCGGCGCCCCGCGCACCGGCACCCTCTTCATCGCCGGCGACTCCACCGCCGCCCAGAAGTACGCCGACGCCGCCCCCGAGACCGGCTGGGGCATGGCACTGCCGTTCTTCCTCCACGAGACCCTGAAGGTCTCCAACCACGCTGTGAACGGCCGCAGTTCGAAGAGCTTCGTCGACGAGGGCCGCCTCGACGCCATCCTCGCGGCCATCCGGCCCGGTGACCTCCTGCTGATCCAGTTCGGCCACAACGACGCCAAGTCCGACGACCCGACCCGCTACACCGAGCCCTGGACGACGTACCAGGACCACCTGCGGCTGTACATCGCCGGTGCCCGTGCGCGTGGCGCGCGCCCCGTGCTGGCCACGTCCGTGGAACGCCGCAGATTCGACGCGAACGGCACCGCCCGGCCGAGCCACGGCGAGTACCCCGCGGCGATGCGAGCGCTCGCCGAGGCGGAGGGCGTGGCACTGCTCGACATCCAGGCCCTGTCGATCGCGCTGTGGCAGGAGCTCGGGGTCGAGGAGACGAAGAAGTACTTCAACTGGACCGAGACCGAGCAGGACAACACGCACTTCAACCCGCCCGGCGCGATCGCCGTGGCGCGGCTGGTGGTGCGGGAACTGCTGCGCACCCGGGTGCTGGCGCCGCGGGACGTGCACCGGCTGGACGACGACATCCCGGAGTCCTGGATCACCTGGCCCCAGGCCGCCTGAACCCCGTCCTGTACAAGGAGAGCCGCACCATGAACCCACAGAGACGGCATGGCCATGCCGTATTGAGAGCCGCCGCGCTCGTCGGATGCACCGCCCTGGTGCTGTCCCTGACCGGCACCACCGCGCAGGCGGACGGCCGGGACCTCGGCCGTGAGGTGCTCCCCGCGAACGACGGCTGGGCCTCACAGGGCGCGGGCACGACGGGTGGCTCGGCCGCCGACGCCGCGCACGTCCACACCGTCACCACCTGGGAGGAGTTCAAGGCCGCCCTGGAGGCCGGCGGTGACGCCCCGAAGATCATCAAGGTCAAGGGGATGATCGACGCCGTGGCCCAGGGCTGCGAGGCCTTCGAGGCCGAGGGCTACGACTTCCAGCAGTACCTCGCCGACTACGACCCCGCCGTCTGGGGCCACGACACCCCGGTCAGCGGGGAGCAGGAGGACCTGCGCGACGCGTCCGCGGACAATCAGGCCAAGGCCATCAAGGTGAGCGTCCCCTCCAACACCACCATCGTCGGCGTCGGGGAGAACTCCGGGATCCTCGGCGGCAGCCTGCAGATCAAGGGCGCGCACAACGTCATCCTGCGCAACCTCACCATCGAGGCCCCGATCGACTGCTTCCCGCAGTGGGACCCGACCGACGACAACAAGACCGGCGCCTGGAACTCCGCGTACGACGGCGTCGTCGTCCACGGCTCCACCCATGTGTGGATCGACCACAACACCCTCACCGACGGCCGCTACCCCGACAGCTCCCTGCCGAAGTACCTCGGCAAGGTCTACCAGCAGCACGACGGGCTGCTCGACATCGTGCGCGGCGCCAACTACGTGACCGTGTCCTGGAACTCGCTCGAGAACCACGACAAGACCATGCTGATCGGCAACAGCGACACCGCCGCCGCGGACGACGCCGGCAAGCTCAAGGTCACCCTGCACCACAACCGCTTCAAGGGCCTCGTGGAGCGGGCGCCGCGCGTGCGGTTCGGACAGGTCGACTCGTACAACAACCACTTCGTCGTGACCAAGGACCAGTCGTACGGCTACACCTTCGGCATCGGCATCGAGTCGCGGCTGTACGCCACGGACAACGCCTTCTCGCTGCCGAAGGGGGTCAGCGCGGCCAGGACACTGAAGAAGTGGAAGGAAGCCCCGCTGACCGCCGAGAACAACTACGTCAACGGCAGGCTCACCGACCTGATCGCCGTGCACAACGCGGAGATCCCCGAGGAGACCCTGCAGTCCGGCGCCGGCTGGAAGCCGACCCTGCGCACACAGGTCCACCCGCCGCAGGCGATCCCGTGGCTGGTCGACCAAGGCGCGGGCGCCGGCCGCCTGTGCTGACCTGAGCGGCCCCCGGGGAACTTCCCCGGCGCCCGCTTGCCGCACCACCGGGCCGGGGCGCACCCGCCGCCCCGGCCCCGCACCCCCCACGGCGAGGAAGAACACGACATCCCCGACGACTCGCACTGCGAAGGAACACCCACATGGCCTCACCCCGCCGCCTCCGACTTCCCCTGTCCAGAAGGGGTTTCCTGCTGGCGACCGCCGGTGCCGGCGCGGCACTCGGCCTCGCGCCGGCCCCCGCGCGAGCCGCGGCATCCCACCCGTTCGGCCGCTACGGCTCCCCGTCCGCGCGCCTGAACGCGCGAACCCTGTACGTCGACCCGTCCGGCCGGGGCGACTTCACCTCCGTCCAGGCCGCGGTGACCGCCGTCGAAGGCAGCGGCTGGACCCTCGTCATCGCGCCGGGCACCTACCGGGAGACCGTCTCCGTCGACCGCTCCCGCACGGAGATGACCTGGCTCGGCGCCGGGGACGGTCCGCGTGACGTCGTCATCGTCTACGACAACGCGGCCGGCACCCCGAAGCCGGACGGCTCGGGCACCTACGGCACCACCGGCTCGGCCACCACCACCGTCCGGGGCGACGGCTTCACCGCCCACCGGGTCACCTTCGCCAACGACTTCGTGCGCGCCGAACACCCGGACATCACCGGCACCCAGGCCGTCGCCATCAAGGTGCAGGGCGACCGCTCCGCCTTCCACCACTGCCGTTTCCTCGGCCACCAGGACACCCTGTACGCCGACTCCAACTCGGCGAGCCTCTTCGCCCGCCAGTTCTTCTCCCACTGCTACGTCGAGGGCGACGTCGACTTCGTCTTCGGCCGGGCCACGGCCGTCTTCGAGCACTGCCACTTCCGCACCCTGAACCGCACCGACGCGTCCCGCGCCCCGTACGGCTTCGTCTTCGCCCCCTCCACGGAGCGCGCGAACCCGCACGGCTACCTCGTGACGCGCAGCCACGTCAGCAGCGAGGCCCCTGACGGCTACTACAAGCTGGCCCGCCCCTGGGTGCCCACCTCCAGCACCACCGTCCGCCCGATGCTCACGGTGCGCAACACCTGGCTGGGCCCGGGCATCGACGCGGTCGCGCCCTACGCCAACATGCGGGACGCCCACCCCTGGCAGGACCAGCGCTTCGCCGAGTACGGCAACACCGGCCCGGGCGCCGTCGTCACCGTCCCGGAGAACCGGCCCCAGCTCACCGACGAACAGGCCGAGTCGGCGACCAGCGCCACCTGGCTCGGCGACTGGCGGCCACCGGAGCCGTGCTGAGATGCGCCGACGCACTCTCCTGCTCACCGGCGTCGCCGGCGGCCTGACCGCCGCCGGCCCCCGGCCGGCCTCCGCCGCGCCGCGCCACCGCGTCCTGCACGTCCGCCCCGGCGGCTCGGTCCAGGCGGCCGTGGACGCCGTCGACGGGCCGGGCTGGACGGTCGTCGTGCATCCGGGGACGTACCGCGAGGTCGTGAACATCCCCGCGCACAAGGCCGGGCTGACCCTGCGCGGCGCCACCCGCGACCCGCGCGATGCCGTCATCGTCCACGACAACGCAGCCGGCACGAGGAAGCCCGACGGCACCACGTACGGCACGGCGGGCTCCGCGACCTTCACCTCGGCGGCTCCCGGCCTCACCGTCCGCGACCTCACCCTCGCCAACGACTGGCTGCGCGCCGACCATCCCGAGATCACCGGCACCCAGGCGGTCGCCGCGTACCTGACGGGCGACCGGTCGTCCTTCGACAACGTCCGCTTCCTGGCCCACCAGGACACCCTCTTCACCGACACGAGGGCGCTCGGCACCTTCGACCGGCAGTACTTCCGGCACTGCCACATCGAAGGCGACGTCGACTTCGTCTTCGGGCGGGCGACCGCCGTGTTCGAGCAGTGCCACTTCCGCACGCTGGCACGGGACGTGGACTTCACACCCAAGGGCATGGTCTTCGCGCCCTCCACGGCCCGGGCGAACCCGTACGGCATCCTCGCCGTCCGCTGCCGTATCACCTCCGGCGCCGAGGACGGGGCGTACAAGCTGGCCCGGCCCTGGGTGCCGTCGTACGAGACCACGGCGTGGCCGTCGCTGGTGGTGCGGGAGACCCGGATCGGGCCGGGCATCGACCCGGTGGCCCCGTACACCGACATGCGCGAGGCCTATCCCTGGCAGTCGATGCGGTTCGCCGAGTACCGCAACACCGGGCCGGGGGCTGCCGTCTCCGTGCCCGAGAACCGGCCACAACTCAGCCGCGCGCAAGCCGCGCTGCACACCAAGGAGACGTACCTCGGCGTCTGGAGGCCCTATGCGTAGGGCCGCGGCGCTCCTCCTCGGTCTCTGCCTGCTCTGGCCGGCCTCGCCGGCCTCCGCCGCCGAACGCGCCCCCGTCGGCTGGGCCTCGACCGGCCCCGGCACCACCGGTGGGGCGGGCGGTAGGACCTGGACGGTGGACACCCGCGCCGAACTCAAGACCGCCCTCGCGAACGACGGCGCCCCCACCGCGCCCAAGGTCATCCGGGTCGTCGGCGACATCTCCGGGCACGAGGCGGACGACGGTTCCCTGCTCGGCGAGCAGGACTACGCGCCCGGATACGACCTCGGCAAGTACATGTCCTGCTTCGGCGAGGACGGCGCCGCCTGGTCCGACACCCGCTTCGACCACTGCAAGCAGCAGCGGCAACTGCGCCAGACCGGGTCGAACAAGGAGAAGGCGCAGATCCAGCTCACCGTGCCGAGCAACACGACCCTCGTCGGCGTGGGCCGCGACGCCCGGCTGCTCGGGGTGTTCCTGACGGTCAACACCGGCAGCAACATCGTCGTGCGGAACCTGCACCTGGAGGCGCCCGTCGACCACTTCACCAGTTGGTCTCCGGGCGACGGCACACGCGGCAGCTGGGACGCCCGCTTCGACGCGCTCACCGTGATCACCGGCAAGAACATCTGGATCGACCACTGCACCTTCACCGACGGCCGGTTCCCCGACCGCGAGGCGCCCCTCGGCTTCCACGGCGAGCGCGTCCAGCGGCACGACGGGCTGCTGGACATCGAGGACGGCTCCGACTTCGTCACCGTCTCCGACAGCCGGTTCGAGGATCACGACAAGGCGATCCTGATCGGGTCGGGCGACGGACGCGGCGACCGGGACCGGGGGCACCTCAAGGTGACCTTCGTCCGCAACCTGTTCAGCGGCATCGTGCAGCGCGCCCCGCGTGTCCGCTTCGGGCAGGTGCACGTCGTCAACAACGTCCACCGGGGGCAGGCGCCGCTCTACGCCCTGGGCGTCGGCGTGGAGTCCGCGATCTTCTCCGAGCGCAATGTCTTCCGGTATCCCGGGGGCGGGCCGTCGCTCGCCGTCGCGGACTACGGGGGTGAGCGGTTCCGCGACACCGGCTCCTGGTTCAACGGCCGGCCCGCCCGGCTGAACGCCGTGGCGAGCGGTCTCGGCCTCGGGAGCGACGTCGGCTGGGATCCCGCCGATGTCTACGACTACCGCGCCCTGACGTCCCCGTCGGCGGTCGAGAGGTACGTGCTGCGGCACGCCGGAACCGGGAGGTCGTATGGGCACCCATGAGCCGCTGGGCCGACGGACGTTCGTGGTCGGGGCGAGCACGGCCCTGCTGGCCGGGGGAACGGTGAACGCGGCGGAGGCGGCGGTCGTGGACGGTCCGCTGCCCGACTTCCACCCGGCGCTGAAGGACGCCCTGACCTTCCCGCTCGCCTGGGGGAGATCCCCGATCCGCGACTTCCGCGCCTGGCGGCGTGCCGCCCGCGCCACGGTCGAGGAGCACCTGCTCGTCGAACGGCAGGACGAAACGCCGTACGCCCCGCAGATCGGCGGACGTGCCCAAGGGGAGGGCTACACAAGGGAGTTGGTCACCGTCTCCCTCACCCGCTACGAACGGGTGCGCGGCGCTCTGCTCACCCCGCACGGCGAGGGCCCCTTCCCCGCCGTGCTGCTCCTGCACGACCACGGGGCCAGGTTCGACATCGGGAAGGAGAAACTCGTCCGGCCCTGGTACGACGACACGCGTCTCGCCTCCGCCCGGGCCTGGGCGGACAAGTACTTCAGCGGGCGGTTCGTCGGCGACGAACTGGCCCGGCGTGGCTATGTGGTGCTGTGCCTGGACGCGCTCGGCTGGGGCGACCGCGGCCCGCTCGCCTACGAGCAGCAGCAGGCCCTCGCCTCCAACTTCTACAACCTCGGCTCCTCGCTCGCCGGGCTCATGGCCCGGGAGGACCAGCGGGCCGCCGCCTTCCTGGCGGGACTCGACCGGGTGGACGCCCGGCGGGTCGCGGCCGTCGGCTTCTCCATGGGCGCCTACCGCGCCTGGCAGACCGCCGCCCTCAGCGACCACATCGCGGCCGCCGCGAGCGTGTGCTGGATGACCGGGCTGAAAGAGATGATGGTGCCCGGCAACAACACGCTGCGCGGGCAGTCGGCGTACTACATGCTCCACCCGGGTCTCGCCCGGCACCTCGACATCCCCGACGTGGCGAGCATCGCCGCGCCCAGGCCGATGCTGTTCCTCGACGGCGGGCTCGACCCACTGTTCCCGGCCGAGGGCGTACGGGTCGCGTACGACAAGCTGCGTGCCGTGTGGCGGTCGCGCCACGCCGAGGAGCGGATACGGGTGAAGACGTGGCCGGAGCTCGGCCACGTCTTCACTCACGAGATGCAGGACGAGGTCTTCAGCTGGCTCGACGACGTCCTGTGAGGCTCATCGCCGTACCGGCTTGATGCCCTCCAGCGTCGGCACCACCGGCTTGATGCCGCCGTCGGCCGCGAACTCCATGCGGTCGATGGTGGTCTCGCGGTGCATGCCGTCGCCGCCCGGCCTGCCGGGGCCGTTGAGGGCGAAGCGGTGGTAGACCATGTACCAGTCGTCGGTGCCGGGGGCGTTCACCACCGAGTGGTGACCGGTGCCGAGGATGCCGTACTCGGGCCGCTTCTCGAGGATGGTCCCGCGCTTGGTCCACGGGCCGAGCGGGGACGGTCCCGTCGCGTACGCCACGTGGTAGTTCTCGCTGCGGGTGTCGTCCTCCGACCACATGAAGTAGTACGTGCCCTTCCGCTTGATCACGAAGGCGCCCTCGCGGAAGTTGTCCGGGGTGATGTCCTTCACCTTCGACGCGTCGAACGACACCATGTCGTCGTTCAGCGGGACGACGTACCCGCGTCCGTTGCCCCAGTACAGGTAGGCCTGGCCGTCGTCGTCCGTGAAGACCGACGGGTCGATCATCTGGCCCTTGAGCGATCCGCCCTTGGCGACCAGCGGCTTGCCGAGCGCGTCCTTGAAGGGGCCGGCGGGGGAGTCGGCCACCGCCACGCCGATCTGCTGCTCGGCGCAGAAGTAGAAGTAGTACTTGCCGTTCCGTTCGGCGATCGCGGGCGCCCAGGCGTTCTTGTCGGCCCAGGTCACGTCAGGCCCGAGGTCGACGATGACGCCGTGGTCCTTCCAGTGGACCAGGTCCTTCGACGAGTACGCCTTGAACTTGGTGCCGCTCCAGCCCTGGAAGCCGTCCGTCGTCGGATAGATCCAGTATCTGCCGTTGAGGTAGTGGACGTCCGGGTCGGCGTTCAGACCGGGCAGCATGGGGCTGCGGGTGCGGACCGCCTCGACCGTCCAGGTGCGCTTGGTGCCGTCGGCCGCTGTCACGGTGTACTTCTGCGGCGTGCGGAAGTCGCGCCGGGTTCCGGACTTCGGGCTCAGCGTGGCGCCCTTGCCCACCCACAGCTTCGGGGCGAGGCCGCGCAGATCGGCGTTGGGTTCCATCGGCAGCACGACCTTCGAGGCGCTGTCCGTGACGATGGAGTAGCCCTTCTGGTGCTTCGCCGTCGCGTCCACGACCGAGGTGGGCGTCGACGGGTACGCCGCCAGCAGCCGGTCGTACTCCTCCTGCGTCACCGGGAGCACCGTGCCGTGCCGGGGGCTCGCCGGGAGCTGGTAGTCCGTGGAGGGGGTCCACTTGCCGGAGGCGAGGTCGGTGGTCTCGAACGGGATGTAGCCGCGGCCGCCGTACTCGTCGATGAACAGGTACCACTTCTTCTCGGTGTTCGACTTGAACACCGTCGGGCCCTCACCCTGGTTCATCGCGCCCTTGCCGATGCAGTCGGCCACGAAGTCGTACTTCGTCGAGGTCAGGGACGTCGACTTCTCACCGGTGATGAACTTGGAGCAGGGGCTGGAGGAGCTGGGGTCCCGCTCGTCCTTGGTGTAGCGGTAGTACTCGTCCTTGTACTTCACGACCGTGGAGTCGATCACCGAGTAGCCGGGGTCGTTCCAGATCTTCGGCTCGCTGAAGGTGCGGAAGTCCTTGGTCGTCGCGTACATCATCTTGTTGTACGTGTTGCCCTTGTGGTCCGGGTCGTCGTCGGCGTACAGCTTCGACGCCCAGAAGACGACGTACTCACCGAGCTCGTCGTCCCAGTAGGCCTCCGGGGCCCAGGTGTTGCCCGCGTTGTCCGGGGAGACCTTCACCAGGCGCTGGTCGGTCCAGTTGACCAGGTCGGTGGACTCCCAGACCATGATCGACTTGCTGCCGTGCCGCTGGACCTGGTCCCAGCTGCCACTGGAGTTCTTGTACATCCGCAGGTCGGTGGCGATCAGATAGAACTTGTCGCCCTTGGGGGAGCGGATCACGAACGGGTCGCGCAGGCCCTTCTCGCCGATCGTCGACGTCAGGACCGGCTTGCCGGCGTTCAGCTCACGCCAGTGCAGCGCGTCGTTGCCCCGGCTGAGGGCGTAACGGATCTGCTCGCCGTCGGCGGTGCCCTCACCCGTGAAGTAGGCGAAGAGATAGCCGGCGTACTTGGAGTGCTTCACGGGTGGTGCTCCGGAGTCCGCGGTGCTCGGTGGCGCGGTGAGAAGGGTAAGGAGAAGGCCGGTCAGGGCCAGGAACGGCAGCAGGAGCGTGCGGGGGCGCATGACACTTCCTGTCGGAGTATGGGGGGTTCTGTTGGATGGCGGCCTTCGGAGTTTCACCGGCCGGGGACAGGGCGTCAACGGGTGTGCATGAGGCGGGTGGTTCCGAAACTTTCGGGACTCGGGCACGCCAGTGCACGTGACGGCGGCAACCCTTTCGCGGCGCGGCGGCGACTGCTGGTCGGAAACGGGACGGAGCGGGCCCCTCCGAACCGTTTTCCGTCCCCATTCCCCAGGAAAGGAACGCTCCGTGCTGCTCAGCGCAGGACGCCACCGCAGGACCCGTACGCTCACCATCGCCGCCGCGGTGGCCTGCGCTTCGGGGGCGGGAGGCGTCTACCTCGGGCTCTCGGGAGGCGGCGCGCGGGCCGCCTCGTCGACAGTCACCGTCTCCACCGCGACCCAGCTCGAAGCGGCCGTGAAGAACGCCACAGCGGGTACCACCATCCAGGTCCGCGGCGGCACCTACTATCCGGCCGCGACCCTCAAGTCCACGGCCAGCGGCACCGGTTCGGCACGCATCACCCTGCGGGCGTACGGCAGCGAGAAGGTCCGGATCGACGGCTCCAAGCTGCCCGCCGGCTCCTGGCTGGCCGCCATCCACGGCGACCACTGGACCGTCGAGAACCTCGCCTTCGTCAACTCACCCGCCCAGGGCTTCGTCGCCACGTCCTCCGTCGGCGGCGTCTTCAGGAACCTCGTCACCGCGGACAACGGCGACTCCGGCTTCACCCTGCGCGGCGACGGCACCACCGGCAACCTCGTGCAGAACCTGGACAGCCACGGCAACTACGACCCGGCCGGTCACGGCCAGAACGCCGACGGCATCGCCGTCAAGTTCGGCTCCGGGACGGGCAACAGGATCACCGGCGCCCGGCTGTTCAACAACTCCGACGACGGCCTCGACCTCTGGCAGTTCTCCTCACCGGTCACCGTCGAGCACTCATGGGCCTTCGGCAACGGCGAGAACCGCTGGAAGGACTCGGCCTTCGAGGGCAACGGCAACGGCTTCAAACTGGGCGGCGGGGGAGCGTCGGTCGCCCATGTCGTCAACGACAACGCCGCCTGGGACAACATGCTGCACGGCTTCACCGAGAACTCCAACACCGGCGCCATCGCCGTGAACCGCAACACCGCGTACGCCAACGCCCACAACGGCTTCTACTTCGCCACCGGCAAGGCCCGCCTCGGCAAGAACCTCGCCGTGAGCGACAAGGCCGGCCCCGCCGAGCTGGGCTCCGCGGCCGTCTCCGCGGGCAACAACTGGGACAGCGGCGTCGCCACCCCGCCCTTCAGGTCGACGGACGCGACCAGCGCGGTCGGAGCGCGCCGGGCGGACGGCTCCCTCCCCGCGACGACGTTTCTGACGACCGGCTCCACGACCATCGGCTCGACGATGGACTTTGCGGACACCCCCTAGGGACTCCCCGCCGAGCGTGCGCACACGACGACGCCCCCGCCGGTTCACACCGGCGGGGGCGTTGCTGCCGACCGGCCGAGGGGGGCTCGGCCAGGGCTGTTCGACCCTCCGGAGGGGGGCTCCGGAGGGTCGGGGGTGCCGGGAAGTCCGACTGGGGGCCCGGACATCCGGCAGCCGGCCGGCCCGAGGGGGATTCGGGCCGGCCGGAGCTCACACGTGCCGCGGCATCACTGGTAGCTGATGTCCGAGGCCTTGAACTTGCAGGTCTTGCCGTCCGGCCCGGGCGGGGTCAGCTCCTTGGGCTCCTTGCCCGTGTTGTTGCCCTCGAAGCGCACACACGTCTTGATCTTCTTCTTGCCGTCGCCGTGGATGCGGATCTTCGACAGCGTGGCCGTGTCGCCGTAGTTGGCGTTCACGCCGACGATCGAGTTCATCGGCGCGGTGACGTCGATGTCGTTCAGCACGACCGTGCGCTTGTACTGCGTCTTGCAGTTGCCGCAGGAGCGCACCAGCTTCCCGGCGTTCTGCACCTGGAAGCCCGACACGTTCAGCGTGCCGGCGCCGTTGAACTGGAGCACCTTGTCGTCGGCGTTCTTCGCGCCGCCGCCGATCACCTTGTACACGGCCGACGACGACTTGCCCTTGAAACTGGCCGCGTCCTCGCCGACGTCCGTCCACCACACGTTCTGGAGCGTGCAACTGCCCTTGCAGTGCACACCGTCCGCGGCCGGGGTGCCGATGATGACGTTCTTGAGGACCGCGCCGTCGGCCAGCTCGAAGAGGGGGTCCTGGCCCTCGTCCTGGCTGTCGCCGCCGAGCGCGCCGGAGCCGTAGAACATCTTCATCCCGCCGTCGCGGACACCGGAGACCGGGATGGTCTTCGACACGGGCGTCTTGCCCTTGTCCGTGGGCCAGGAGGACGCGGCGCCCGCGGTGGACAGCATCGACGTGGTGACGATCGCCGCTCCCGAGATTCCGAACGCGGATAACCCGGCGATCACCGCCCGCCGCTTGGTGACCCGGCGGCGATGGCGGACGCGCTGTTCTGCTGGTGCAGTCATGTACCGATTCCTCAGTGGGTGGTGACTCTTGCGCCTGGTGGTCGCCACGGGTGAGGAAAGGGTTGCCGTGCCTTCAGGAATTTTTCACGAGTCGTCGTCGGTGTCGTTCACGGCCGCGAAACCGCCGCCCACGGACAGCCGCTCGGAACCGGCCGCGGCCGTCACCGCGTAGCGGTCGGCGCCGGCGTCACGGCCGCCGCGCTCGTGGCCGAACTGGCCCGCGAACACCCACTCGCCCGCCGGGACCTTGCGGCCCTCCTTCAGGGTCCAGGTGTAGACGAGGAAGCCGTCCCGCTCGCCGACCGTGAGCGTGAAGTCCTGCTCGGGCAGCGACCGCCAGGCGCCCGCGTCGGAGACCCCGCCGGTCTGGGCGACGCTCAACCGCACGGTCAGCGCGGTCAGTTCCTCGCGCGTCTTGATCGTGATGTTGCTCTGCGCCCAGAAGTCGTTGCTGTGCGGATCGACCGAGCCGTCCGACCACAGCGGCCCGTCCTCCGTGGCGGCGGGCGGCCGCCCGGTGACGGAGGTGCTCGGCGTCCGCGAGGGCGCCGGAGCGGACTCGCGGCGCTCCGGCGGGGCGGACGGCGTGGGATCCACCGGCGGCGCGGGGGCCCGGCTCGTCGCCTCCGGCGACGGCGTGGGCGTCGGCGACGTCGCCACGTCCTGCTGCTGCGGGGAGGTCTCCTCCTTCACCGCGGACGCGACCGCGTAACCGCCCACCGCCAGCACGCCCGCCACCGCGGCCGTCGCACCGGCCACCCGCATCCACCCGAACACCGGCGGACGCGTCGCCCGGTGGCCGGAGCCGGCCGGACCGGCCATGCCGCGCTCGACCCGGGCCAGGATGCGCTCCCGGTCGGGCTCGTGCGTCCCGGCCGCCTCGTGCAGCCGGGCGCGCAGCTCCTCGTGCACGTCCCGCCGCATGGTCATCGGTCCCTTCCTTGGCCCTCACCGGTGCGCGCCCGCAAGCTTTGCACGGCCGACGAGCAACGGGGAGCGCCCACCGCCGCGTGCATCCGCTGCGGTACTCCCTGTGTGCCCAGCAGCCGCTGGAGTTCGGCCATTGCCTTGGAGGTCTGGCTCTTCACGGTACCCACCGAGACGCCGAGGGCGAGCGCGGTGTCCTTCTCCGAGAGGTCGAACGCGTGCCGCAGCACCACACAGGCCCGCTTGCGGAACGGCAGCCTGCGCAACGCCTCCTGGACGTCGACCACGCCCGCGACGTCCGGGTTCTCGGTGTTCTCCTCGCGCTGCGACCAGAACAGGGCGATGCGCCGCCGCTCGCGCACGGCGCTGCGGATCCGGGTGCGGGCCAGGTTGGCGACCACGCCGCGCGCGTACGCCGCCGGATGGTCGGCCGCGCGCACCCGGTCCCAGCGGTGCCACAGCGCCAGTAACGCGTCCGCCGCCAGGTCGTCGGCGGTGTCCGACTCGCCGGTCAGCAGGTAGGCCAGGCGGGACAGTTCGGCGTAGTGACGCTCGAAGAAGGCGTGGAACTCCACGGAGGCGGCGTCGTCGACGACTGTGCCCACGGGCGACCTCTCCTCGCAGCGGCTTCGGGCACTCCGGGCCGGGGTGCCTATGCGTGTCATGTAGATGACATGTGATCATCCGGGGGAGGTCCGGACGAGATCGGGAAGCGTAGCAGCGTTCTCAGGATGGTTCGTACGGAGCTTCGAACGGCGTATGGCAGGCCGGACTTCTGATTCCGTAACACGAAGAAAACCTGAACGTGGTTCAACACGGGAACAATCCAGCCAGCATCCGCACACCGATCACCCAGGCACCGAGGAGCACCAGTCATGTCCGAATCGCAGAAGGTGGCCGACCGGCCCGACGCGGCACCACCCGCGGTGAACAGCGTCGACCGGTTCTTCAAGATCTCCGAGCGGGGATCCACCTTCGGCCGTGAGATACGCGGCGGCTTCGCCACGTTCTTCACGATGTCCTACATCCTTGTCCTGAATCCCATCATCCTGGGCAGCGCGAAGGACAAGTTCGGGCACCAGCTGGACCCCGTCCAGCTCACCACCGTCACCGCCCTGGTGGCCGCCGTCATGACGATCATCATGGGCGTGGGCGGCAATCTGCCCCTCGCCCTCGCCGCCGGACTCGGCCTGAACGCCGTGGTCGCCTTCCAGATCGCCCCGCTGATGAGCTGGGACGACGCGATGGGCCTGATCGTCCTCGAAGGCCTGCTGATCTGCGTGCTGGTGGTGACCGGCCTGCGCGAGGCCGTCATGCACGCCATACCCCAACCGCTCAAGCAGGCGATCAGCGTCGGCATCGGCCTGTTCATCGCCTTCATCGGCTTCGTCGACGCCGGGTTCGTCAGCCGCATCCCGGACGCCGCGAACACCACCGTGCCGGTTCAGCTGGGCGGCACGGGAACGCTCACCGGCTGGCCGATTCTCGTCTTCTGCCTGGGTGTTCTGCTGACGATCGGCCTGCTCGCCCGCAAGGTCAAGGGCGCCATCCTGATCAGCATCGTCACCATGACGGCGCTGGCGATAGTGATCAACTCCATAGCCGACATCAAGAGCTGGGGCCTGACCACACCGTCCTGGCCCAACCAGCTCGTCGACGCCCCCGACTTCGGACTCCTCGGCCACTTCGACCTGTTCGGTGCCTTCAGCGCCCCCGGCGTCGGGGTCATCACCGTCGTGCTGCTGATCTTCACCCTGATCCTGTCGGACTTCTTCGACACCATGGGCACGGTCGTCGGCATCAGCGCCGAGGCCGGCCTGCTCGACGAGGAGGGCAAGGTCCCGAACCTCGGCCGGGTGCTGCTGATCGACGGCGCCGCGGCCGTCGCGGGCGGCGCGGCCTCGGCCTCCTCGGCGACCTCATACATCGAGTCGGCGGCCGGCGTCGGCGAGGGCTCGCGCACCGGCTTCTCCAATCTCGTCACCGGCGGCCTGTTCGGCCTCGCGCTGTTCCTGACCCCGCTGCTCACCATCGTCCCGCTCCAGGCGGCCGCCCCAGCCCTGGTCGCCGTCGGCTTCCTGATGATGACCCAGGTCAAGCACATCGACTGGGACCGCTACGACATCGCCATCCCCGCGTTCCTCACCATCGCCGTGATGCCGTTCACGTACTCCATCACCAACGGCATCGGCGCCGGCTTCCTCGCCTACGTCGTCATCAAGACCGTGCTCGGCAAGGCCAAGGAGGTCCACTGGCTGCTGTGGGGGACCTCGGTGCTGTTCCTCGTGTACTTCGCGATCGACCCGATCGAGCAGCTCCTGGGAGCCAAGTAACGGCGGCGGGCCGCCCCCGGGGGGAAGGGGGCGGCCCATCTGTACAGACGCCTTCTGGGCGGCGGAGGTTCAGTCCTTCAGCGCCGCTTCCATCATCGCCCTGGCGACCGGCGCCGCCAGGCCGTTGCCGCTGACCTCCGAACGGGCCGCGTTCGACTGCTCCACGACGACCGCCACGGCGACCTCCTTGCCCGACGAGTCGGACTTCCCGTACGAGGTGAACCAGGCGTACGGCACCTGGCTGTTGTTCTCGCCGTGCTGGGCCGTACCCGTCTTGCCGCCGACCGTCGCGCCAGGGACCTGGGCGTTCGTGCCCGTGCCCTTCTCCACGACCGTCTGCATCGCCGACTGCAACTGCTTGGCGGTCGAGGAGCTGACGATCTCCTTCGAGCCCGCGTCGTCGTCGTAGTCCTGCAACACATCACCGCCGCTGTTGGTGATCTGCGAAACCATATGCGGCGAAACCAGCTTGCCGCCGTTGGCTATGGCCGCCGACACCATGGCCATCTGGAGCGGCGTCGCGGTGACGTCGAACTGGCCGATGCCCGTCTGGGCCGTCTGGGACGGGTACATGTCGGACGGGTACACGCTCGTGTAGGCCCGCACCGGCACGTCCAGCTTGTCGTCGTTGAAGCCGAACTTCTCGGCCATCGCCTTCACCTTGTCCTGGCCCAGCTGGACGGCCATCTTCGCGAAGACGTTGTTGCACGAGTACTCCAGCGCCCTACGGATCGTGGCGTTCGTACAGGGTGCGTTCGGGTTCTCGTTCGTCAGCTCCCGCGTGGTGCCCGGCAGCGTGTACGGGTCGGGGCTGGCCGTGTTCTCGTCCACCGACGAGTACAGCCCGTCCTCCAGCGCGGCCGCCGCCACGACCAGCTTGAACGTCGAACCCGGCGGCAGCGGCTGCCGCAGCGCACGGTTGACCAGCGGCTTCTCCGGGTCCGCCGTGAGCTTCTTCCAGGCCGCGCCGGCGGAGTTGGCGTCGGTCAGCGACGAGGGGTCGTACGACGGGGTCGACACGACCGCGAGGATCTTCCCGGTCTTCGGGTCGATGGCGACGGCCCCGCCCTTCTTGTCGCCGAGCGCGTCGAACGCCGCCTTCTGCACGTCCGGGTCGACCGTCGTGACCACGTTGCCCGGGTCGGCCCGCTGGTTGGTGAGGGTGTCCATCACGGACTTCAGCCGGCTGTCCGTGCCGTTGAGCAGGTCGGTGTAGATGCCCTCCAACTGGGTCGGCGCGTACGCCTGCGACGCGTAGCCCGTCACCGCCGCGTACAGCTCGCCGTCCGTGTACGTGCGCTTGTACTTGAGGTCGCCCGTCTTCGTCGGGGCCGAGCCGGTGACCGACCGGCCGCCCACGATGATGTTCCCGAGCGGTGCCGAGTACGTCTCGATGGCGTTGCGCCGGTTGTCCTTGTCGTCTGCGAGCGCCTGGCCGTCGTAGAACTGCACCCAGGTCGCCCTGACCAGCAGAGCGAACACCAGGAGCAGCGCGAAGACCGATGCGCGCCTGATCGTCTTGTTCATCCCGAACATGAGGACGAGTCAGTTGGGGCGGATCGTTCCCGCCCGTACCGTTTTCTCATCCGGCGTTCAGAAAACCCGCCTCGTACGCCGCGATGACCGCCTGCGTACGGTCCCGGGTGCCCGTCTTGGCCAGGACCGCCGCCACGTGCGACTTCACCGTGGCGGGGCCGACCTCCATCCGGCGGGCGATCTCCGCGTTGGTCAGCCCCTCCGCCATGTGCCGCAGCACCTCCCGCTCGCGTCCCGTGAGCTTCGCCACCCACGCGGGCGGCGCCGGGTGCGCGCGTGCGTGCTCGGTCGCGAGGGTGCGGACGGCCGCCGGGAACAGCAGGCTGTCGCTGCGCGCCACCAGCCGGACCGCCTGCACGAGCGCGTCGGCGTCCGCCCGCTTCAGCAGGAACCCGGCGGCTCCGGCGCGCAGCGCGTCGTACACGTAGGAGTCGTTCTCGAAGGTCGTCACGACGACGATCCGGGGCGGCTCGTCCAGGGTGGCGAGGATCTGCTCGGTGGCACGGATGCCGTCGATCTCCGGCATGCGGACGTCCATGAGGACGACGTCAGGCCGCAGGTCCCGTACGACCGACACGGCCTCGGCGCCCGTGGCCGCCTCGCCCACCACCTCCAGGTCCGACTCGGCGGAGAGGATGGCGCGCAGCGCGGTGCGGACCATGCGCTCGTCGTCGGCGAGGACGACACGGATCGGCGTCGGGCGGGTCATGCGGGTCCTTTCATCGGCAGACATACGTGCAGCCGCCAGGTCTCCCCGGCCGGTCCGGACGATCCGGCGGCCGGTCCGGCCGTCATGGTCCCGCCCAGCAGCCTGACCCGGTCCGCGATACCGCGCAGCCCGTGGCCGCCGCCGGGGCGGGAGGGCGTGGGGCCGGTGACCGTCGCGGGGCCGGTGACCGGGTTCTCCACGGTGATCTCCAGATCCCCGTCCGCCACCGCGATCCGCACGTCCACGGCGACCCGGTCGCCCGCGTGCTTGAGGGCGTTGCTCAGCCCCTCCTGCACGATCCGGTAGCCCTCGCGGGACAGCAGCGGGGGCAGGGACTCCGGGTCGGCGTCGACCGTGGCGGACACGCGCTGTCCACCGGCCCGGGTGCGACGCAGCAGACCGTCGAGGTCGGCCGCGAGGGTCGGCGCCGGGGCCGTGCCGGGGGCGTCGCCCTCGCGCAACACGCCCAGCACGGCGTCGAGTTCGCCGACGGTGCGCCGGGTCGTGTCCTCGATCGCGGCGAGGGCCTCGCGGACGAACTCCGGGTCGGAGTCGAGGATGCGGCGCGCCGCGCTCGCCTGGAGACCGACCGCGCTCAGCGCGTGGCCGACGGAGTCGTGCAGCTCCCGCGCCAGCCGGTTGCGTACGGCCAGGTCGGCGGCGCGTGCCTCGGCGGCCGCGAGCCGGCCCTCGGGAGACGGGCCGAGCAGCGCGGGCGCCCAGCGGGCCAGCAGCGCACCGCTGCCGGCCGCGCAGCCGGCGAGGGCGACGAGCATCGCCGCGCCCGCGACCGGCGCGAGCGCGAGCGCCCAGAGGTGGCCGAAGACTTCGGGCAGCCCGATCCCGGTGCCGCCCAGTCCCGCCAAGACCGGCAGAAGGATCAGTACGGTGGCGAACGGCGGCACGGCCAGCGACATCCCGGCGATGATCCCGCCGACCCCGAGATGCAGCGTGAACCAACCCGCCGTACGCCCCTTCTCGCCCCGGGTCCGGGCCGGTCCGAAGGCGAGCCGGTCCGCGTCGACACCGCACAGCCAGCGCACGGCGGCGGCCTCCAGCGGCCGGGTCAGCGGGAACAGGGACGTGACGGCGGCGAGCGGCAACCCGACGCCGAAGGAGGCGAGCTGGAGCGGAAAGGACCCGAAGACGTTCGTGCTGCCGGTGGCCGGGCCGATGATCACCGAGCCGACCAGGACGTACGGCATGGCGAGCGCGCCGCCGAGGATCAGATGCACCCAGCGCAGCCGGGCCCGCCGGCCGAACAGGGACCGGGCGGCCTGTCTCACGCCGCCCGCCGTGCGGCCCTGGCCGAGCGCTCGGCGAAGTAGTAGACGCCGATGGCGGCGACGAGGAAGCCGACGAGCATCTGCCCAGCGTAGGCGAGGTTCATCAGCGGCGTGGGACGGTCGGCGATGTCCTCCACGCCGCCGAGGGAGGCGAGCGACAGCCAGCCGCCCCAGCAGGCCACGGCGCCCGAGCCGACCCAGGCCAGGCCGAGCGGCACCGCCACGGGCAGGGCCCGGCCGCGCCGGAAGGCCAGCAGGAAGCCGCCGGCGACGGCCGCGACGAGGAACAGCACGTAGATGACTTCCAGGACGTGGAAGTCACCGCCCCGGCCCGCCGCCCGGCCCTCACTGAGCCCGGCGGTGCCGCCGCAGGCCCACAGGAGGTGAAGGGTGAGCGGCAGCAGCGCGAGCACGGCGGCCACGACGGCGAGGGCGCGGTGGGCCGGCCCCACGACACCCACGGGCAGCTCCCACACCCGCCCGCGCCACAGGTACCCCCAGCGGTCGCGGGCGTAGAGCACGAACAGGGCGCCCAGGGCGGCCCCTTGGAGGATGAACCCCGTGTACACCACGGTGAACACCCACTCGTGGAGGAAGGGCTCACGGTCCTGGTCCGGCGCGGAACCGCCTCCGAACGCCCTCACGACCAGCTGAGCCGGGAACCCGGCCATGATCGGCGCGAGCAGCCCGGTGGCGACCCACACGGGGAACGCCAGCAGCCACGCGGGCACCCGCAGCCCCCACGGCCGGGTCAGCACCAGCGCCAGCACGATCACCGCGCTGTCCAGCAGCACGGAGAGACCGTTGATCACGGCCATGCCCACCCGGTCGTCGAGCAGTCCGCTCCCCTCGGGGATGCCGATGTGGCTCCCGGCGATCCAGGCGGCCTTGAGCCCGAGGTACGGCACGCACGAGAGGACGGCGACGGCGCGCAGGACGCGCCGGGGGCGGCTGAGACGGACGGCGGGGCGGGGAGCGCCAAGGGGAGCGATCGACTGCGTCATGCGATCAGGCTCCCGCGGGGGAGACGGGGTGCACCTCCTGCACGACGACGATCCGCCTCCGCCGGACGGGGGAGGGCGGCTCAGCCCTCCAGGATCAGCACCGTCTCCGCGATCTCCGCGCCCCGCGCGTTGGCGTACCCGCTGGCCGTCGCGACGGCCCGGAACCCGCACTTCTCCAGTACGCGCAGTGAGCCCGCGTTGTCCGACGCCGCCCGAGCGTACAAGGGCCGCTCGGGCACCTCCGTCAGCAGCGCCCGCAGGGCCGCCGTGGCGATGCCCTTCCCCCAGTACGCGCGGTCGACCCAGTACGTCACCTCGCGTTCGCCCGGCACCCCGTACACCGCCGCGCTGCCGACCACGTCGCCGTCGGCCAGCACCGTGCGGACCACGTCGGCGGAGGACCGGATCCGGGCCCAGTGGGCGTCGAAGGCGTCCCGGTCGGCCGGGTCCTTGGGGGCGAAGGCCGCCATATGGAGAGCCTCGGGGTCGTTCATCTGCCGAAAGAAGACCGGCAGATCGCTGTCGTGGACCTGGCGCAGCTCGACGTTCATGCCTCAGAGCCTACGGGTGGCCAGCGTCAGCCGGTCCCGCGCGTCGAACAGCGCGTCCTTCACCAGTTGTTCGTGCGCCGGCGTGAGCCGCGCCACCGGCACCGAGCAGCTGATCGCGTCGCGCGCCGGTGTGCGGTACGGAATGGCCACCCCGAAGCAGCGCAGCCCCAGCGTGTTCTCCTCGCGGTCCACGGCGAAGCCCTGCTCCCGGACCTGGTGCAGCTCCTCGATGAGCTTCTCGCGGTCGGTGATCGTGTTCTCGGTCAGCGCGGGCAGCGTCTCCGGGAGCATCTTGCGGACCTGCTCGTCCGAGTAGGTGCTCAGCAGCGCCTTGCCGAGGGACGTGGAGTGCGCGGGCAGGCGGCGGCCGACCCGGGTGAAGGGACGCAGGTAGTGCTGCGACTGGCGGGTGGCGAGGTAGACGACGTTCGTGCCGTCGAGGCGGGCGAGGTGGATCGTCTCGGTCGTGTCGTCCGAGAGCCGGTCCAGCGTGGGCCGGGCTGCCGCCACGACCTCGTCGCCGTCGATGTAGGAGGTGCCGACCAGCAGGGCCCGAACGCCGATGCCGTACCGCGTGCCCGTCGCGTCCGTCTCCACCCAGCCCAGCTCGACGAGCGTGCGGAGCAACATGTAGAGACTGGACTTGGGGTAGCCGACGGCCTCCTGGACCGCCGCGAGGGAGTGCATACCGGGACGCCCGGCGAAGTATTCGAGCAGTTCAACCGTTCTTACCGCGGACTTGACCTGCGCCCCGCCGCCCGTCTCGCCAGCCGACATCGCCCTTGACCCCTTCGTTCGACGGGAAATAGTCTCCACAGCATATTCATCATCAGAGACAGCGTTCAGTATATCGAACGCCCCTGGTGGATGACCCAAGTACTGCGGCATTACATGTGTGGAGGGACCCGCGGTGGCAGCAGCACCAGTCTGGAGTGTCGACCCCCGAACCGGGAAGCAGCGTGAACAGGTTGCGGTGGAGGCCACAGCCCAGGAGGTGGACGCCGCCGTCCGCGCCGCGCACGAGGCGCGCGGCTCACTCGCGGACCGCGCGGTCCGCGCGGCCTTCCTGCGCAGCGCCGCCGAGGAGCTTCAGGCGGCCAAGGACGGTCTCGTCGAGACCGCCGACGCCGAGACCGCGCTCGGTCCGGTCCGGCTGACCGGCGAGCTCGCCCGCACCTGCTACCAGCTGCGGGCCTTCGCCGACATCGTCGACGAGGGCGCCTTCCTCGACGTCGTCATCAACCACCCCGACGACACCGCGACCCCGCCGATCCCGGACCTGCGCCGTTACAAGGTGCCGCTGGGCGTCGTCGCCGTCTACTCGGCGTCGAACTTCCCGTTCGCCTTCTCGGTCGCCGGCGGCGACACCGCGAGCGCCCTCGCGGCCGGCTGCCCGGTCGTGGTCAAGGCGCACCCGGACCACCCGGCCCTGTCCGAGTACGTCGCCAAGGTGCTGCGCCGCGCCGCCGCCCGGCACGACATCCCCGAGGGCGTCCTCGGGCTGGTGCACGGCTTCGAGGCGGGTATCGAGCTGATCAAGCACCCGCTGGTCACGGCGGCCGGCTTCACCGGGTCGGTGCGCGGTGGCCGGGCCCTCTTCGACGCGGCGGCCGCCCGCCCCGTCCCGATCCCCTTCCACGGCGAGCTGGGCTCGCTGAACCCGGTCGTCGTCACCGAGGCCGCGGCCGCCGAGCGGGCCGAGGCGATCGGTGCGGGCCTCGCCGGTTCGATGACGCTGGGCGTGGGCCAGTTCTGTGTGAAGCCGGGCCTGGTCCTCGCGCCGGCCGGTGCCGCCGGTGACGCCCTGCTGAAGTCGCTGACCGACGCCGTCAGCGACACCGACGCCGGGGTTCTGCTCGACCACCGCATGCGCGACAACTTCGTCGCCGGCGTCGCCGAGCGCGCCCAGCTGCCCGACGTCGACTCCCCCGTCACGCCCGGCGCGGGCGGCGAGCACACCGTCAGCGCGGGCTTCCTCACGGTTCCGGCGAGCAGGCTGGCCCAGGAGGGCGAGCACGACCTGCTCCTGGAGGAGTGCTTCGGGCCGGTCACCGTGGTGGCCCGCTACGAGGACGACACCGAGGTGAAGGCCGTGCTGTCGCGGCTGCCGGGCAACCTCACGGCGACGGTGCAGCTGTCCGAGGAGGAGGCCGCGGGCCAGGGTCAGGGCGCGGAGCTTCTGCAGGAGCTGACGCCGCTGGCCGGGCGTGTGCTGGTGAACGGCTGGCCTACGGGTGTCGCCGTCGCGCCGGCTCAGCATCACGGCGGGCCGTACCCGGCCACGACGTCTACGTCCACGTCGGTGGGCGGGACGGCGATCGAGCGGTGGCTGCGGCCGGTTGTCTACCAGAACGCGCCAAAGGCCCTGCTTCCGGCCGAGCTGCGGGATGAGAACCCGTTGGGGCTGCCGCGGCGGTTCAACGGGCGTCTGGAGCGATAGCGCCGTAGGGGGTGCGGTGACTTGCGGGGTGCCGGTTCGTTGTGGCTTGTCGCGCAGTTCCCCGCGCCCCTCGAGGCCGGAGCTGAAAGACTCGGTTGAATGGATCTGGAACTTCCTGAACTTCCTTTCCCCCTGCGCTCTTACGGGCCCGAGGCCCATTGGTCCTACGAGGACGGGGTGCTCACCGGGTGGGCCGGGGCGCGGCAGGATCGGTTCGTGCCGCCCACCGGGGAGGCGCTGGACCCCGCCTCCGACGCGCCGCGGCTGCTCGGGGCGCCCGAAGGGGACTTTCAGCTGATCGCCCGGGTCACGGTCGGGTTCGGCGCGGCCTTCGACGCCGGGGTGCTCTACGTCCATGTCGGCGAGCGCGCCTGGGCCAAGCTCTGTCTGGAGTACTCCCCGGACGTGCCCACCGTCTGCACGGTGGTCACCCGGGGGCACTCCGACGACGCCAACTCCTTCACCGTCGACGGCAGTTCCGTCTGGCTCCGGGTGAGCCGCACCGGCCGCGCCTTCGCCTTCCATGCCTCCCGCGACGGCGAACGCTGGACCTTCGTCCGCCTCTTCACCCTGGGCGACGAGAAGGAGACGGGCGCGGCCCTGATCGGCTTCATGACGCAGTCGCCGATGGGGGAGGGCTGCGTGGTGACGTACGACCACATCGAGTTCAGGCCGCACTGGCCGAACGACCTGCGCGACGGCAGCTGAGGCCTGCCGGGGAACCGCGTCCCGGCCGGGGGTGTCATCCGCTGCGTGATCAGGAACCGAGTGACTCCGGACAGGGTGATCCGTACCGTCCTGCCCGCCGAGGCGGCGGACGTCGTCGCGCTGCACGCGCGTGCCCGCGCGACGTACTACCCCGACGGGCTGCCGCAGGACGGCACCGACTGGCTCGCCGCCTGGCAGAGCGCCCTCGCGCGGCCGGACGGGCGGGTGTTGTGCGTCGTGGAGGCGGGGCGCATCGTCGGCCTGGCCTCCTTCCGGACTCCCGAGGGCGCCCCGGCGGACACGGTGAAGCTGTTCCAGTTCCACGTCGACCCCGAGCACTGGCGCCGCGGTGCCGGCACCGCACTGCACGCGGCGTGCGTCGAGGAGTGGCAGGCCGACGGCCGGCGGACCGCCGTCCTCGACGTGCACGTCGACAACCGGCGGGCGCAGGGGTTCTACCGGCGGCATGGGTGGGTGCCGGAACCGGCCGAGCCGGGGGATCACCATCTGACGATGCGGCTCTCCCTGGCCGCGGAATGAAACCGGCTGCTTGAACGTTCACCAACTCGGCGGAGGGAGCCTCCGCACCCCGTACGAGCTGGAGAGAGCCGAAGAGATGCGCGTCGAGATCTGGAGCGACATCGCCTGCCCCTGGTGCTACGTGGGCAAAGCCCGCTTCGAGAAGGCGCTGCGGGACTTCCCGCACCGTGACGACGTCGAGGTGGTGCACCGCTCCTTCGAGCTGGACCCGGGCCGCGCCAAGGACGACATCCAGCCCGTGATCACGATGCTCACCAGGAAGTACGGGATGAGCGAGGCACAGGCCGAGGCCGGTGAGGACAACCTGGGCGCGCAGGCCGCCGCCGAGGGGCTGGACTACCGCACCCGGGGCCGCGACCACGGCAGCACCTTCGACATGCACCGCCTGCTCCACTTCGCCAGGGAGCAGGGGCGCCAGGTGCAGCTGCTCGACCTGCTGTACCGGGCGAACTTCGCCGAAGAACGCTCCGTCTTCAACGACGACGAGCGGCTGGTGGAGCTCGCCGTGTCCGCCGGGCTGGAGGCGGAGGCCGTCCGCGCGGTGCTCGCCGACCCCGGCGCCTACGCCGACGACGTACGCGCCGACGAGCGCGAGGCCGCGCAGCTCGGCGCGAGCGGTGTGCCGTTCTTCGTGCTCGACCGCAAGTACGGCGTCTCCGGTGCCCAGCCCGCGGAGGTCTTCGCCCAGGCCCTGACCCAGGCGTACGGCGAGCGCTCGCCCCTGAAGATCGTCGACAGCGGGGAGGCGGACGCGTGCGGCCCGGACGGCTGTGCGGTGCCCCAGCGCTGAAACCGCAGGTCGGGGCGTATCCATAAGTGTTCCTTAGCGACATCACGCAGAAATCGGCAATGGACGGGGAGATCCAGGGGACGCAGAGTGGTTCCATGGAGACCTTCGAGAACCTCGTCCGTGCCGAGTTCGCCCCGAAGCACACCTACCTCAACACCGCGAGCAACGGGCTCCTGCCCGCCCGTACCGTCAGCGCCGTACAGCAGGCGGTGCGGATGCGCGCGGAGGGCACGCCCCTGGGTCCCCTGTACGAGGACGTCGAGGCCGCCCGCGCGTCCTTCGCCCGGCTGGCCGGCGTGCCGGCCGAGCGGGTCGCCACCGGCGCCTCGGTCGCCGAGTACGGCGGGCTGATCGCCGCCTCGCTGCCCGCGGGCGCCGAAGTCCTCACCGCGGAGGCCGACTTCGCCTCCCTGGTCAACCCCTTCCACGCGCGCGGCGACCTCAAGGTGCGCGCCGTGCCCCTGGAGCGGCTCGCCGAGTCCGTCCGCCCCGGCACCGCACTCGTGGCGGTCAGCTCCGCCCAGTCCGCCGACGGCCGGCTCGCCGACCTGCCGGCGGTGCGCGAGGCGGCCCGGGCGCACGGGGCCCGTACCTACGTCGACGCCTCCCAGTCGGCCGGCTGGCTGCCGATGGAGGGCGACGCGGACGACTTCCTCGCCGCCGTCGGCTTCAAGTGGCTCCTCGGGCCGCACGGGGCCGCGTTCTTCGTCGCCCCGCAGGACTTCGGCGGGCTCACACCGCTGCTCGCCGGCTGGGTCGCGGGTGAGGTCCCCTGGGAGAGCTGCTACGGCCCCGTCGAGGAACTCGCCCACTCCGCACGGCGCTTCGACATCAGCCCCGCACTCTTCACCTACGCCGGGCTGCGCGCCTCCCTGGAACTGCTGGAGGAGATCGGCATCGACGTCGTGCACGCCCACGACGTCGCCCTCGCGGACCGCTTCCGCGTCGGGCTCGCCGAGCTGGGCCACGCGCCGGTGCCCGCGCCGGGCTCGGCGATCGTGTCCGTGCCGGGGCTCGGCCACCGGCAGGGCGAACTGAGCCGGGCGGGCATCGAGGTGTCCGACCGGGCGGGGAATCTGCGGGCGGCGTTCCACCTCTACAACACCCCGGCGGACGTCGACCGCCTTCTCGAGGTCCTGGCCGCATGACAGAACCGGGCGGGGCCTCCCGTCCCACACGAGGAGGCCCCACCCGGCAGCTGTGTCATCCGGTCACGTCACCGGCGAGCAGCGGTCACCGCACGGGCGTGAAGTCCCGTGCCCCGATGCTGTGTTCTCCGGGGGCAGCCCCCGGACCCCCGGCCGGGGGATCGGTCACCGCACCGGCGTGAAATCCCGCGCCCCGATGAACTCCGGTCGCCGCACCGGCGCCGCGAACGGTTCCACCGCCGTGTTCTCCACGCTGTTGAACACGATGAACACGTTGCTGCGCGGGAACGGCGTGATGTTGGCGCCGTACCGCGCAAAGGTCGCGCCGGAGGCCCCAGGTGCTAAGTCGCTGGTCAGACGGCCTTAGCCTCAGCTGTCACTACCTGTCTGCCGGGCGCACGTCATCCGTCAGCCCGTGTATTGGGCCGTGCCCGAGCCCGCGTCCGGGCTGTCCCACGCCTCCTGCTAGCGCGCCGGCCTGTTCCGAGCGGCCAGGCCGTACGCCCGGGGGGCGCCTCCGCCGCCGGTGGGCCAGGAATGACCAGCGGTCCCGCTGGTCGCCGGTTTCTCATCACCCAGGCGCTGCGCCTGGGCGTGCTTCTCGGCCAGGGCACCGTCACCAACCTGGTGCAGGCCCTCGCCTCCGCCCTCTGCTACGCCGTGTTCCGGTGGGCCGAGACCCGCCTCGGGCCGGGCTGGGGCTGGTTCCTCGGCCTGGCCAAGCCGCCCTCCTACCCGAACCTGCCGGCCGGAGCACCTCGACGCTCCCGCTGGCTGCGCTGGTTTCGGCGCCCGCGCGCAGGAGGTGCCACGTGAGCGAACCTCAGCTCGACGTGTACCGCTCCGCCAGGGGAACCCCGATCGCGTCGAGGACGTGCACACGGGAACTGTCCGAATGCCTTCGGCTGAGGGGGCACCCGAGGCGGCTCTGGTCCGGCCCGGCGTCAGCTGTGGCAGGCAGGGCTGGTGATCAGCCGACTCCCTCTCGACGAGCAACGTGAGTCCCTGCGTGCGGTGCTGTCGCCATCACGGCTGGCCGTGCCCTTCCCGAGTCTCGGGTGTGAATCCCGAAGCGGCTCCATCTGGGCCGGGTCGGACGGCCCTCCGCCGTCACCAGTCCGCGCCCGGCCACGCGTCCACATCGGTCGGTACGCCGTCCACCTCGGCCGTCGCAAGGGCGTGCCGACCGCCCGGGGCGGCGACGTGGAGTCGGGGGCCGCGGCCCTCGGTGCGCAGGGTCAGGTGGTCGTCGTGGGGCCGGTACGCGGTGATGACGGTTCGGGTGCCGTCCTCGTCGTACAGGACGCTTCGGGCCGTGCGGGAGGGCGCAGCCCGAGGCCGGACCCAGACGGCGGTCACCTCCCCGAAGGGGGCGCTGCCCGCGCGGTCGGCGGGGGCGGTGGTGAGCAGGAGGCTGCCCGCACGCAGCCAGAGCGGGGCCGTGGGCAGGAGGAGGTCGACCGAGTGCCAGCAGGGGCCGGTGACCGGGGCACCGCCCTGATACGGCAGCCACTCGCCGGGCGGGAACCAGACCTGCCGCCGGCCTCCCGGTGCGTACAGCGGGGCGACCAGCAGGGCGGGGCCCAGCAGGTACTGGAGGTCCGCGGTATGGGAGTCCGGGCGGTCCGGATGGTCCAGGGGCATCGGGCGGGCGAGGGGTTCGCCGGTGCGGACCGCCTCTACGGCGGCCGCGTACAGGTACGGCAGCAGACTCATCCGCAGGCGGGCCGCGTGCAACACGGCCGCGTACGCCTCCTCGCCGAAGTCCCAGGGCAGCCGGGAGGTCGTGCCGTGGAACCGGCTGAGTGGCGACAGCAGGCCGAACTGGGCCCAGCGTACGAAGAGTTCGGCGTCCGGAGTGCCGTGGAAGCCGCCGATGTCGTGGCTCCAGAAGGGGTGGCCGGAGAGGGAGAGGGAGAGGCCGGCGCGGAGCGTGGAGGCCAGGTCCTGCCAGCTGGCTCTGGGGTCGCCGGTCCATTTGGCGCCGTGTCGCTGACCGCCGGTCCAGGTGGAGCGCCCCCAGGTCAGGCCGTGGCTCGCGGTGACCTCCCGGGTCACCTCGGCGACCAGGTCGTTGTAGAGGAGGGGGTAGAGGTTGTGAAGGCGGTCGCCGGTCATGCCGTTGTGGGCGACGGCGTCCGCGGGGACCGCCTCGCCGAAGTCGGTCTTCAGCACGGACGCGCCACTGGCGAGCGCCTCGCGGATGCGGCCGTGGAACCAGTCGACGGCGCCCGGGTGGGTGAGATCCAGGAGCGCCGTCTCCGGATGCGCGTCGCCCCAGAGCCGGCCGACCCACGTGTCGCCGGAGTCGGTGTCGGTGTCGGTGCCCGTGCCCGTGCGGGTGCGCAGGAACCAGCCGTTGCGCTTCACCTCGGCGAAGTACGGGCTGTCGACACCGATGTACGGGTTCATCCAGAGCGAGACGTGGAGTCCCTCCGCGGCCAGGTCCTCCACCAGCCCCCGCGGGTCGGGGAACGCCTCGGTGTCCCAGCGCATGTCGGACCAGGAGCCGTGCGGCTGCCAGTAGGTGTCGATGTGCAGGACATCGCAGGGGAAGCGGTGTTCGCGGATACGGCGAGCGCGGTCGCGCACCTCTTCGGCGCTGTCCCGGCGGAAGCCGCCGGAGATCCAGGAGCCGAAGGCCCACTTGGGCGGCAGCAGGGCGGGGCCTGTGAGGTCGCGGTAGGCGGCGAGGCACTCGCCGGGGGTGCCGGTGATCAGGTAGTAGTCGAGTTCCTCGTCGGGGACGATCACCGTCCACGCGCCGGTGTTGTGGTGGGCGAGGTCGAAGGACGCCGGCGTGGTGGTGTCCACCAGCACGGCGTATCCCCGGCTGGAGAGCAGGAAGGGCACGGCCTTGTAGGAGCGGGTGCCGGTGGAGCCGAGGGCGTCCTGGACCCAGCACTGGACTCGCTGCCCGCGCAGGTCGAGGCCGGTGAAGCGTTCACCGAGGCCGTAAAAGTGCTCGTCGGGTTCGGCGATCCAGCTGTCGTGGTGGGCGAGGCGGCCGTCCGCGAGTTCGGTCACGCCGAACGGGAGCACGGTCAGGTGGTCGTCCGGGTCGCGCACGTCGGTGGCCTGACGCACTGTCCGGCCGTGGCGGTCGGTCAGCGACATGGTGAAGGGGGAGAGGCGGATCTCGACCCGCAGGGCTTCGAGGCGCAGGGTGACCGTGCCGGACGACCGCTCCACGGTGCAGCCGTGTACTGACTCGTTGACGACGGAGATCCGTGGCGAGGTCAGTACGTCGGACATGCGCAGGGTGATCCGTGCGGCACTGCCCGTCGCGGGGCGCAGCCGGAGCGTGCCCGTGCGTCCGCAGGCTGTGCGGACGTTCAGGCTCACGCCGTCTGCGCCGGCCTCCGCGACGTACGCGGTGACCACCGGATCGACGGGACCGGCGGGAGTCAGGGGCGGGGGCGGTGCGACGTAGGCCGCCCGGTCACGGGGATGCAGTGACATGTTCAACCCCTCACGCCGCCGGCGGTCAGCCCGCCGACGATGAACCGTTGGAAGAGAGCGAAGACGCACACCACCGGAAGGCTGATGAGGGTGGCGGTGGCCATGAGGGCTCCCCACGAGGTGCCGTGCTGGCCGATGAAGGCGTTGAGCAGGACGGTGACGGGCTGCACGTCGGGTCCCTCGGCGAGGGTGAGACCGAAGAGGAACTCACCCCATCCGATCAGGAAGGACAGCCCGGCCGCGGCGACGATGCCCGGCACCATGAGCGGCAGGACGACGCGCAGCAGCACACCGGGCAGTCCGCAGCCGTCGACCAGGGCGGCCTCCTCCAGTTCGCGTGGGACGCCGCGCAGCACGGGACGCAGGACGATCACCATGAAAGGCAGAGTGAGCGTCGTGTCGGCCGCGATCAGGCCCAGGTAGGTGTCGTCGAGACCGGCCCGGCGTTCGAGGATGAACAGCGGCGCCGCCAGCGTGATGGCGGGCGGCAGCTGGGCGATGAGCAGGGCGAGCACCATCGTGCCCGAGCCGCGCATCCGGACCCGGGCGAGGGCGTAGGCGAGCGGGACGCCCAGCAGCAGGGTGAGCGCCACCACTCCGCAGGAGATCACCGCGCTGTTGAGCAGGGCCCGGGACAGTCCTCCGTAGCCCAGCGCCGTACGGTAGTTCTCCCCGGTGAGCGGTGCGGGCACCCACTGCGGGGACGCGGTCAGAATGCGGTCCGGCGGCGTGAGGCTGGTCTTGGCCATCCAGTACACCGGCAGCAGGAAGGCCGCGGTGAGGACCGCGGCGGTCGCGGTCAGCAGCCAGGGATGGCGCGGCGGTTTCACACGGCACCCCCGGTCGCTTCCTCGCGGCGCAGGCGCCAGACGTAGCAGCCGCCGACGAGGAGCGGTACGGCGAGCAGCAGCAGGCCCGCGGCCGCCCCCTGCCCGAACCGGAAGAACCTGAAGAAGACCTCGTAGACGTAGAGGGACAGCACGCGGGTGGCGTCGACGGGGCCGCCGCCCGTCATGACGAAGACGATGTCGAAGACCTTGAAGGTGTAGACGAGGCCGAGGAGCAGCACGGTCACCGAGACGGGACGCATCAGCGGAAGGGTGATCCGGCGGAAGCGCTGCCAGGCGTCGGCGCCGTCGATGGCGGCCGCCTCGTGGAGTTCCGGGTCGATGGTGTGCAGCCCCACGAGGAGCAGCAGCATGTTGAAGGGCACGCCGACCCAGACGTTGGCGAAGACCACTCCCGCCATGGACGTGGACGGGTCGGTGAGCCAGTCGTGGGACAGGGCGCTCAGGCCCACCGCACTCAGCAGGGCGTTGTAGGCGCCGGACTCCGCGTCCAGCAGCCAGCGGAAGAGCGTGCCGCTGATCACGGGGGGAAGCAGCCAGGCCACCAGCAGCAGGGACCGCAGCAGGCCGTTCAGCGGGAACGGCCTGGCGAAGAGCAGCGCCAGGGCGAAGCCGATGGTGAACTGCAGCACCAGTGATCCCAGGGTGAAGACCACCGAGAGGCGCACGGAGTGCCAGAAGGAGGGGTCGGCGACCGTGGCGCGGTAGTTCTGGAGGCCGTTGAAGGGCTGGTCCCCGCCGAGCAGGGCGCTCAGTCTCACGTCGTGGAGGGACGTCCACACGTTGTAGAACAGCGGGTAGGCCAGGAAGAGGGCGAGGAAGGTCATCCCCGGGGGGCAGAACAGGTAGGCCGCGCGCCGCAGTCGCGCGGACGGGGAGGGCCGGCCCCACCGGCGCCGTGGGCCCCACGGGTCCTTCGGCGCGGTGCGATCGCGCGCCGTCATCGCCCGCCCAGCGCCTTGTCGATCTTCCCGGCGGCGGTCCTCGCCGCCGCGGAGGGCGACGCTGAACCGGCGAGCACGGCCTGTTCCGCCTCGACGACGGCCTGCGAGGCGTCGGCGTAGCGCGGTCCGTACCGGCGCGGGCGGGCGAGGGGCAGTTGGCTGAGGAAGAGCCGCAGGGCCGGATCGGACGCCCAGGTGCCCTTGTCGCCCATGTCCTTGCGCGCGGGGAGGTTGCCGAAGGACACCAGGTACGGCACCAGGGCCGACGGACGCTGGGTGTACTCCAGGACCTCCCACGCCTTGTCGAGATGCTCGCTGTCGGCCATCAGGACCCAGTTCTCCCCGCCCAGGCAGGTGGCGGCCGCCTTGCCACGGGGCAGGGCCACCACGTTCCACTCGAAGTCCGCCTTCTTGAGCGTGGGGATCTGCCAGGGGCCGTTGATCTGCAGGGCGGCGCGCTGGTCGAGGAACCGCGTGTTGACGTCCTGCTGGGTCCAGCCCACGCACTGCTCGGACAGGGAGCCCTTGGCGATCAGGTCGTCGAGGAAGGACAGCGCCGTCGCGCCGTCGGTGGCGAAGGTGTCGAGGTCGCCGCCCGCCTGCCACAGGAACGGCAGGAACTGGAACACCCCCTCCTCGGTCTTGATCGCGCTCAGCGCCAGGCCGAACCGGTCCCCGGTGGTCAGCCGCTCGGCGGCGGAGGCCAGCTCGTCCCAGGTGGTGGGGGGTGCCACGCCAGCGGACTCGAGCACTCGGGTGTTGTAGTAGAGGGCGAGGCAGTTGCTGTTGTTGGGGATGCCCAGGGTCTTCCCGCCGATCTGGCAGCCGTCCCAGGGGCCTTTGTAGTACTGGTCGGCCTGGCCCCACTCCTTGACGCGGTCGGTGAGGTCGGCCAACAGGTCGCTGCCGCCCAGGGTGTTCATGGCGACGTTGTCGACGATGGCGATGTCCGGCAGGTCGCCTGAGATCGCGCCCAGGGTGATCTGCCGGTCGAGGTCCGCGAACGGGAAGGTCCGCCGCTCGATCCTGACGTTCGGGACGTCGGCCTCGATGTCCTTGATGAGGCGGTTCATCCCAGGCTGGAAGTTGTCCAGGGTGAAGTAGTCCCACCAGGTGAGGGTGACCGTCTCGGACGTGCCGCCCGACGAGCCGGAGCCGCAGGAGGCCACGGCGCCGCCGAGGGTGAGGGCGGCCGCTCCCGCGCCCGCGGTACGCAGGAAGCCACGGCGGTCGACGGGATACGACATGCTCAGCTCCCGGGGGTCGGTGATCGAAGACGCGGAATGTGACATATCCACAAGGCGCAGAATGTGATTTATCAGAAATCTATGCCGAAATCTGGGAATTGGGTTTCCGATTCGGAGCCGGGCACCGCGGGGCGGGGACCGGTGCTGGCGCGCAGCGTGATCAGAGGCTTCAGCAGGACGTGCCGGGGAGCCGAGCCGGGGGAACGCAGTCGCTCCATCATCAGCTCGACGGCGAGCCGGCTCATCTCCTTGGCGGGGACCTCGGCGGCGGTGAGCGGCGGGTTCACCTGCTCGGCCCAGGGGCTGGCCGCCACGCCGACGACCGAGAAGTCGCGCGGCACGCTGCGGCCGTGCCGCGTCAGCCCGCGGTAGACGCCCTCCAGGGCCGCCTCGTTCATGGTGACCAGGGAGGTGGTGGCCGGGTCGTCGCGCAGAATGTGTTCCACGACCTTCTCACCCGATGCGAGGTCGTCGCCGCACAGGTACGTGCGCGGTGGAAGGCCCAGCTCCGCCATCGTCTCGGTGTAGCCCTCGTGTCCGAGCCGGGCGAAGCCGTATCCGCTGTTGAACAGCTGCTTCGACCGGTTGACGAAGGCGATCCTGCTGTGCCCGAGGTCGGCGAGGTGCCGGACGCAGCCGCTCGCCAGACCGGCGAAGTCCAGATCGACCCAGCCGGCGTCGCAGGTCCCGTGGTTACGGCCGATGGCGACGAACGGGAAACCCGCCTCGGCCAGATGCTCGATGCGGTCGTCCTCGCGCCGGATCTCCATGACGATCACGCCGTCCACCCGCCGCTCGCCGACCATGCGCCGAAACGAGGGGTCGTCGCGCGTGCCGGCGGGAGAGAGCAGCACGTCGTAGCCGTACCGGGCGGCGAACTCGGCCACCGAGCCGACGAAGGCGAGCTGCATCGAGGTGTAGTCCCGGTCGCGGCCGGCCGGCGGATAGAGCAGCCCGAGCGTGTGCGTTCCCGCCTCGGTGGGTGCGGTCGCGGCGTCGGCCGTTCGCTCGGTCATGGTCAGCCGACCGGGAGGGATTGCTCGGCCCAGATGGTCTTGCCGGTCGGGGTCTGGCGGGTGCCCCAGCCCTGGGTGAGCTGGGCGACCATGTGCAGCCCTCGTCCGCCCTCGTCGTAGGTGCGGGCGCGGCGCAGGTGGGGGGCGGTGCTGCTGGCGTCGGACACCTCGCAGATCAGGGTCCGGTCCCGGATCAGCCGCAACCCGATCGGTACGGCGCCGTAGCGGATGGCGTTGGTGACCAGCTCGCTCACCACCAGTTCGGTGACGAACCCCGCCTCCTGCAGTCCCCAGGCCGCCAGCTGGCGGGCGGTCTGGGCGCGGGCGTCGGCCACGATCGCGGGGTCGGCCGGCAGGGTCCAGGCGGCCACCTGGTCGGTGTGCAGGGCCCGGGAGCGGGCGAGGAGCAGGGCCACGTCGTCGGCGGGGCTGTCGGGCAGCAGGGCCTTGAGGACGGCGTCGCAGGTGACCTCCAGCGAGGGAACGGGGGAGGCCAGGGCTTCGCAGAGCCGTTCGAGGCCGAGGTTGACGTCGTGGTCGCGCGCCTCGATCAGGCCGTCGGTGTAGAAGGCCAGCAGGCTTCCCTCAGGCAGCTCCAGCTCGGTGGGCTCGAAGGGCAGGCCGCCGACGCCCAGCAACGGGCCGGGGGTGAGCCGGACGATGCTGACCGTGCCGTCGGGCAGCAGGAGGGCGGGCGGGACGTGGCCGGCGCTGGCGAAAGTGCAGACGCGGGACACCGGGTCGTAGACGGCGTACAGGCAGGTCGCGCCGATCTCGCCGGCGTACGGCTCGTCGCGGACCGCGGCGTCGTCGTCCGAGGTGAGGTGGATGACCAGGTCGTCGACGTGGGTGAGGAGTTCGTCCGGCGGCAGGTCGACGTCGGCGAGGGTGCGCACCGCGGTGCGCAGCCGTCCCATGGTGGCCGAGGCGTGGATGCCGTGTCCGACCACGTCACCGACGACCAGGGCCACGCGGGTGCCCGACAAGGGGATGACGTCGAACCAGTCGCCGCCCACCCCGGCGCCCGTGCCGGCCGGCAGATAGCGGTACGCCACCTCGACGGCCGCCTGCTTGGGCAGATCGCGCGGCAGCAGACTGCGCTGGAGGGTGAGGGCGTTGGTCCGCTCGCGGGTGTAGCGGCGGGCGTTGTCGATGCCGACGGCCGCCCGGCCGGCGAGTTCCTCGGCGAGGATCAGGTCGTCCCGCTGGAAGGGAGCGGAGCCGGCGGTGCGGGCGAAGACGGCCACTCCGAGCGTGACGCCCCGGGCCCGCAGGGGGGCGGCCATGACCGAGTGGAAGCCGTACTGCCGGACGCGGGCGCTTCGCGTCTCGCTCTCGTCGATCCACCGCGCGAAGTCGGGATCGTCCGTGCCGCTGAGCACGGGGTGTCCACCGGCCAGGGAGCGGGCCGGGGGCGAGAACGGGGGGTAGGTGTCGATCGCGCCCAGGTCGACGGCGGCCTCGGGCACCCCGTCGGCGGAGGACTGGTGCGCGACCCGGCGCAGCACCACGGCCGCGTCGACCGGCCCGGAGACCGGTTCCTCCCCGCGCGTCACGGAGTCGAGCAGATCCACGCTGACGAAGTCGGCGAGCCGCGGAACGGCCAGATCGGCGAGTTCCCGGGCGGTGCGCGTCACGTTCAGCGTGGTGCCGATGCGGGTGCCCGCCTCGTTCAGCAGGGCCAGTCGCCGACGCGCCGAGTGCTGCTCGCTGCTGTCGAACGTCGCGGTGCCGACGCCGACCACCTCGCCGGTGGCGGGATCCCGCACGGGCCACAGTTCGGTGATCCAGGCGCGCTGCCCGGCGGAGGCGGCGGGCGGAGCCGGGGCGACGCGTTCGTAGCGCATCGGCCCGGCCTCTTCGGCGACCCGGCGAACGCACCGCAGGAACCCTTCGTCGTCGCCGGCCTCCCCCGGGGGGGCCGGGGAAGGCACCGAGGGAGCCCCGTCCGGCCGCGCTGCCCCGCCCGGGCCCGTGCGCTCCTGTACGTCCGCTTCCGCCGCCGCGTTCAGCAGCCATGAGCGTGACGCGGCGGTGTAGGTGGACTGCGGAATCGAGGACTGGGCGAATGCCCATTCCACCATCCTGCGGTCGTGCTCCGACTCGGCGGGAGCCGTCGTGGCGGTCACGACGAACCCCTGGGCCGCACCGTCGCCGCCCAGCGACGGATGGGCGTGCAGGGTCAGCTCGACGCGTCGGCCGTCCCGGTGCCGGAGCAGTGCGGTGCCGCTCCACTCCCGTGAGGCGACCAGCACGAGCCCGGCCGCTTCGGGGGGCTCCTGAGCGAAGAGGAGGTCGGCCGCGGCGCGTCCCACGACCTCCGGGGCGCGGTAACCCAGCAGGAGCCGGGCACCCTCGCTCCACCCCGTGACGATGCCCCCCAGGCTGATGGTGGCTGTCGCGGCATTGACTGACCACCCGTTGTGACCAAGGGTCTGATCGTAAGTGGCCATCCTTGCTCAATTCGGACTTGTGAGGTGAATCACAGTCCAAGCGTGCGCGCCGCAAAAGCATCGGACAAGTCGGATCGGATCGGTGTGCCTGTCGTGATCGGCGGGACGCTGGTGACGTGGGCGACTCGGGCAGGACGGGCGGCGGGTACGCCGGTGCGCTGCTCGCGAGGAAGATCGGGATCAGGGCGGGGCACCGGGTGCGGCTCCGGCACGCTCCGCCGGGGTGGAACATCCCGGGGCTGCCCGACGACTGCGACGTCCCCCCGGTGGCCCGCGCCGGGCGGACGTCACCGTCGCCTTCTACCGGGAGTGCGCCGAACCGGTCGCCCAGGCGCCCGGGGTCGTCGGTGACCTCGCCGACGCCATGCGGAAGGACGGGATCGGGGTGAGGACATGGCGGCGCCGCCGAGGATCGCCGTCGCCGTGGTGACCATGGGCAACCGGCCCGAGGTCGATGCGCTGCTGGAGTCCGTGGCCAAAGCAGGACGTGCCGCCCGAGCGGATCGTGATCGTCGGCAACGGTTGCCCGCTGCCCGAGTTCGCCCGGCGGCTGTCACTGCCCGGCGAGGTCACCTCGATCGAGCTCGAGGAGAACCTCGGCTGCCCCGGCGGGCGGAACGCGGCCCTCGCCCGGCTGCGGGAGTTCGGGGACGTCGACGTCGTCGAGCTCGATGACGACGGTCTGCTGGTCGACGCCGATGTGCTGCGCCGCGTGCAGGAGTTGTACGCGGCCGACGACCGGCTCGGCATCGCCGGCTTCCGCATCGCCGACGAGTTCGGCGAGACGTAGCAGCGGCACGTGCCGCGGATCGGTAAGTCGGACCCGCTGCGGGGCGGGTACGTCACCGGGTTCCTCGGCGGCGGCCACGCACTGCGGATGGCCATGCTCGACGAGATCGGTGACTGGCCCGCCGAGTTCTTCTTCGCGCACGAGGAGACCGACCTCGCCCGGCGCGCCGCCGACGCGGGCTGGCGGATCCTGTACGCGCCCGAACTGCTCCTCCAGTACCCGAAGACGTCGCCCGCCCGGCACGCCATCTACTACTGGGTCAACGCGCGGAACAGGGTGTGGCTCGTGCGCTGCCGGCTGCCGCTCGCGCTCATCCCCGTCCATCTGGGCGGGTGGGTCCTGCTGACTACGTCCAGGGCCTGATCCGACGTCCAGTACGAGCTTTCCGTTGCAGACCCACCGCCTCTCGGGCGCCGCCTAAGCCCGGAAAACCAGCCCGCGGACAGCCCGTGTATAGCCGCAGAACGCCGGTGACAGCCGTAAGCAGTCGGACCCGCACGCCCTCGGGCGGAGGCGGGTCCGACTGCTTTACGGGCGTTGCAGAGCCGGGCCGCGTGCCGGAGGAAGCGTGCTCCTCCGGCACGTCGCGGACCTGACCCGCGGCTGTCTTTTGCCTGGTCAGCCGGGGTGTCGGTTCACCGCACCGGCGTGAAGTCCCGCGCCCCGATGAACTCCGGTCGCCGCACCGGCGCCGCGAACGGTTCCACCGCCGTGTTCTCCACGCTGTTGAACACGATGAACACGTTGCTGCGCGGGAACGGCGTGATGTTGTCGCCGGAGCCGTGCATGCAGTTGCAGTCGAACCACGTCGCCGAACCGGCCTTGCCCGTGAACAACTTGATGCCGTGCTGCGAGGCCAGCAGGGTCAGCGCGTCGTCCGACGGCGTGCCCGCGTCCTGCATCTGCAACGACTTCTTGTAGTTGTCCTTCGGCGTGGCCCCCGCGCACCCGAGGAAGGTCTTGTGCGACCCCGGCATGATCATGAGCCCGCCGTTGGTGTCGTAGTTCTCGGTCAGCGCGATCGAGACCGACACCGTGCGCATCCGCGGCAGACCGTCCTCGGCGTGCCACGTCTCGAAGTCCGAGTGCCAGTAGAAGCCACTGGCCCCGAAGCCCGGCTTGACGTTGATCCGCGACTGGTGGACGTAGACGTCCGAGCCGAGGATCTGCCGCGCCCGGCCGACGACCCGCTCGTCCCGCACCAGCCTGGCGAACACCTCGCTGATCTTGTGGACCTCGAAGACCGAGCGGATCTCCTGGGACTTCGGCTCGACGATCGACCGCTCGTCGGCGCGGATGTCCGGGTCGTTCACCAGCCGGTTCAGCTCGTTGCGGTAGACGGCGACCTCGTCGTCGCTGATGAGCTCCTCGATGGCCAGGAAGCCGTCACGCTCGAAGGACAGCAGGTCGGCCGGCGCGACCGGACCGGGCGCGTCGGGAGCGCCCCAGACGACCGGGTCCTGGCGCGGGGTGAGCACCTCGGTGGCGCCACGACTGGGGTACAGGTCGGGGATACCGGTGGTGGTGTCGGTGATGGCGGTCATGGAAACGTCACACCTCCTCGGTGAGCAGCGGGTAAACGCCGTTCTCGTCGTGGTCCTCCCGTCCGGTCACGGGCGGATTGAAGACGCAGAGGCAGCGGAAGTCCTTCTTGATCCGCAGCGTGTGCTTCTCGTGCCCGTCCAGGAGGTACATGGTCCCGGGCGTGATGGTGTACGACTGCCCGGTCTCGTGGTCGGTGAGCTCGGCCTCGCCCTCCACGCAGACGACGGCCTCGATGTGGTTCGCATACCACATCGACGTCTCCGTACCCGCGTACAGGATCGTCTCGTGCAGGGAGAAGCCGACCTTCTCCTTGGCGAGGACGATGCGTTTGCTCTCCCACGTGCCGGACGCCGACTTCACGTGCCGGTCGGTACCTTCGATCTCCTTGAACGAACGGACAATCACGGTGCTGCGATGCCTCCTAGATGGGTGGTGCCGGTTGCTCGGTCAGGCGGTCTCGCGGACGGCACGGGCCAGTGTCGACAGGCCCTCGTCCAGTTCCTCGGGCGTGATGGTCAGGGCGGGGAGCAGTTTCACGACCTCGCTCTCCGGCCCGGACGTCTCGATGAGCAGGCCGAGTTCGAAGGCGCGCTTGGCGACCTTGCCAGCGCGGTCCTTGTCGTGGAACTCCAGGCCCCACACCAGGCCGCGGCCCCGGTACTCCTTGACGTCGGCCAGGTTCTCCTCGGTGATGGAGATCATGGCCTGCTCGACCTGCTCACCGCGCTTGCGGGTCTGCTTCTCCATCGCGGAGCCGTCGGCCCAGTACGCCTCCAGGGTCGCGGTGGCCGTGACGAAGGCGGGGTTGTTGCCGCGGAAGGTGCCGTTGTGCTCGCCCGGCTCCCAGATGTCGAGTTCCGGCTTGAACAGGCACAGCGACATGGGCAGGCCGTAGCCGCTGATGGACTTGGACACGGTGACGATGTCGGGCACGATCCCGGCCTCCTCGAAGGAGAAGAAGGCGCCCGTACGACCGCAGCCCATCTGGATGTCGTCGACGATCAGCAGCATGTCCTGGCGTTCGCACAGCTCGGACAGGGCGCGCAGCCACTCGGGCCGGGCCACGTTGATGCCGCCCTCGCCCTGCACGGTCTCGACGATCACGGCCGCCGGCTTGTTGAGGCCGGAGCCCTGGTCCTCCAGCAGCCGCTCGAACCACAGGAAGTCCTCGACGGTGCCGTCGAAGTAGTTGTCGAACGGCATCGGGGTGCCGTGCACCAGCGGGATACCGGCGCCGGCCCGCTTGAACGCGTTGCCGGTCACGGCCAGCGAGCCCAGCGACATGCCGTGGAAGGCGTTGGTGAAGGACACGATCGACTCGCGCCCCTTCACCTTCCGCGCCAGCTTCAGCGCGGCCTCCACGGCGTTGGTGCCGGTCGGGCCCGGGAACATGACCTTGTACGGCAGGTCGCGCGGCCGCAGCAGCAGGTTCTGGAAGGCCTCCAGGAACGTGCGCTTGGCGCTGGTCGACATGTCGAGCCCGTGCGTGACGCCGTCCCGCTCCAGGTAGTCGATCAGGGCGCGTTTCAGGACGGGGTTGTTGTGCCCGTAGTTCAGCGACCCGGCTCCGGCGAAGAAGTCGAGGTACTCATGGCCGTCCTCGTCGTACATGCGGCTGCCCACCGCACGGTCGAAGACGGTGGGCCAGCCGCGGCAGTAGCTGCGTACCTCGGACTCAACGGTCTCGAAGACGCTCAGGTCGGGCTGGGTGATGGTCACGACGAATCGCTCCTCGGTGCGTGGGGGAAGTCTGAGGGAGTCAGGGGAGAAGTCAGCGGGACAGCGGGCCGATGCGGTACAGGACCTCGGCGTCGTGCGGCCCGTCGGGGAACACGGCCGTGTCGAACAGCACCTCGCGCTCCAGCCGGGCGCCGTGCCGTTCGGCGAAGGACGTGAACAGGCGCTCCGAGGCGGTGTTGCCCGGGGTGATGGTGGTCTCCACCGTCGTCACCCCGCGCTCGGCGGCGGTCCGGGCGACCAGACCGTCGAGCAGGGCGGCGGCCAGCCCGCGCCCGCGGTGCGCCTCGTCCACGGCCACCTGCCAGACCAGCAGGGTGCGCGGGCTGTCCGGCCGCACGTACCCGGTGATGAAACCCATCGGCTCGCCGTGCTCGTCACGCGCTACGGCCGACGTGGCCGCGAAGTCGCGGCACCACAGCAGATAGCTGTAGGACGAGTTCAGGTCGAGAACCTTCGAGTCCTTCGCCATCCGCCAGAGCGCGGCTCCGTCAGCCACCGTGGGGCGGTCGATTTGCGGATCTGCTTGTACGGCAGTCATGCGAATTGAACTTACCCAGCGAAATTCGAAATTGCATCGCCGATAGGGCTTACGTATGAGCCAGGCCTGTGTTATCGCGCGGGCGCGAGGGTTCGCGCCAAACGGCGGCAAGATGCCCGGTATTGTCCGGGTAATACCGGGCAAAGCAGTCACGGTGTGTAACGCGTCACAGCCGTGTAATCGCCACGAGATCCGCCCGAATTCCTTCTCCAGGTATCCTCAAAATCTTTGGGTTTAGGATCAGAGAAAGCGGGCAGAAGAATACGGGAAGCTGTTCTTGGAAGAATTCCTAATTGTGTGCCAGCTTACATGCGAGTCGTCTCGGAAACACGTTTAATTCAGGCCCCGGTCACTCCGTCGATACGTTCCCGCAGGAGATCGGCATGACCGTTGTGCCGGGCGTACTCCTCGATCATGTGAATCAGCACCCAGCGCATGCTGACCTCCATCCCGGGCACCGGCCCCTCGGCGACCCGCCCGATGTGGTCCAGCGGCAGCCCCGCGCACAGCTCCCGCCCCCGCGCGATCTCCCGCCGCCAGATCCCGAGCGCCTCGTCGAGCCCCCGCCCCGGGTCCAGCGTGTAGCCGGTGCCGTCCTCATGCACCGGCGGCACGTCGAGCCCGGCGGCCACCCGCTGGAACCAGTTCCGCTCGACCTCGGCGAGGTGCTGCACCAGCCCGAGCAGCGTCAGCGCGGACGGCTCGGCCGACGCGGTCCGCACCTGCGCGTCGTCCAGCCCGGCGCACTTCAGCTCCAGCGTGGCCCGGTGGAAGTCCAGCCAGCTCTCCAGCATGGCCCGCTCGTCACCGGTCAGATGCGGGACGGGACGGCCGTCGGGAAGGGTGATGGGGGTCTCGGCGGGGGAGTTGGTGGTCATGCCGGGAGCATGGCACGGGCCACTGACAACGGCGGGCCCCGACTACCGCCAGGCCTCCTCGGCCGCCCGCAGCGCCCCCTCCACATCCACCGACAGCCCCCGCTCGGAGAGCGCAACGCCCAACGCCGCCAGACTCGCCCGCACAGCGCCCGGCGTCGCGTCGGCCCCGTAGTGATTGACCCGGATCATCTCCTTGGCCAACGCACCCCCGCCGGCGGCGACCGGCACCGCCGGGTCAGCCTCCAGCGCCCTGGCCACCAGCTCCGACGCCACCACCCCGGAGGGCGCCCGGAGCGTCGTGGCCACGGGCGCCGCGTCCCGGGCCTCGTACACATAGGGCTCCAGCCCGCCACCGAGCGCGACCGCACCGGCCCGCGTGGCAGCCGCGGCCGACGCATGCCGGGCCATCACCGCGGCCGGCCCCACCGCCTCGATCCGCTCCACGCACGCCTGAAGCGCCAGCATCTCCAGCTGCGCCGGAGCGTGCGGCAGCGCCTTGCGGCCGCCGTCGATCCACCGCTCCTTCCAGTCGAGCAGCGACAGATACGACCGGCGCGGCGCCCGCGGGTTCGCCGCCATCCGCGCCCAGGCCCGCTCGCTCACCGACACCGCCGACACCCCGGCCGGCCCGCCCATCGCCTTCTGCGCCCCGATCACGCACAGATCCACGCCCCAGGCGTCCGGCAGCACCGGCTCGGCACCGATCGACGCCACCGCGTCCAGGTAGAACAGCGCCCCGTGCTCCCGCACCACCTCGCCGATCTCCGCGACCGGATTGGTGTTGCCGGTCGCCGCCTCCGCGTGCACCAGGGACACGAAGTCGATCTCCGGGTGCTCGGCGAAGGCCTGCCGGATCTGCTCGGCCGTGACCGCCGCGTGGAAGGGCACCGCCAGATCGACCACCGTCGCCCCGCAGTCCCGCAGCCAGTCCCCGAAGGTCTGCCCGTACGGGCCCGTGATGACGTTCAGGGCCGTCGTGCCCGGAGCGGCCGCGGCACGGATCGCGCCCTCCAGCGGCAGCAGCGCCTCGCCCTGCATGATCACAACGTCCTGCTCGGTGCTCAGCAGCCGCGCCACACGGTCCTCGATCGCGGCGAAACGGTCCGCACCGAGCGGGGCAAGGTCCAGAAACGGATGCGTCACGGTGGCACTCTCTTCACGTGCGGGGACAACTCGCGGGAACAACGGGAACGAGCGTAACCGCCGCGTCCCGGCCCTCTTCGACCGGTGACTTCCCAGGCCCGACGGCTCCGCAGCCATCGGATCGCCACCACCGCTACGGCCGGGCTGCTGAGGCGATCGAGGACGCCAAGGCCGACGGCACGTACAAGAAGCTGTACGAGCAGTGGATCGGCCCGTACGACGAGTCCGCCGCGTCGCCCGCCGCCTCATGACCGACACGGCCACGCCCGAAGTCCAGCCGAAGAAGAAGGGCCTCACCCGGCGGCAGAAGCGCAGCCTCTCGGCTTCGCCGTGGGGCTGGCCCTCGGCATGGTGATCGCGCTGATGCGGCTGTCCTCCGTCGGCCCGTACCGCTGGCTCGCCGGTGTCTACATCGAGATCTTCCGCGGTCTGCCCGCCCTGCTGATCTTCATCTTCATCGGCGTCGCCGTGCCGCTGGCCTTCCCCGGCACCGAGATCATCGGCGGCACGTGCGGCAAGGTCGCCCTCGCGCTCGGCCTGGTGGCCGCCGCGTACATGGCGGAGACGATCCGCGCCGGCATCCAGGCCGTGCCCAAGGGGCAGATGGAGGCGGCCCGTTCGCTCGGCTTCTCGCCCGCGCGGACCATGATCTCCATCGTCATCCCGCAGGCGTTCCGGATCATCCTCCCGCCGCTCACCAACGAACTGGTGCTGCTGTTCAAGGACTCCTCGCTGCGCCGGACTCTGCTACCTGCTGGTCACGATCCCGCTCGGCTTCGTCGTACGCCGCATGGAGGCGAAGGCCCAGGAGGCCGTCACATGAGCCGACCCGAGATCGAGGTGCGCGCGCTGCACAAGTCGTTCGGCGCCAACGAGGTGCTGCGCGGCATCGACCTGGAGATCGGCCGGGGCGAGGTCGTCTGTGTCATCGGCCCGTCCGGCTCCGGCAAGTCGACGCTGCTGCGCTGCGTGAACCTGCTGGAGGAGCCGACGAAGGGCCAGGTGTTCGTCGGCGGTACGGAACTGACCGACCCGGACGTCGACATCGACGCCGTCCGCCGCCGCATCGGCATGGTCTTCCAGCAGTTCAACCTGTTCCCGCACCTGACGGTGACCGAGAACCTCACGCTGCCGCAGCGACGTGTGCTGCGCCGCGACAAGACGGCGGCCGCGAAGGTGGCCGCCGAGAACCTGGCGCGCGTGGGCCTGTCCGAGAAGGCGGTGGCCTACCCCTCCCTCTCCGGCGGCCAGCAGCAGCGCGTCGCCATCGCCCGGGCCCTGGCCATGGGCCCCGAGGTGATGCTGTTCGACGAGCCGACCTCGGCGCTGGACCCCGAACTCGTCGGGGACGTCCTCGCGGTGATGCGCATGCTCGCCGACGAGGGCATGACGATGATGGTCGTCACCCACGAGATGACCTTCGCCCGCGAGGTCGCCGACCGGGTCGTCTTCATGGACGGCGGCGTGATCGTCGAGGACGGCACCCCCGAGCAGGTCATCGGCAACCCGCGCCACGAGCGCACCCGCCACTTCCTCTCCCGCCTCCTCGACCCCGCCATGGCCGAGGTGGAGGAGGAGACCTCGGACCAGGTGGGCAAGGCCGACTAGCGGCTGACTAGGGTGCCGTACATGAGCGATCGCACGGTGCTGCACGTGAAGGGACGGGTGCTCGTCGGGCCCGAGGAGGTCCGCGACGAGCTGTGGGTCGTCGACGGCCGGATCTCCTACGAGCGTCCCGCCGGTGCCCGCGACATCCGTAGCGTCAGGGGCTGGGCCCTGCCCGGTCTCGTCGACGCGCACTGCCACGTGGGACTCGACCGGCACGGCGCGGTCCCGCAGGACGTCGCCGAGAAGCAGGCGCTGACCGACCGGGACGCGGGCACGCTGCTGATCCGCGACGCGGGCTCGCCCTCCGACACCTGCTGGATCGACGACCGCGACGACCTGCCGAAGATCATCCGTGCCGGGCGGCACATCGCCCGCACCCGTCGCTACATCCGCAACTACGCCTGGGAGATCGAGCCGGACGACCTGGTCGCCTACGTCGCCCAGGAGGCCCGGCGCGGCGACGGCTGGGTGAAGCTGGTCGGTGACTGGATCGACCGGGACCTCGGCGACCTGTCGGCCTGCTGGCCGCGCGGTGCGGTGGAGGCGGCCATCGCCGAGGCGCACCGGCTGGGCGCCCGGGTCACCGCGCACTGCTTCTCGGAGGACTCCCTCCAGGACCTCGTCGAGGCGGGCATCGACTGCATCGAACACGCGACGGGCCTGACCGAGGACCTCATCCCGCTGTTCGCCGAACGGGGCGTCGCCATCGTCCCGACACTGGTCAACATCGCGACCTTCCCGCAGCTCGCCGACGGCGGCGAGGCCCGGTTCCCGCGCTGGTCGGCCCATATGCGCCGACTCCACGAGCGCCGCTACGACACCGTGCGGGGCGCCTACGACGCCGGCATCCCGGTCTTCGTCGGCACCGACGCGGGCGGTGGACTCGCCCACGGCCTCGCGGCGGCCGAGGTCGCCGAACTGGTCACCGCGGGCATCCCGCCCGTCGAGGCGCTGGCCGCGGGGACCTGGACGGCCCGGGCCTGGCTCGGCCGCCCCGGCCTGGACGAGGGCGCCCCGGCCGACCTGGTCGTCTACGACGAGGACCCGCGGAAGGACGTGGGCGTGCTGGCCGCGCCGCGCCGGGTGGTGCTGAACGGGCGCGTGGTCGGGTAGGGCTTGTCGTTCGGACCCGCCTGGGCGGGGTGAACGGCGGACAGCCCTTCTGCCGGGCTCGGTGACCGTGATCGGCAAGCGCCTGGCCGAGACGGGCGGCGGCTCTACGACCCCGTACCTCGTGGGCGACGCGATCGCCCTGCTCGTCGCGGGCGCAGGAGCGGTGGTTCCGGAGCGCCGCCGGGGCCGATCTCCGGGCCCGGGCCCGGATGGCGGGGCGTGGGGGCCTCTGGGAGCGTGCCGGGCTCTGGGTCGTTGTCACCAGCGTCCTGCTGTCCCGCCGTCCCCAGGACGGCACACCGACCGGGACGGTGCCGGTGGGCACGGCCCGGCGGTGAGCCGTCAGCCCGCCACCGCACGCTCCAGCGCCCGCAGGAACCCGTCCACCGTCCCCCGGTCCCGCACCGCCAGCCGCAGCCACTCCTCGTCCAGGCCGGGGAAGGTGTCCCCGCGCCGCACGGCGTAGCCGAGGTCGCGCAGGCGGCTGCGCACGGCGGCCGCGTGCGGCAGGCGGATCAGGACGAACGGGCCCTGCGCGGGCTCGATCACCCGCAGCCCGGCCGGGGCGAAGCGGGCGAGGCCCGTCAGCAGGTGGGCCCGGTCCGCGGCGATGCGGTGCGCCGCGTGGGCCGCCTCCGCCACCGCTCGTGGCCCCACGCACGCCTGCGCCGCGGCCAGCGCCGGCGTCGACACCGGCCACAGCGGCTGCGCCCGTGCCAGCTCCCCGACGGTCTCCGGCGCCGCCAGCACGTACCCGATCCGCAGCCCGGCCAGCCCCCACGTCTTGGTCAGGCTGCGCAGCACCACGAGGCCGGGTACGTCGACGCGGTCCGCCAGGGTCTCCCGCTCGCCCGGCACCGCGTCCATGAACGCCTCGTCCACCACCAGCAGCCGCCCGGGCCGGGCGAGAGAGGCGATCACCTCCGCCGGGTGCAGCACCGACGTCGGGTTCGTCGGGTTGCCGATGACCACCAGGTCAGCGGCTTCGGGGACGGCCGCCGGATCCAGCCGGAAGCCGTCCTCCTCCCGCAGCAGCACCCGGTCGACCGTGTGCCCCGCGTCGCGCAGCGCGGCCTCCGGCTCCGTGAACTGCGGGTGGACCACGACCGGCCGCCGCACCTTCAGCGCCCGCGCCAGCAGCACGAACGCCTCCGCCGCCCCCGCCGTCAGCAGCACCCGCTCCACCGGCAGGCCGTGCCGCGCCGCCACCGCCGCGCGTGCGGCCCGCCCGTCCGGGTAGGCCGCCAGTTCGCCCAGCGACGCGGCGATGTGCTCCCGCAGCCACGCCGGCGGGGTGTCCGCGCGGACGTTCACGGCGAGGTCGACGAGCGAGCCGCCGTCGTCCCGGACCTCCGCGTCCCCGTGGTGCCGCAGATCGTGGCCGCTCTCAGTGGGCATGGGAGTGCGCCCCGTGGTGGTGCCCGTGGTGGTGGCCGTCGTCGTCCGGGTGGAAGTGCGGCTGCTGCGGCATGCCCACCTTGTCCTCGAAGCCCGGCAGCGCGACGCGGTACACGCACGAGTCGCAGTTCATCCGCAGGTCCCCCTCGACGGCCTCCGCGTACCGCTCCCACACCAGGTCCAGCAGCTCCGGCTCCGGCCCGATGACGTCGGCCGAGCGCACCTCGACCTCCGGGTGCGCCGCCGCCCAGCCCTCCGTCTGAAGCCGCACCCGGTCCGGCAGGATGCCGGTGAACAGGAAATAGGGGAGCACCACGATCCGGCGGGCACCCAGCCGCACGCACCGGTCGAGTCCGCTCGGCACGTCCGGCGCCGCCAGCGACACGAACGCCGTCTCGACCCCCGCGTACCCGCGCCCCTCCCACAGCAGCCGCGCCGCCTTGTGCACCTCGGCGTTGGCGTCCGGGTCCGTCGACCCGCGTCCCACCAGCAGCACCGTCACATCGGCCCGGTCACCCGGCCTGCGCCCCGCGGCCCCGCCGAGCGCCTCGTCCAGCCGCCGCTCCAGCACGTTCAGCAGCGCCGGGTGCGGGCCGAGCGGACGTCCGTACGTGTACGAGATCCCGGGGTGCCGCTCCTTCTCGCGGGCCAGCGCCGCCGGGATGTCGCCCTTGGCGTGCCCGGCGGACACCAGCATCAGCGGCACGGCGGCGAACCGCCGTACGCCCCGCTCCACCAGCTCGGTGACGGCATCGCCCAGCGGTGGCGGGGACAGTTCGATGAAGCCGCCCGCGACGGGCAGTTCCGGGTGGCGGGCCCCCAGCTCCCGCACGAAGTCGCGGAACGCCTCGGCTCCGGCGTCGTCACGGGTGCCGTGGCCGGCGATGAGCAGGGCGGGCGGGGTGGTCACAGTGTCTCCTCGGCGGAAGCGGGGTGGTGGACGACGCGGTTCACTCGGGCTCCTCCTGCCAGCGGTAGCCGCGCGGCGTCACCATGCGCCCGGCGATCTCGCGGGTCGCGGTGTTGCCCACGGTGACGACGGTCATCATGTCGACCGTCGCCGGGTCGAGCGCGGCCAGGGTGGTGAGCCGGGCGGACTCGTCCGGCCGCGAGGCGTTGCGTACGACACCGACCGGCGTCGTCGGCGCCCGGTGCCCGGCGAGGATGTCCAGCGCCTTGGGCAGCTGCCAGTCGCGGCCGCGCGAACGCGGATTGTAGAACGTCACCACGATGTCGGCCTCGGCCGCCGCCCGCACCCGCCGCTCGATGACCTCCCACGGCGTGTGCAGGTCGGACAGGCTGATCGACACGTGGTCGTGGCCCAGCGGCGCGCCCAGGATCGCCCCGGCCGCGAGCGCCGCCGTCACGCCGGGCACGCCGACCACGTCGATGTCGTCGGAGGCCTCGGCCAGCGCGGGGGAGGCCATGGCGTACACGCCCGCGTCCCCGCTGCCGATCAGCGCGACAGCCTGCCCCTTGCGGGCCTCCTCGACGGCCGTGCGCGCCCGCTCCTCCTCGGCTCCGAGGCCCGACTGAAGGATCCGGGTGCCGGGCCGCAGCAGATCGCGGATCTGGTCGACGTACTGGTCGAGTCCGACGAGCACGCAAGCGCGCCGGAGTTCGGCCTTCGCGCGCGGCGTCAGCAGGTCCCGGGCACCCGGCCCGAGCCCGACCACCGCGAGCCGCCCGCGCCCGGGCCGCCGTACGACGGCACAGGTCGCCATGGCAGGGATCGCCGCCGACTTCCGCTTGGGGACGAGGAGTTCGCCCCCGCGCACCAGGGCCGCGGCCTCCGCGACCGAGGGCGTACCGACGGCGGCGAGCGGCGCGTCGGACGGATTGGGCACGTCCACGGCGGCCAACTCCCCGGCGGAGTACGTCACCAGGGGCACACCGAGCCGCCGTGCGGCCTCGACGAGGCCGGGCTCCCCGGCCTTGGCGTCGACGGTGGCGAGCTCGGCGACCGACGCTGCGGACAGCCCGGCCTCCCGGAGGACACCCTCGATCAGATCGAGCACCTCCTCGACGGGGGCACCCTTCGACGCCCCGGCCCCGACGACCAGCGACGGCGGGCGCAGTACCACCTCGCGCTCGGCCGTCTCGACGAGCCGGTCGGTCAGCCGGATCGTGTACGACCCCTCGGCGGCCACCGGGAGCGGCGGCAGCGGCCAGGCCACCTCGGCCCGCAGCGCCACCGCCTCACCGTCCAGCAACGCCCGGGAGACCCCGGCGACATCGCCCTCCACGGGCAGGCCGAGGGTGTCGAGGCCGGGCAGGTCCACGGCGTCCGTCGCCGTGGTCACGACCGGCTCGGCGCCCAGCAACTCCCCGACCTCCCGGGCGAGTTCGTTGGCCCCGCCCGCGTGCCCGCCCATCAGCGACACCGCGAACCGACCGCCCTCGTCGACGCACACCACGCCCGGGTCCGCCGTCTTGCCGGACAGCAGCGGCGCCACCAGCCGCACCACCGCCCCCGTCGCCAGGAAGCACACGAGCTGCTCGCACTGCGTGAACGCGGCCCGTACGGCGTCCCCGACGGGACCCTCGTACACGCGCGTGCGGTCCGGCCACGCGGCGGCCAGCCGGTCCCGCGCGGCCGCTCCCGCCGCGGTGGCGGAAATGAGCCCGATCACTGGGCGACTCCTTCTTCGATTTCCTCGACACCTGCAGGAGGCCGGACGGTCATGTACGGGCACCCCGTTCGCGCAGCGCCTTGCGGGCCTCGGGGTCGGCCTTGCGGTAGCCGTGGAAGTGACCCGGGTGGTACAGGTGCGAGCGCGTGCCGTGCGCGTCGAGCGCCGGGCCGACCAGGAACAGCGTGTGCTTCCAGAGCTTGTGTTCCTTGACCGTCTCCTCCAGCGTGCCGATCGTGCACTTCACGATCAGCTCCTCCGGCCAGGTCGCCTGGTACGCGACCACGACCGGGGTCGTCGTCGGATAACCGCCCTCCAGCAGCTCCCGCACCAGCTGCCCGCTGCGGGCCGCGGAGAGGAAGATCGCCATGGTGGTGCCGTGCCGGGCGAACTCGCGGACCTCCTCCCCGGGCGGCATGGGCGTCTTGCCGCCACCGAGCCGCGTCAGGACGACGGACTGCGCGACCTCGGGGACGGTCAGCTCGCGCTGCGCGAGCGCGGCGACGGCGGAGAAAGCGGACACCCCGGGCACGACCTCGGTCGCGAGGCCCATCTCGGCACACCGGTCGAGCTGCTCCTGGGTGCCGCCCCACAGGGCGGGGTCACCGGAGTGGATCCGGGCGACGCGCAGGCCCTCCTCCCGGGCCCGCCGGTACACGGCCACCACGTCCTCCAGGGACAGGGCCGCCGAGTCGAGGACCTCCGCGTCCTCGCGCGCGTGCTGGAGGACCTCCGCCTGGACCAGGCTGGCCGCCCAGATCACCACGTCGGCCTCGGCGATGGCGCGCGCGGCACGGAACGTCAGCAGGTCGGCGGCGCCGGGGCCGGCACCGACGAAGGTCACCTTGCCGGTGGGGGCGTCGGCCATGGAGTTGGTCCTCTCGTACAGGGGGTTGTCGGTGAGCAGGTGATGCAGGTCCGCGTCAGAGCTTTCCGCCGCGCCCGCCGTCGCGCCGCGCGGGGGAGATGAGCGTCGACAGATAGGGCAGGGGAGTGCCGTCCAGGTCGGCGGCCGGCCGGATCGACTCCTCCGTCAGCCCCAGCGCCGATCCCCACACCGCGTCGCCGGTCCGCCCGGTCTCCCGCAGCGCCTCGGCGACCTCGTGCGCCTGCCGGCCGAACTTGTAGGCGACGACGGTCCCGGGCCCCGCGAGGGCCTCCTTGAGTACCGTCGCCCCCGCCGTGACGGGCACCAGCGTGAGCGGCTCGGTCCCCTCGGTCAGCACGGCGCCCGACCGCGCGGCGAGGTCCTGCATGGCGGTGATCCCGGGCACGGTCTCGACGACGGTCCCCGGCACCAGCTCGGCGATGGTCTGCGCGAGATACGTGAACGTGGAGTAGACGTTGGGATCACCGATGGTCGCGAAGGCCACGGCCGCATGCCCGCGCAGCAACTCGGCGACCCGCTCGCCCGCCGCGTCCCAGGCCGCCTCGCGCCGAGCACGGTCGGCGCGCTCGTTGAGGGCGAACACGACCCGGACGACCTTCTCCTCGGGCACGTAGTGCAACACGGTCGCCTCGGCACGCCCGCGCTCGCCCCCGTCTTTCCCATCCGATGCAGCCATGACGGGCACGACCACGACATCGGCCTCCCGCAGGGCGTTCACGCCCTTGACGGTCACCAGCTCCGGATCCCCGGGTCCGACCCCGACCCCGATCAGCCTGCTGCTCATGACGTCCGGCACCTCTCCACGAACCGACGGGCGACACCGGGCTCCGCCGCCCAGTGCGTGTGCAGATAGCTCGCGTGCACACCGTGCCGCACGAACCCCTCGACGCGCCGCTGAGGGGTCCGCAGGCCCCAGGCGGGTTCGGCCCCCGCCCCGGGCTCCACGACGGTCCGGTGGAACTCGTGCCCCCGCATCCGCGTCCCCGCCGCCGCGAGCACACTGTCGCCGACGGCCACGGCGTCCCGGTACCCCAGGGTCAGCCGCCCGGTCATCCGCGCCCCGGCGTCCAGCACCCCGCACATCGGCTGTCCGTCCAGCTCCCGGCACAGATACAGCAGCCCGGCACACTCGGCGGCCACCGGAGCGCCGCTCTCCGCCAGGTCGGCAACGGCCTTGCGCAGGGGTTCATTGGCGGACAGCTCGGCGGCGTACACCTCGGGGAACCCGCCCCCGATCACCAACCCCCGCGTCCCTTCGGGCAGTTCCTCGTCCCGCAGCGGATCGAAGGGCACGACTTCGGCCCCGGCGGCGGTGAGGAGCTCGGTGTGCTCGGCGTAGGAGAAGGTGAACGCTTCACCGCCGGCGACGGCAACCCTCGGCTTCGGCTTCTCGTCCGTCGGGTGGTGGGTGGGCGGGGAAACAACCTCAGCCGCGTCCCAAGCCGCACCCGACAACGCCCCCGCACCCCGTGCCAACCCCATCAACGCGTCCAGATCACAACCGCCGGAGACCTGCGCGGCCATCGCCGCAACAGCCTCCACCGCCTCGGCCCGCCGCTCGGCGACCGGCACCAGCCCCAGATGCCGCGACGGCGTGTCCACCTGCGGAGCCCGCCGCAGCACCCCGAGCACCGGCACACCCGTCTGCTCCAAAGCCTCCCGCAGCATCCCCTCGTGCCGCTCCGACGCGACCTTGTTCAGGATCACGCCCCCGACCCGCACCTCCGGATCCCAGGAGACGAACCCGTGCACCAGCGCCGCCACCGACCGGGACTGCGACGACGCGTCGACGACCAGCACCACCGGCGCCCGCAGCAACTTCGCGACATGAGCCGTGGAGGCCAGCTCCCCCTCCCCGGCGGCCCCGTCGTACAGCCCCATCACACCCTCGACGACGGCGATGTCACACCCGCGCGCCCCGTGCAGGAACAACGGCCCGACCAGCTCCGGCCCGCACAGATACGCGTCGAGGTTGCGCCCCACCCGCCCCGTCGCGAGCGCGTGGTACCCGGGGTCGATGTAGTCCGGCCCGACCTTGTGCGGGGACACGGCGAGCCCCCGCGCGGCGAACGCGGCCATCAGTCCCGTGGCGACGGTGGTCTTGCCACTGCCCGACGAGGGCGCGGCGACGACCAGCCGGGGCACGGACGAGGACATCACCACTCGATGCCCCTCTGCCCCTTCTGCCCCGCGTCCATCGGGTGCTTCACCTTGGACATGTCGGTCACGAGGTCGGCGAAGTCCACGAGCTTCTCGGGAGCGTTGCGCCCCGTGATCACCACATGCTGGGTACCGGGCCGGCTGCGCAGGACGTCCACGACCTCGTCGGTGTCGACCCACCCCCAGTGCATCGGGTAGGCGAACTCGTCCAGCACGTACAGCCGGTACGTCTGCGCCGCCAGGTCCCGCTTGACCTGCTCCCAGCCCTCCCGGGCCTTCTCCTCGTTGTCCAGCTGCGCATCGCGCTGCACCCAGGACCAGCCCTCGCCCATCTTGTGCCAGGCGACGGACCCGCCCTCGCCGGAGGCACCGAGCACGCGCAGCGCGTTCTCCTCGCCGACCTTCCACTTCGCCGACTTGACGAACTGGAACACCCCGATCGGCCAGCCCTGGTTCCAGGCCCGCAGCGCGAGCCCGAAGGCGGCCGTCGACTTGCCCTTGCCGACGCCCGTGTGCACGACGACGAGCGGCCGGTTCCGGCGCTGCCGGGTCGTCAGACCGTCGTCCGGAATCACACTCGGCTGTCCCTGCGGCATTACGCGGCCCTCCTCGAAGTCCCCTGCACATCCCTGACCAGCCCGGCGATCGAGTCGGCCCGCAGCTCGTCCAGCGTCACGGCGGTGCCGCCCAGCTCACCGGCGAACTGTCCGGCGAGCCCCAGCCGCACCGGCCCCGACTCGCAGTCCACGACGACGGACGCGACGCCCTCGGCCGCGAACAGCCGAGCCGCCCGCCCGGCCAGGGCCACCGGCTCCGGGCCACCGGTGGCCCGCCCGTCCGTCACCAGCACGACCAGTGGCCGCCGTGCCGGATCCCGCAGCCGCTCCACCCGCAGCACGTCGTGCGCGCGCAGCAGCCCGGCGGCCAGCGGCGTACGTCCGCCGGTCGGCAGCGACTCCAGCCGGGCCGCCGCCGCCTCCACGGACGAGGTCGGCGGCAGCGCGACGTCCGCGCCCGAACCCCGGAACGTCACCAGCCCCACCTTGTCCCGCCGCTGGTAGGCGTCCAGCAGCAGCGACAGCACGGCGCCCTTCACGGCACTCATCCGCTGCCGCGCCGCCATCGACCCGGAGGCGTCCACGACGAACAGCACGAGGTTGCCCTCGCGCCCCTCGCGGGTGGCCTGCCGCAGATCGTCCCGGCGCACCACCAGCCCCGGCCCGGACCGCCCGCGCGCCCGCTGGTGCGGGGCCGCGGCCTGCACGGTCGCCGCCAGGTGCAGCTTCGTGAGCGTGCCCCGGGGCCGCCGGGCCCCGGTCGTCCGCCCGTGCTCGGTGCGCGCCCGCGAACGCCGCCCGGCGGCACCCTCGCCGATCCCGGGCACGCTCAGCACCTTGGTCCTAAACGGCTCGGCAGCCCGTACGGCCGACTGCTCACCGGCGCCCGACGGCTGCGGCTGCCCGTTCTCCCCGGCCTCGGGCGTGGCCCCGGCGTCATCGCCCTGCGGCCCGTCGTCGGGCTCCGGCTGCCCGCCGCCCCCGCCGGGTCCGTCCGGCCCCTGGCCGGGGTCCGGATCCGGATCCGGCTCGTCGTCCCCGGAGAACTCCTCCAGCGTCTCGTCCAGCTTGTCCTCGTCCAGCCCCGGCGCGTCGAAGGGGTTGCGCCGCCGGCGGTGCGGCAGCGCGAGCAGCGCGGCCTGCCGGACGTCCTCGGCGAGCACGTCCGTACGCCCCGCCCAGGCCGCCAGCGCCGTCGCCGTCCGCGCCATCACGATGTCGGCGCGCATGCCGTCGACCTCGAAGGCCGCGCAGGTCGCCGCGATCTGCCGCAGCGCCCCGTCGCCCAGCCGCACGGACGGCAGCAGCTCCCGTGCCGCCACGATCCGCGCCCGTACGGCGGCTTCCTCGTCCGCCCACCGGGCCGCGAAACCGGCCGGATCGGCGTCGTAGGCGAGCCGCCGCCTGACGACCTCCACCCGCTGCTCGGGCTCCCGCGAGGCCGCGACCTCGACGGTCAGCCCGAACCGGTCGAGCAACTGCGGCCGCAGCTCGCCCTCCTCGGGGTTCATGGTGCCGACGAGCAGGAACCGGGCCGCGTGCCGTACGGAGACGCCTTCGCGTTCCACGTACGAGGCGCCCATCGCGGCCGCGTCCAGCAGCAGGTCGACCAGGTGGTCGTGGAGGAGGTTGACCTCGTCCACGTAGAGGATGCCGCGGTGCGCGGCGGCGAGCAGCCCCGGCTCGAAGGCCTTCACGCCCTCCGACAGCGCCCGCTCGATGTCCAGCGCGCCCACCAGCCGGTCCTCCGAGGCACCGACGGGCAGCTCGACCATCCGGGCCGGACGGGACCGGCCGGCGGTTCCCGGCGCGTGCGGCCCGTCCGGGCAGGCGGGGTCGGGGGAGGAGGGGTCGCAGGAGAAGCGGCACTCGGGGACGACGTCCACCTGAGGCATCAGCGCGGACAGCGCCCGCACGGCCGTCGACTTGGCGGTGCCCTTCTCACCGCGCACCAGCACACCGCCGACCGCCGGCGACACGGCGTTCAGCAGCAGCGCGAGCCGCAGGTCGTCCTGGCCCACCACGGCCGTGAACGGGAACGGGGTGCTCACTTGTCGTCACCTTCCAAGTCGCCTTCGAGCTCCAGGTACGTGGCACGCAGCCGCTCCAGCGTCTCCGCGTCCGGCTCCGCCCACAGTCCGCGGTCGGCGGCCTCCAGCAGCCGCTCGGTGATGCCGCGCAGCGCCCAGGGGTTGGACGTCTTCATGAACTCCCGGTTCTCCGGGTCGAAGACGTACTCGGCGCTGAGTTTCTCGTACATCCAGTCGTCCACGACCCCGGCCGTGGCGTCGTACCCGAACAGGTAGTCCACGGTCGCGGCCATCTCGAAGGCGCCCTTGTAGCCGTGCCGCCGCATGGCCGCCATCCAGCGCGGGTTGACCACGCGGGCGCGGAACACCCGGTGCGTCTCCTCGCCCAGAGTGCGGGTCTTCACCTGGTCCGGGGTGGCCGAGTCGCCGACGTACGCCTCGGGGCTCGCGCCCGTCAGATGGCGGACCATGGCGACCATGCCGCCGTGGTACTGGAAGTAGTCGTCGGCGTCGACGAGGTCGTGCTCACGCGTGTCGACATTCTTCGCGGCGACCGCGATCCGCCGGAACGCCGTCTCCATGTCCCCGCGCGCGGCCCGTCCATCCAGCCCCCGCCCATAGGCGTAGCCGCCCCACACCGCGTACACCTCGGCGAGGTCCGCGTCGGAGCGCCAGTTGCGCGCGTCGATCAGCGGCAGCAGACCGGCCCCGTACGCCCCCGGCTTGGAGCCGAAGATCCGGGCGGTCGCCCGGCGCCGGTCGCCGTGCTCGGCGGTGTCCTCGTCGGCGTGCGCGCGGACGTAGTTCTGCTCGGCGGGCTCGTCCAGCTCGGCGACCGTGCGGACGGCGTCGTCGATCAGCCCGACCACATGAGGGAACGCGTCCCGGAAGAAGCCGGAGATCCGGACCGTCACGTCGATGCGCGGCCGGCCCAGCTCCTGCGGGGAGATCACCTCGAACCCGGTCACCCGGCGCGAGGCGTCGTCCCACACCGGCCGGCAGCCCAGCAGCGCCAGGATCTCGGCGATGTCGTCGCCCTGGGTGCGCATGGCCGAGGTGCCCCACACCGTCAGGCCGACGGACTTCGGGTACGCGCCGGTGTCGGTCAGATACCGCTGCACCAGCGAGTCCGCGAGCGACTGCCCGACCTCCCAGCTCAGCCGGGACGGAATCGCCTTGGGGTCGACGGAGTAGAAGTTGCGTCCCGTCGGCAGGACGTTGACCAGGCCGCGGGTCGGCGAGCCGGAGGGTCCCGCCGGGACGTAACCGCCGTCCAGGGCCCGCAGGATGTGCCCGATCTCGTCGCTCGTCCTGGCCAGCCGCGGCACGACCTCCGTGCAGGCGAACTCCAGCACCGCCACGGCGTCGGCGACGCCCCTGCCGAGCACCTCCCGGACCAGCGCCGGGACCTCGGCGACCGCCCAGCCCCGCTCCTCCATGCCCTCCGCGATCCGCCGGCACAGCTGCTCCAGCAGATCGATCGCGTCGGCGGCGGTGCGGGCCGGCCCCGCCACCAGGCCCGTCAGCTCCGCCGGCACCTTCACCGCAGCGCCCGGCTCGGCCAGCAACTCCTTCTCCACCAGCCCGAAGTGCTCCGCCAGCGCCGCCCTGAGCCCGGGCAGCGCGTCGGCCTGACCACCCCACACCTGCGAGGCCCGCAGCACCGCCAGCACGAGATTGACGCGTGGTTCACCGACCGGGCCGCCGCCCAGGATGTGCAGGCCGTCGCGGATCTGCACGTCCTTGATCTCGCACAGATAGCCGTCGATGTGCATGACGAACTCGTCGAACGCCTCGTCGTCCGGCTGCTCGTCGACATGCAGGTCGTGATGCAGCTCGGCGGCCTTGACGAGGGTCCAGATCTGCGCGCGCACGGCCGGGGCCTTCGCCGGGTCCAGGTCGGAGACGAGCGCGTACTCGTCGAGGAGCTGCTCCAGCTTGGCCAGGTCGCCGTAGGTGTCGGCGCGGGCCATCGGCGGCACCAGGTGGTCGACGACCGTGGCGTGCCCGCGCCGTTTGGCCTGGGTGCCCTCGCCCGGGTCGTTGACGATGAACGGGTAGATCAGGGGCAGCTCCCCGAGCACGGCGTCCGGGGCGCAGCCGGCGCTGAGCCCGAGGCCCTTGCCGGGCAGCCACTCCAGCGTGCCGTGCTTGCCCATGTGCACGATCGCGTCCGCGCCGAAACTGTTCTCCAGCCAGCGGTAGGCCGCCAGGTAGTGGTGGGACGGCGGCATGTCCGGGTCGTGGTAGATCGCGATGGGGTTCTCGCCGAAGCCGCGCGGCGGCTGGATCATCACGACGACGTTCCCGAACTGCAGCGACGCCAGCACGATGTCGTCCCCGTCGACGTAGAGGCTGCCCGGTGGCTCGCCCCACGCCTCGGTCATGGCGTCCCTCAGCTCGGGGTCGAGCTTGTCGAACCAGGCCCGGTAGTCCGCCAGCGGCACCCGCGCGGGCGCGGCGGCCAGCTGCTCGTCCGTCAGCCACTCCACGTCGTGCCCGCCGGCCGCGATGAGCCGGTGGATCAACTCGTCACCACCCGCCGGGTACTCGGTGAGTCCGTACCCGGACTCCTTGAGGGCGTCCAGCACCCGCACCGCCGAGGCCGGGGTGTCCAGCCCGACGGCGTTGCCGACCCGCGAGTGCTTGGTCGGGTACGCGGTGAAGACGAGCGCGAGCCTCTTCTCGGCGTTCGCCTTGTGCTTCAACCGCGCGTGCCGTACGGCGATCCCGGCGACCCGCGCGGCCCGCTCCGGGTCGGCGACGTACACGGGCACGTCGTCCGCGCCCTGCTCCTTGAACGAGAACGGCACGGTGATCAGCCGCCCGTCGAACTCCGGGATCGCCACCTGCATCGCGGCGTCCATGGGGGACAGGGCGGCGTCGGACGCCTCCCAGGCGCGCCGCGAGGACGTCAGGCACAGACCTTGCAGCACGGGGATGTTCAGCTCGGCGAGGGCGCCGATGTCCCAGGACTCCTCGTCACCCCCCGCCGAGGCCTGCGAGGCGTGGGTGCCGCCGGCGGCGAGGACGGTGGCGACGAGGGCGTCCGCCCGCCCGAGGATCTCGTACAGCCCCGCGTCGGCCCCGCGCAGCGAACCGCAGTACACGGCAAGCGCGTTGGCGCCCCGCGCCTCGATCGCGTCGCACAGGGTGTCCACGAAGGCGGTGTTGCCGCTCAGCTCGTGCGCCCGGTAGAAGAGCACGCCGACCGTCGGCCGGCCCTCGACCTGTGCGCGCTCGCCGCGGACGCCGTACTCCGGCATCCGCTGCGGCGCGGCGAAGCCCTCGCCCGTGAGCAGCACGGTGTCGGACAGGAACCGCGCCAGCTCCGTGAGGTTGGCCGGCCCGCCCTCCACGAGGTACTTCAGCGCCTCCGCCACGACACCCGCCGGCACCGACGACTCGGCCATCAACTCGGCGTCGGGAACGGCCTCTCCGCCCAGCAGCACGGTCGGGACGCCGGACGCCTTCAGCGCGGCGAGCCCGTCCTCCCAGGCCCGCTTGCCGCCGAGCAGCCGTACGACGGCGATGTCCGCGCCTTCGAGGAGCGCCGGAAGCTCCTCCCCGACATCCACGCGGGTCGGGTTGCCGATCCGGTACGAGGCACCGGTGGCGGCCCGGGCCGCCAGCAGGTCCGTGTCGGCGGTCGACAACAACAACACAGTGCTCATGCGGGCGCTCCCGGTGGAATGAAGGGCAGTCCTCGCGGCGCGCCGGACTCGATGAGCCGCCACAGCGCGTCCGTGTCCGCGTGCTGTTCGATCAGGTCGCCGAGCCGGTCGAGCTGCTCCTCGCGCAGCGCGGCGAACGAGGTGTCAGGCGCCGGCACGAAGCGGCGCCCCGCGGCGGCCGCCACCTCGCGCAGGAAGGCCCGTCGGAAGCCGTCCGACTCCAGCGAGCCGTGCCAGTGCGTGCCCCAGGTCTGGCCGACCCGGCAGCCGTCCAGGAACGGGGTGCCGCCCTGGACATCGGCGACGCCGTGGTGGATCTCGTAGCCCTCCACACACTCCCCGAGGGCCTCGCCCTCCGGCCGGGTGAGGGTCTTCTCGCGGGCGAACCGCACCCGCACGGGCAGGATCCCGAGCCCCTCGACATGACCCCGGCGGCTCTCCACGTCGTCCTCGATGTGCTCGCCGAGGATCTGGAAGCCGCCGCAGATCCCGAGGACGGGCCGCTGCTCGGCGGCCCTGCGCACGAGCGCGCCGGCCAGCCCGCGCTCCCGCAGCCATTCCATCGCACGGACGGTCCCCCGGGTCCCGGGCACGATGACGAGGTCGGCGTCGGCGAGTTCCTCGGGCCGGTCCACGAACCGCACGACGACACCGGGTTCGGCGGCCAGCGCGTCCACGTCGGTGAAGTTGGACATGAGCGGGATCGCGCACACGGCGACCCGCAGGACGTCCTCGCCGACGGGCGGGGCGACGAGCGACTCCCGCACGGTGCCGCGCAGGGAGACCCGCAACCCGTCCTCCTCGTCGATCCCCAGCCCGTGCCGGAAGGGCAGAACGCCGTACGTACGCCGCCCGGTGAGCCCTTGGAGCATGTCGAGGCCCGGCTCCAGCAGGGAGACGTCCCCCCGGAACTTGTTGACGAGGAACCCGGCGACGCACTCCTGGTCCTCGCGCGACAGCAGCGCGACGGTCCCGAAGAACGAGGCGAAGACACCGCCCCGGTCGATGTCCCCGACGACGAGCACGGGGAGCCCGGCGTTGCGGGCGATCCCCATGTTGACGATGTCGGTCCGCCGCAGATTGATCTCGGCGGGACTGCCCGCCCCCTCACAGATCACCGCGTCATACGTGCCCCGCAACTGCTCCAGACAGTCCAGCACGGTCCCGAGCAGCTTCTGCTGCCGTCCGCCGTGGTACCCGCGTGCGCTGAGCTCCCCGACCGGCTTGCCCAGCAGCACGACCTGACTGCTGCTCTCGCCGCCGGGCTTGAGCAGCACGGGGTTCATCAGCGCGGTCGGCTCGACGCGGCAGGCCTGCGCCTGCATGGCCTGCGCCCGCCCGATCTCGGCCCCTTCCTTCGTCACGAAGGAATTGAGGGACATGTTCTGCGCCTTGAAGGGCGCGACCTTGACGCCCTGCCGCACCAGCCACCGGCAGATCCCGGCGGTCACGACGCTCTTGCCGGCGTCGGAGGTGGTGCCGGCGACGAGAAGCCCACCGCCCGTCATGACGTACGCCCTTTCGCGATGCGGCGCGCGGCGACACAGACGCCGAGCGCGAGCCAGCCGACACGCCTGGACAGCCGTACGGCCCGTTCGATGTCCCGGGTGCCGACGCCGCGCCCCGCCCCGTTGAGCACGGGCCGGTGCTCGACGCGCCCGCCGTACGACAGGGTCCCGCCCAGCCGCACGCCGAGCGCCCCCGCGAACGAGGCCTCCACGGGCCCGGCGTTGGGGCTCGGATGCTTGGCGGCATCGGCACGCCAGGCCCGCACGGCTCCCCGCGGATCGTCCCCTGCCAGGGTCGCGAGCACGGCGGTCAGCCGGGCCCCGGGCCAGCCCGCGAGATCGTCCAGCCGCGCGCAGGCCCACCCGTACCGCCGGTACCGGGCCGACTTGTGCCCGACCATGGCGTCGAGGGTGTTGACGGCCCGGAACCCGAGGAGCCCCGGCACACCACCGACGGCCCCCCACACGAGCGCCCCCACGACCGCGTCGGAGGTGTTCTCGGCGACGGACTCGACCACGGCCCGGGCGATCCCGTTGGCGTCGAGCGCCTGCGGATCCCGCCCGCACAGATGCGGCAGCCGCTCCCGGGCCCCCGCGACGTCCCCCGCCTCCAGGGCACGCCCGACGGCCCGCGCCTCCCGCGCGAGCGAAGTCCCCCCGACAACGGCCCAGGTGGCAGCACCGGTCAGAACGACCGACGCGACGGCGGAGTCCCGCACGGCGCGCGCGGCGGCGGCCCCGAGCGCGACGGTCCCTCCCGCACACACCACGGCGTGCAGCGCTCCCCACCCCCGGTGGTCCCGCCACAACACCCGTTCCACGGCCCCCGCGGCCCGCCCGAACACGGCGACCGGATGCCCTCGGCGAGGATCGCCGAGCAGCAGGTCACCGATCAGACCGGCGGCGGCGCCGTACGCGAAGACGCGGCCGGCACCCATGGGCTCAGCCGCCCACAGGGGCAGGCAGGGGTGGGGTACTGAACCTAGATCGGCAGCCGCGCATGGCGATATGTCCTCACTCAGGGTGTCCGCGCCCTGGTTCGACTGGACCGGCGGTGAGAGTTCCTGGCTCCCGGGGATTGCTACCCCGGTGACAGTGGCGGGACCGCGCCGGACTTCCACCGGCTTCCTCTCCTGCCGCCGTACTGGCCCCGGCAGTCCACCACGGCCGGGTACCGCCGTCAACTTGCCGTTGACCTGCGAGGGGAGAGTGTGGAGAAGCCCACACCGCCGGGTCGCCCCTACCATCACGGGCCGTGTCGCGCTGCCTTTCCACGCAGGGTCCATCGGTCCGGTGAACCGGGGGCGCGGCCGTTGTGATCACGTCGTGCACCCCGGTGAAATGGATCTTCTTCCCGACCAGCCGTCAACAGGGTGGAAGACAGGTGTCCGATGGCACATACGACTGAGCCGCCCGGAGACGAGGAGGGCCCGTCCGCGCACCCCGGGCAGCCGGACGGGCCGGACGAGTCACACCTTCGCGGCATCGTCAGGATTCGTTCGGGTGCGACCCCACGTTGAGCCTCGACTTCTCCGCCCGCGGGGACCGACTCCTCCACCTGGTCATAGGGGCCGTCGAGGACGACTGCCAGTACGGCACTGGTCCTCCTGGCTGTGGATCCACCGGATCGACGGGGAGCACGAGCAGCCGGTCCAGGTGCCCGCCTCACTCCTGTCACCCGATGAGTGCCTGCTGGCCGCGGCACTGCCCGCCGACGAGGAGAACGGCTTTGTCGCCGCCACGGGCAAGGGCGAGTGGAAGCCCGTCCGTCACGGCCGTCTCGACGCGGCTCGCACGGACCGGGTGGTCCGGCCGAAGTCCGAGTACGCCTACGTCGACCCGGCGGGGCGCTACGTCGCGTGGACGGGTAAGAACGGTGAGCGCCGGCTCTGGCGTGACCTGAGAACGGGAAAGCGCCATGTCGCCGACTTCCCGCCGGACGCCGGTTCCGGGGACGCGCTGCTCAGCGCCGTCACGGGCGAGAACGGCACGTACTTCTACGGCGTGTACGGCCATGACCTCATCCGCGTCACCCTGACCCCGGTGACCTACACCGCGGACCCGTACCTCTCGATCGGAGCGACGGAACAGCCGGCGGCGGCGATCAACGGCGGACGACTGGCGGTCGTGGGGATGCCGGACGACGAAGCCGACTTCACCGCTCCGGGGAACGCTGCGCCGCCCGAGTCGACGGTGGGCGGGTACCTGACGACGCACGGCGAGGCGACGGCCCGCCCGGTTCCCTTCGAGGGCGAGTACGGCGCCGTGACCTTCAACCGGGGCGGCGGCAGAATCGCCTTGTGGGGGAACGGCCTGGAGATCCGCGAGACAGCTCACCCCCAGCGGCAGCCGATCCGCCTGCTCCACGACGGATCACAACGAGCCCGAACACTGCCTGGCCGCCGCCGCCGATCCGAAGGACCCGCGGCGGGTCGCCATTCTCCGGACCGAGGGCACCGTGCAGCTGTGGGACACCGAGAGCGGCACGAGTGGAGCGCGGGAGCCCGTGGGACGGGTGGATCCCACCGACAGGGGCACCTATGGACTCGCCTTCTGTGCCGACGGCCGCCACACGCCGGTTCAGAGCTGGAGCACTGCGACGAGCCCGGGAGCGTGGTCTACGGCTACGGCGACGACATGGGAACGGACGCCGTCGTGCGCGTCGCCGACGAGGGAGGGGACCTCGTGGCGGGCACGGAGCTGGGGCTGGTGCGCGTCCCGCTCGATCCCGACGTACTCGCGAAGAGGCTCTGCGAGACGGTCCGGGACCGATACGAACAGCTCAGCCGGACGTTTCCCGACCACAGTGAACCGCCCTGCTCGTCGCCGTCCTGAGACGGTGGCGAGCAGGGCGGTGACCGGCGCTGTGCTCGGTGATCAGGCCACGATCAAGTAGATCCCGTAGCCCACAGCCGCCGCACACGCCGCGAAGCACGCGTACGCGCCCGTCACGGCAAGCCCCGCGGACCCGCCCGCGGCCACCGCCCGCTCGCGGCGGGACAGGCCGGTGATGCCGAGGGTGAACAGGCCCACGAGGGCCACGGTGACCACGAGGCTGACGCCGAAGACGGAGCCGAGGGCCGCCCAGTCGATCTTCATGGCAGAGGTTCTCCTTGTAACCGAGTGGGCGATCAGACCGGGGTGGTCGTGGTCGAGGGCTCGCGTTCGGCCGAGGCCGGCGCCGCTATCGTCGCGATCGGCCCGTCCGTGGCGGTGCCACTCGCCGGCGGCGGCGTCACCGCGGCCATCGCCGTGGTCACCACACCGGCCGGCTCCGACTCGTCGGTGTCGTTGACGTTGGTGTGGTCGACGACCTCACGCCGCGAGATCTTCCAGATCGCCGCGCTGGAGGCGACGAGGAAGACGGCCACCACCGCGGTGCCCCAGCTGCCGAAGCCGGTGACGTACTCGGCGAGCGCGGCCACCAGGGCCGCCGCCGGCAGCGTCAGTCCCCACGCGACGAACATCCGCGTCGCCGTCGACCAGCGGACGACGCCGCCCTTGCGGCCGAGGCCCGCGCCCATCACGGAGCCGGACACCGAGTGGGTCGTGGAGAGCGAGAAACCGAGGTGCGAGGAGGCCAGGATGACCGTCGCCGCGCTGGTCTGGGCGGCGAAGCCCTGCTGCGGCCGGAGGTCGGTCAGGCCCTTGCCCATGGTGCGGATGATGCGCCAGCCGCCCAGGTAGGTGCCGAGCGCGATCGCGATGCCCGCGGAGAGGATGACCCACATGGGCGGGTCGGAGTCCGGGGCGACGGCGCCGCCGGCGACCAGGGCGAGGGTGATGACACCCATCGTCTTCTGGGCGTCGTTGGTGCCGTGGGCCAGGGAGACCAGGCCCGCGGAGGCGATCTGGCCGGCCCGGTAGCCCTTCTCGGAGGCCTTGCCGTCGGCCTTCTTGCCGAGGGAGTACGTCAGCCGCGTGGCGAGCAGCGCCGCGATGCCCGCGACCAGCGGGGCGGCGATCGCCGGGATCAGCACCTTGGTGACCAGGACGTCACCGTGCACCGCGCCGACGCCCGCCGAGGCGATCGTGGCGCCGATCAGGCCGCCCATCAGGGCGTGCGAGGAACTGGACGGCAGACCGACCAGCCAGGTCAGCAGGTTCCAGAGGATCGCGCCGACCAGGGCGGCGAAGATGACCTCGGGACGGATGCCGGCCTCGTCGACGAGGCCTTTGGAGATCGTGTTGGCGACTTCCACGGACAGGAAGGCGCCGACCAGGTTCAGGACCGCGGACATGGCCACTGCGACCTTGGGTCTCATGGCGCCCGTGGAAATGGTCGTGGCCATCGCGTTCGCGGTGTCGTGGAAACCGTTCGTGAAATCGAACGCGAGTGCGGTTACCACCACAATCGCGAGGATCAGCGAGAAGCTTTCCATTTACCCAGGCAATCGTTCGAGGTCGTTGGCCGGACGAACGTAGGTAACCTGAGTGAACGGAAGATGAACTGGGAGGGGCGCAGGGGTGTCCACGGTCGAGGGTTACCGTTCCGCCTGCTGTCAGGCTCCCCACGCCCCCGGGGCTAGGCCCCGCGCGCGAACCGTTTCAGTCGATCGAGTGACCCGTTGAAGAGATTTTGGTCACCCGGCAGGCTTCCGGAGCCGTTGTCGTACTGCCAGAACGTCCACGAGGTCCAGCCGGCCGGCAGCGTGCCCGCGCTCGCGGCGTTGTAGCGGGCGATCCACAAGGGGTGGTCGGCGGCGAAGGCGCGGCTGTTGCCCGTGCACGTGTTCCACCAGTGGGTGGTCGTGTAGATCACCGGGCGGCGGCCGGTGAGCCGCTTGACCTCGTCGCTGAACGACTTGATCCAGCCGACCATCCTCGTCTTGCTCAGGCCGTAGCACTTGCGTTTCTTGTCGTACGGGTTGTATTCGATGTCGAGCGCGGGCGGCAGCGTCCAGCCGTCCGCGGTCCAGCCGCCGCCGTTGCTCACGAAGTGCGCCGCCTGTGCCTGGCCCGACGACCTGTTGGGCAGTGCGAAATGGTAGGCGCCGCGGACCAGACCGGCCTTGCGCGAGCCGTTGTACTGCTGGCCGAAGTAGGGGTTGCGGTAGGTGGTGGACTCGGTCGCCTTGACGTAGACGAACCTGGCGCCCTTCGCCTTCGCGCTCTGCCAGTCGACGTTCTTCTGGTGCGACGAGACGTCGTGTCCCTTCGGGCGGCTCGCCCCCGAGGCCGGAGCCTCGGCCAGGGCGATGCCTCCCAGTGCGAGTGCCGCCGCGTACGCGGCGAGCCGGCGGCCGCGGTGTCGGGACGGTGTGTGGTCACGGGCCATGTTTCCCCCCGGAATGGCGACGTGCACGGCAAATCCCCCAGAGAGTACTGGGAGATCGTTGAATGCCCGAAGGTCTCCGGCCAAGAGAGATCTGTGCGGTGTCTGTGCCGGTATGCGCCCTTACGGATGCTCGGCTTCCGGCCTAAAGTGCCCCCGCCCGGCGGCGCGTTGAGAGCCTGCCTGGCAGGATCGCCGCATGGCTGAGCAGCGAGGCGACGGGCGGGGCGCGGGGGACGTCCGGGGCGGCGGACAGGATGTGGGGGAGTCGCGGCGGAGGGGTGTGCGCCCCGAGGAGGCACGTGCCTGGCAGGAACTCGTCACGACGGCCCGCCGGACCGTCTCCGACGGTCTCGTCGTCGGCACGTCCGGGAACGTCTCGGTGCGCGTCGGGGACACGGTCCTGGTCACGCCGTCGGGCGTCCCCTACGACCGGCTGAGGCCGGACGACGTGACCGGCGTCGGCCTCGACGGCCGGCAGGTCCTCGGCACGCTCGTCCCGACCAGCGAGCTGCCCATGCACCTCGCGGTCTACCGCACGACCGGCGCCCGGGTCGTCGTCCACACCCACGCCGTGCACGCGACGGCCGTCTCGACGCTCGTGAGCGAGCTGCCGCTGATCCACTACATGGCCGCCGCGCTGGGCGGACCCGTCCGGGTTGCCCCGTATGCCACATACGGCACCGACGAGTTGGCCGAGAACATGCTCCGCGCCCTCGCCGACCGCTCCGGCTGCCTCCTCCAGAACCACGGCACCATCACCCACGGCACGTCACTGGACCAGGCCTACGACCGCACCGCCCAGCTGGAATGGATGTGCCGCCTGTGGCTGACCGCCGCATCGGTGCCGGGCCTGTCCCCGAGCCTGCTGTCCGGGGAGCAGTTGGCGGAGGTGCAGGAACAGCTGCGCGGCTACGGCCAACGCCGCTGACCTTCCGCCCTGGCCGCCCGGTGCCGCCGGGGCGGCCGGCGCTACCGCCGGTCCTGCTGCCTCGCCCCACCGGCCGGAGAGGTCACCCGCCGACCACCACGCCGCCGACCCTCGCGTCCTCCCGGGTGCCGCGCACGCGCCGTGGCTCGCGCCGCCGCGTTGTGGGTGCGGAGGCCGTGGTGGTGTGCGGGGTGGCGCCGTCCCACTTCCGGGGGCAGCGGTCGCGCCGCTGACTCTCGCGTCATCCAGGGGCGTGCCCGTCGCGTCGGGCGTGGCTCGCGCCGCCGCCGTGTGAGTACGAAGACCATGGTGTGCGGGAGCCCCTCGGCCCCACCGGGCGCAGCCGTCATGCCGCCGACACGGGCACCCTGCCCTCCGGACGCAGCCACGGCACCGGCGCCCGCCCATGCCCGCCTGCCTTCTAGGTGCAGTCGCCCGATGTCCCGGCGCCCGCCCACACCCGCCCGCCCTCCAGGCGCAGCCGCCCGATACCCCGGCGCGCGCATGCTCTACGCGCCGAGGCGTCCCCGGGGCTTCCAGGCCGACTATCCGCACCCCGCCCCACCCCCCCACCCCGCCCCACTCCCGCCCCCGTAACCCCGCCGCTGCCTCCCACTGGTCGCTCCCCCGGCCCGCCAGGACACTGGAGCCGTGCGCACTGTCAGAGCGACGGCCGCTGCCGTCACCGCCGTGATCGGAGTCGGCGCCGCCGCCGTGGCCGCCGGGCGGTTCGCCAGTGACGCCGCGCTCAAGGCGCCTCCCGGCCGGCCCCTGCCCACCGAACCCCGGCTCACCGTGCACGGCACCGCCGCGGGGCAGATCAGCCTCACCCGGGACCTGGCCGCCCTGCGGCCCGGCCGCTACGGCCTGTCCGGCAACGGCTCCCACGCGGTCGTCGGCCCCGTCCTGGCCAACACCCCGCACCCCGCCGACACCGTCGTACGCCGCCTGGAGCAGGTCACGCACGGCACCCTCGAACCCGGCGACAGGGTCTGGCTCACCCCGAACGTGTACGTCGGCGACCCGGGCGCCGCCCTCGGCCTCGAACACGCCGACATCGACATCCCCGGCGAACTCGGCGCCCTGCCCGCGTGGTTCGTGCCCGGTGCCCGGGACACCTGGGTGATCGCCGTGCACGGCCTGGGCACCACCCGGGAACTCGCCATGAACGTCATGGGGTTCCTGCACCGCAACCGCTTCCCGGTGCTCGCCCTCGCCTACCGCGGCGACCTGGGCGCACCCCGCCCGCCCGACGGCCTGAACCACCTCGGCGAGACCGAGTGGCGCGACCTCGACGCGGCGATCCGCTACGCCGTGCGCTACGGCGCCCGGCAGGTCGTCCTGCACGGCTGGTCCACCGGCGCCACCATGGCCCTGCGCGCCGCCGCGCACTCGGGGCTGCGCGACCGCGTCTGCGGGCTCGTCCTGGACTCCCCGGTGCTCAGCTGGGAGACCACCCTGCGCGCCCTCGCCGCGGCCCGCCGCACCCCGGGCGTGCTGCTGCCCCTGGCGGTCCGCGCCGCACAGGGCCGCACCGGCATGTACGGCGACCGCGTCCCGGGCACGGCACCCTCCGAGGGACTCCGGACCCCGGCGCTCGTCTTCCACGGACCGGACGACACGGTGGCCCCCTGGCAGCTCTCCCGCCGGCTCGCCGACGCCCGCCCCGACATGGTCGCCCTCCGCACCGTCGGCAACGCGCCCCACGGAGCGATGTGGAACGCCGACCCGCAGACCTACGAGGAGGCGCTGCGGCGCTTCCTGACACCTCTCATGTGACCCCCGGGCCTGACATACCCCCGTTCACGCCCCCTTCGCCCCGTCGCAACCACGTCCCGTCCCGCCCCCTACCGACCGGTCGTGATGATTCCGTTTAGTGTCGTACCACTGGCCTGTTTGCGGCCCTCGACCACTCACGGGACCCCGTGCGTTGGCCATCCCCGTCGCCCGCCGTGACATTCCGTTTGGGTTTTCGGACCGTCAACCGGAAGACTGCCCCCGTGACGTCCCGTATCCCGCGCGACTCCAGGCTTCGACTCGTCCGCCCGCGACCCCTGGCCGCCGCCCCCAGAGCGATGAACCAGCGGCGCTCGCGCCGACCCGCACCGCGTCCCCCGGAGGGCACCCCGGCACCGGCGGAGCTGGCCAGAATGGCACGCTCAGGTCTCGCCGACGCGGCCCGCGTCGCCCGCTGGGCCGACACCGAGCTCGGCCCCGGCCGGGGCAGCGCCACCGCCGACGGCAAGGCCACCCTCTCCGCCGCGACCGCCGAACGGGCCGCTCTGGAGTTGGGCCTGACCGCGGATCAGGTCAGAGCCGACTGGGACACCGCCCGGCTCGCCGGTCTCGTCGAGGTGCACGGCGACAGCGCCCGCCCCGGCTGGCGGCTGCGCGCCTGGGACCGCGACGACAGCGCCGTACTGCGCGGCTGGGTCGCCCTCTTCGACGCCTGGTCGCTCGCCTGCCCGGAACCCGAGGACCACGAGCCCGCCGCCGTCGCCGAGGTCGTCTCGGCCATGCCGCAGGTGCTCTCGTTCCTGCAGCTGTCCGCCGGTCCCGTCCCCGTGGAGCAGCTCCTCGACCTCCTGGAGCAGCGCGTCACCGAACTGCGCACGGCACGCTGCGAGATCCCCTACGGCCCGCAGCCCGAGCCGCCGGCCGAACCGGAGCCCACCGACGCCCCGCTCGCCCCGCTCCTCGAGTGGGCCCTGCGCGCCCTCGCCTCCGTCGGTGCCCTCACCTACGGCGACGGCCAGGCCACGCTCACCCCGCTCGGCAGCTGGGCCGTCTGGGTCAAGCTGGAGCAGATCTGCGTCGCCGCGCAGAGCCCCGCCGGGAACATCGAGCAGGCCGCCGAGGACATGCTCCGCGGCTGCGCCCAGCTGCGCCCGAACGCGGCCCGCGCCGAGTACCGGGCCTGGCTCGCCGCCCGTACCGTCGGCAGCGCCGTCACCGAACTCCTCGGCGCCGCCCGCGGTGAGGACGCCCTGCTGCGCGGCCTCGCCTTCGAGGCGCTGCGCGTGGTCGGCGCCCCCGCCGAGCCGGACGTCCGCGCCGTGCTGGACGAGCCGACGCTCAGGCCGTACGCGCTGCTGTGGCTCGCCGAGCACGACGGGGCCGACCCGGAGGACGCCCACGAGGTGCTCACCCGGGAGGAGGCGACCTGGCTGTGGGTGGACACCGCCGCCGCCGTCGCCGACCACGGTGAGGCACCGCTGCTCGTCCGCCACCTGGAGTCCGCCGTGCAGCCGACCATCCCGATGCTGCTGGACGAGGTGCGGGCCGTGGGCCACCCGCGGACCGTGCAGGTCCTGGTCGCCCTCGCCGCGGCACACCCCGACCCGGCCCTGGCCAAGGCCGTACGCCGGGCCGCGTTCCAGGTGCACACCGGAGGCAGCTAGCGAGCGCCCGCCGCCGGGACCGTCAGCCCGCCATCTCGGGCGCGTACGTCCCGAAGCTCCACACATTGCCCTCGAGGTCCCGGGCCATGTAGTCCCGCGAGCCGTAGTCCTGGTCCGTCGGGGGCATCAGGATCTCCGCGCCGTGGTCCACGGCGCGGCGGTGGTGTGCGTCCACGTCGTCCACGACGACGTACACCCCGGTGGTGCCCGCGTCCTTCATGGCCGCGTCGAACACGCCGCCCCGGCCCTTGCTGCCGACCATCACCGCGCCGTTGCCCTGGACCAGCTCGGCGTGCATCACCGCGCCGTCCTCGCCCTCGTACACCGACAGCTCCGTGAAGCCGAAGGCCTCCGTGAGCTGCCGGATCGCCGCCTTCGCGTCGGCGTACAGCAGCGTCGGGTAGATGCTCGGACGCCCGCCGGACGTGCCTGCCATACCGATCACTCCCTTGTGCTCGGTCGCCGGAAATCCGATGATCCGGTCCTGCTGCTCAGTCTCGCACCCACCACTGACAACGACCCGGCGAGACGAACCGAACACCCGCACGCAGAAAAAGTGGTTGCACGCCCCCGTTAGACTGTCCCCCATGGCCTTTCTCCTCGCGCATTAGACGGCGGGAACGTCCTCAGCCGCCCATCCCGCCCCCGTATCGCCCTGGAGTCTGTCCGTGATCTCCGCCTCCGGTATCGAGCTGCGCGCCGGTGCCCGCGTCCTCATCGAAAACGCCACCTTCCGTGTCGCCAAGGGCGACCGCATCGGCCTCGTCGGCCGCAACGGCGCGGGGAAGACCACCCTCACCAAGTGCCTGGCCGGCCAGGGCATGCCCGCCGGCGGCACCATCACCCGCTCCGGCGAGGTCGGCTACCTCCCGCAGGACCCCCGCACCGGCGACCTCGACACCCTCGCCCGCGACCGCATCCTCTCCGCCCGCGGCCTCGACGTACTGATCCGCAAGATGCGCGACAACGAGCAGCGCATCGCGGGCGGCCAGGGCGCCACGCGCGAGAAGGCGCTCAAGCAGTACGAGCGCCAGGAGACGGAGTTCCTCACCAAGGGCGGGTACGCCGCCGAGGCCGAGGCCGCCACCATCGCCGCCGCGCTCAACCTGCCCGACCGGGTGCTCGGCCAGCCCCTGCACACCCTCTCCGGCGGTCAGCGCCGCCGTATCGAGCTGGCCCGCATCCTGTTCTCCGACGCGGACACGCTGCTGCTCGACGAGCCGACCAACCACCTCGACGCCGACTCGATCGTCTGGCTGCGCGACTACCTCAAGACCTACCGCGGCGGCTTCATCGTGATCTCCCACGACGTCGACCTGGTCGAGACGGTCGTCAACAAGGTGTTCTACCTGGACGCCAACCGCGCCCAGATCGACATCTACAACATGAGCTGGAAGCTCTACCAGCAGCAGCGCGAGGCCGACGAGAAGCGCCGTAAGCGCGAGCGTGCCAACGCCGAGAAGAAGGCCGCCGCGCTGCATTCGCAGGCCGACAAGATGCGCGCCAAGGCCACCAAGACGGTCGCCGCGCAGAACATGGCCCGCCGCGCGGACAAGCTGCTGTCCGGCCTGGATGCGGTACGCCAGTCCGACAAGGTCGCCAAGCTCCGCTTCCCGGAGCCCGCGCCCTGCGGCAAGACCCCGCTGATGGCCGAGGGCCTGTCCAAGTCGTACGGCTCGCTGGAGATCTTCACCGATGTCGACCTGGCGATCGACAAGGGCAGCCGCGTCGTCATCCTGGGCCTCAACGGCGCCGGCAAGACCACCCTGCTGCGGCTGCTGGGCGGCGTCGAGCAGCCCGACACCGGCGCGGTCGTCCCCGGCCACGGGCTGAAGCTCGGCTACTACGCGCAGGAGCACGAGACCCTCGACCCCGACCGCACGGTCCTGGAGAACATGCGCTCCGCCGCGCCCGACATGGACCTCGTCGAGGTCCGCAAGGTGCTCGGCTCGTTCCTGTTCTCCGGCGACGACGTCGACAAGCCCGCCGGGGTCCTCTCCGGAGGCGAGAAGACCCGCCTGGCGCTCGCCACCCTGGTGGTGTCCTCGGCGAACGTGCTGCTCCTCGACGAGCCGACCAACAACCTCGACCCGGCCAGCCGCGAGGAGATCCTCGGCGCGCTGCGCACGTACAAGGGCGCGGTCGTCCTCGTCACGCACGACGAGGGCGCCGTCGAGGCGCTCCAGCCGGAGCGGATCATCCTGCTGCCCGACGGCGTCGAGGACCTGTGGGGCGCCGACTACGCGGATCTCGTCGCCCTGGCTTGATCGAATGCGTGATCAACGGCGTATGGATCATTCGGCCTATCGGTGATCCATCATCTGTGTGAGATCTCCTCGTACCGAGGTGTGTCCTACATCGATTTCGCGGCCGAGCCCCCGATTCTTCCGGGCTCGGCCGCGACACCTTTCTGACCTGGCATTTCCCGTGGCAATCCGTTCGGTCGTACGGACGTCGCTCTTCGGAATTTCTTATTCCACTTGTGGGGATGCACTCCCGTCGTCACAACCTTGTCTCACGGACCTTGCCGAATGGGTGGCCATCAAGGCCCGGAGGGGTGATCATGAGGAGACCAGAGCGCACTTCCCATGAGGAGGCACGGGTGGCCGAGACTCTGAAGAAGGGCAGCCGGGTGACCGGCGCCGCGCGCGACAAGCTCGCGGCAGACCTGAAGAAGAAGTACGACGCCGGTGCGAGCATCCGGGCGTTGGCCGAGGAGACCGGCCGCTCGTATGGCTTCGTGCACCGCATGCTCAGTGAGTCGGGCGTCACGCTGCGAGGGCGTGGCGGGGCGACACGGGGTAAAAAGGCCACGGCCTGACCCCGGGTGGCCCCTCGGCTTCGATGGTGGCCACCCGGTCGGTCGGCTGATCGGCCGGGTGGTTACTGTGCAGTCACTTAGCTGTGCCGTGCTACGGCGGGAAAGCCGTCGTGCGGCACGGATGACGACCGCACACATCGGAGGCGTTCCATGGCTTCGCCTGACAAGGACCTCGGTCCCGTACTCGACAAGGACGGCGTACGGCTCACCGTCGACGACGCGATCGCCACGGTGACGCTCACCAACCCGGCCAAGCGCAACGCGCAGAGTCCCGCTCTGTGGCGGGCGTTGACCGAGGCTGGGCGGCAACTGCCGGGCTCCGTCCGCGTCGTGGTGCTGCGGGCCGAGGGCAAGTCCTTCTCGGCCGGTCTCGACCGGCAGGCGTTCACGCCCGAGGGCTTCGACGGGGAACCGTCGTTCATGGACCTCGCGCGTGGGAGCGACGCCGAACTGGACGCGACCATCGCCGAGTACCAGCAGGCGTTCACCTGGTGGCGGCGCAGCGACATCGTCTCCGTCGCCGCCGTCCAGGGGCACGCCATCGGGGCGGGCTTCCAGCTCGCCCTCGCCTGCGACCTGCGCGTCGTCGCCGACGACGTGCAGTTCGCCATGCGCGAGACCAGCCTCGGACTCGTGCCCGACCTGACGGGCACGCATCCGCTGGTGGGACTCGTCGGATACGCCCGCGCGCTGGAGATCTGCGTGACCGGGCGCTTCGTCACGGCCGAGGAGGCCGTGAACACCGGGCTGGCCAACGTGGCCGTGCCCGCCGACCAGCTCGACGACACGGTCCGCGACCTCGCGTCGGCCGTGCTCGCCGCCCCCCGTGACGCGGTCATCGAGACCAAGGCGCTGCTGCGCGGCGCGCAGGAGCGCAGCTACGAGGACCAGCGCGGCGCGGAACGCCAGGCCCAGGCCCGCCGTCTGCGGGACCTCGCGGGCGTCGGGGACTGAGCCGGGCCGCTTCCTGGCATCCCCCGGGGACCCTCGGCCGCGCGGTGCCCGCGGCCCACGACGGGCGCCGCCCCCTCAGCCGATCCCGCTCACCAGGACCGCCACCGTCGGGTGGTCCTGCAGTGCCGTCCGCACCGCTGTGCGGACCTCGCGCGCCACGTCCCGGGCCCGGTGGTCCTCGCGCACCGCGAGTTCCAGCCGCACGTGGCGGTGCGGCAGCGCGGCGTCGCGGGGTAGCTCCTCGATGTGCACGGGGTGGCCCAGCGCGCCGGTCAGATGAAGCACGCCCGGGACCTTGAGCGCGGTTGCGGCGACGCGACTCTCGTCGTCGCCCCCGGCCTGGGCGGCGCGCGGCGGCTCGGGGAGGGGCGCGGCGGGCCCGGGCGGTTCCGTCTCCTCCTCCAGCAGGCCCGTCACGCGCAGATCCACCTCCGCCACCGTCAGACCGAGCCGCTGCGTCGCGGCCGTCGCCAGCGTCGCCCGCAGCAAGGACGCCGTCGTCGGCAGCGGCTGCGAAGCCGTGGCCGCGAACTCCGCCGTCACCCGCAGCGGCCCGGGCGGCAGAGCGCTCGGCGGGGCCGGCACGGCCGGGCTCCCGGTGTCCGCCGGATCGGCGAGCCCGACACGCAGCGCTTCGAGGCGCACGCCCGGTGCGTCCCTTGCCGCGCGCCGCAGCACCACCTCGGCCGCCCGCTCGGCGATCCACGCGCCGTCCCGCGCATCACCCAGCGGCAGGAGCCTGCCGAGGCCCAGTTGATGTCTCACTGCCTGCGTCCACCGGTCGGCCGTCATTCCTCCAGCCTGCCGCATCAAAGGCGCGTAACCACGCAACCGTGCTTACGGTGGTCGCAGGACGACAACCGAAAAGGACGAACGGCGATGACTGACATGACCGAGAACCGGGGCGGGGAGACCGAGACGGCGGCGGCACGCCGGAGCCCGCTGACCAAGCGTGGCGGGGGAGACCCCGGATCCCGGGGGCGGACGACCATCGCGGACGGCGTCGTGGAGAAGATCGCCGGGCTCGCCGCACGCGATGTGGACGGCGTGCACGCCATGGGCAGCGGCCTGTCCCGCACGTTCGGAGCAGTGCGCGACCGTGTGCCCGGTGGCGCCAAGTCGGTGTCGCGCGGTGTGAAGGTCGAGGTCGGCGAGGTGCAGGCCGCCCTCGACCTGGAGATCGTCGTCGAATACGGCGTGTCGATCGCCGATGTGGCCCGGGACGTACGGGAGAACGTCATCACCGCCGTCGAGCGGATGACGGGCCTAGAGGTCGTCGAGGTCAACATCGCGGTGAGCGACGTGAAGCTGCCGGATGAGGAGGAAGAGGAACCGGAGCGCCGGATCCAGTGAGGCACCTGCCACCGGACAACGCGCGAATGAGGAGCTGAGGAGCGCAGCATGAGCATGGCCGTCGTCGGCATGATCGCCGGCATGGCACTGGGACTCGCCGGGTACTTCGGCGGATTCGGCGCCTTCCTGCTGGTGGCGGCGCTGGGCGCCGTCGGCTTCGTCGTCGGCCGGTTCCTGGAGGGGGACATGGACTTCGGCGACTTCTTCCGTCCCCGTGAACGGCGGCGATGACGACCGTGAGCGCGGGGGCCGGTGAGCTCGACAGACCCCTGGCCGTCGTCCCGCCGGGCGAGCGGGGCGCGACCAGGATCGCCGACCGGGTCGTCGCGAAGATCGCCTCCCAGGCGGCCCGCGAGGCCGTCGGAACGCTGCCGCCCGACGCCGGCCGGCCGTCCGCCACCGTCGTGGTCCACCACGACGTCGCACACGTCCGTGTCCACGTCGAGCTCGACTATCCCTGCGACGTCGGCGCGCGCTGCCGCCGGGTGCGTCGCCAAGTCGTCGAGCGGGTGGGCACCTTGGTGGGAATGCAGGTGCCGGAGGTCGTCGTCCAGGTGGAGCGGCTGCACCTGGTCGCCGGGCCCGGCGCGGTACAGGGGAGGACGCGATGAGCGAGCCCCGGGGCACCGAACCGTCCGAGCCCGAGGGCACCACACAGCGCCTGCCGGTCCTCGACACGTCGCAGACCGGCACCGGACCCGACCGGTCCGCGCCGGCGGCCGAGGACGGAACGCCGCCCGTACTCGAAGGCGAGAGCGGCCGCGAAGGCCGCTTCTGGTCGGCACGCCGCATCCCGGCGGGCATCGTCGCCCTGCTGCTCCTGGGACTCGCCGGACTGTTCCTGTACGACATCGCCTCCGTGCGCGCCGACCGTCCCGTCATGAGCTGGCGCCGGGAGCTGGCCCGGCAGCTCGCCGACCGGCCCCTCGACGACATCTGGGTGCTCGTCGGGGCCGGGGTCGCCGCCGCCCTCGGGCTCTGGCTGCTGCTCCTGGCGGCCACGCCGGGCCTCAGGCACGTGCTCCCGATGCTGCGTACGCACGCCGACGTACGCGCCGGACTGGACCGGGACGCCGCCGCGAGCGCGTTGCGCGACCGGGCCATGGAGGTGGCCGGCGTGCAGTCGGCGCGGGTGCGGGTGCGCCGCAGGCGGGCGGACGTCCGCGCCCTGTCGCACTTCCGTGAACTGGACGACGTGCGAACCGACCTGGACGCCGTGCTCACCGACGCGGTCCGCGGACTGGGACTCTCCCGGACGCCCGCGCTGTCGGTGCACGTCCGGCGGCCCGGCCGGAAGGAGTGACAGCGATGCTCAGGGTCGTCAACCGTGTGTTCCTCGGGCTCGTGGGCCTCGTCTTGCTGGTGCTGGGCGGCTCCGTCCTGGCCGTCGGCCTCGGCGCTCCGGCACCCTCGTGGTGGATCCACGACAGCCGCCACGACGTGCTGCTGACCAACGCCGAACGCACCCGCTGGAGGGACGACGGCTGGTGGTGGCCGGCCGTCATCGCCGTACTCGCCGTACTGATGCTGCTCGCCCTGTGGTGGCTGGTCGCGGTACTCCGCCGGCGCCGCCTCGCCGAGGTCCTCGTCGACACCGGCGACGCCGAGGGCGCTCTGCTGCGCGGCCGGGCCCTGGAGAGCGTCCTCACCGAGGAGGCGGCCCAGGTCGACGGCGTCGACCGGGCCCACGCCCGCCTGACGGGCAGCCGCAGCGCCCCCGAGGCCCGCGTACGGCTCGCTCTGGAACCGCACGTGGACCCGGGCACGGTCCTGCACGACCTGACGACCGGCGCCCTGACCCACGCCAGAACCTCGGCGGGCCTTGCGTCACTGCCCGCGGAGGTTCGGCTGCGGGGGGTCAAGCACCGTGCGGAGCGGGTGAGCTGACTGCCCTGGACCCGAACGGCGCTCAGAATCCGTGCCGCGCCCCACCGTCCACCGGCACCATGACCCCGGTCAGATAGGAAGCCGCCGGAGACAGCAGGAACGCCGCCACCCGCCCGAACTCCTCCGGCGCCCCGTACCGCCGCAACGGAATACGTGACTCCGACGCCGACCTGGTCGCCTCGGGATCCGCCGACAACGCGTCCAGCTCGCGCACGCGGTCGGTGTCGATGCGTCCGGGCAGCACACCGACCACCCGAATCCCCCGTGGCCCCAGATCGTCGGACAGCGACTTGGCGAACCCGGCCAGCCCCGGCCGCAGCCCGTTGGAAATCGTCAGCCCCGGAATCGGCTCGTACACCGACCCGGACAGCACGAACCCGATGACACCCCCGGCCTCCAACTCGGCCGACGCGGCGCGGGCCAGCCGCACCGCACCGAGGAACACCGACTCGAACGCCGCCTGCCACTGCTCGTCCGTGTTGTCGGCGACGAACCCGGCCGGCGGCCCGCCCACGCTGACGAGGACACCGTCGAAGCGGCCGAAGTGCTGCCGCGCGGCCCCGATCAGCCGGGCCGGCGCGTCGGGGTCGGCGTTGTCGACGGCCACCCCGACCGCGTTCGGGCCCAGCGCGGCCGCCGCCTCGGCGACACTCTTCTCGTCGCGCCCCGAGACGACCACCTTCGCCCCGTCCGCGACGAGTTCGCGCGCGGAGGCGTTGCCGAGGCCGCGGGTGGCCCCGGTGACGATGTACACCCGGTCCTTCAGTCCAAGATCCATGGTCCCTATCCTGCCCCGTCCTCCCCGAACAGGGCGAGGGCGGTGTTCACCAGGCCGATGTGGCTGAACGCCTGCGGGAAGTTGCCGAGCTGCCGGCCGGTCACCGGGTCGAACTCCTCGGACAGCAGGCCGACGTCGTTGGCGAGTCCCGCCAGCCGCTCGAACAGCTCCCGCGCCTCCTGCGTACGGCCCGTCATGTGCAGGGCGTCCGCGAGCCAGAACGAGCACACCAGGAAGGTGCCTTCGGACCCGGGCAGTCCGTCGATGTCAGCTTGGCCGGAGTCGGTGGTGCTGTAGCGGCGCAGGAAGCCGTCGTGGTCCAGTTCCTTGCGGACCGCGTCGATCGTGCCGATCACCCGTGGATCGTCGGGCGGCAGGAATCCGACGCGCGGGATGAGCAGCAGCGCGGCGTCCAGTTCGCGCGAGCCGTAGGACTGCGTGAAGGTGTTGCGTTCGGGGTCGTAGCCCTTGTCGCACACCTCGCGGTGCACCTCGTCACGCAGCGCGCGCCAGCCGTCCAGGTCGCCGTCCAGCTCCGGATGGCGCTCCAGGGTGCGTACGGCACGGTCGGCGGCGACCCACACCATCACCTTCGAGTGCACGAACTGGCGCCGGCCGCCGCGCACCTCCCACAGCCCCTCGTCCGGCTGGCGCCAGTTGTCCCGCAGGAAGTCCATCAGGGCCGTCTGCAGCGCCCACACGTCCGGCTGGGCGGACAGGCCCGAGATGCGGGCCAGCGACAGGGAGTCCATGACCTCGCCGTAGACGTCCAGCTGAACCTGTTTCACGGCGTCGTTGCCGATGCGTACGGGCGCGGACCCGGCGAAGCCGGACAGCCACGGCAGCTCGAACTCGGGCAGCCGTCGCTCGCCGGCCACGCCGTACATGATCTGGAGGTCCGCCGGGTCGCCCGCGACCGCGCGCAGCAGCCAGTTCCGCCAGGCCTCGGCCTCCTCCTGGTAGCCCGCCGACAGCAGCGCGCCCAGGGTGAGGGTGGAGTCGCGCAGCCAGCAGTAGCGGTAGTCCCAGTTGCGCACCCCGCCCGGCTCCTCGGGCAGTGAGGTGGTGGGGGCGGCGACGATGCCGCCGGTCGGGGCGTAGGTGAGCGCCTTGAGAGTGATCAGGGAGCGGACGACGGCGTCCCTGTACGGTCCGTCGTAGCGGCAGCGCGACACCCAGGCCCGCCAGTCCTCCACGCTGTGGCGCAGCGACTCGTAGGGGTCGACGAGCGGCGGGCGCTGCTCGTGGGAGGGGTGCCAGGTGAGGACGAACGCGACCTTCTCCCCCTTGCGGACCGTGAACTCCGCGTGCGTCCCGAAGTCCTCGCCCCAACTGCGCACCTCCGGCTCGCTGCGCAGCCAGGTGGAGTCGGGGCCGGCGACGGCGACGCGGTGGCCGTCGACCCGGCGTACCCAGGGGATGATCGAGCCGTAGTCGAAGCGCAGCTTGAGGACGCTGTGGAGCGTCACCTCGCCGTCCAGGCCCTCGACGACGCGTACGAGGTCGGGGGCGCGGTCGCGCTGGGGCATCAGGTCGGTGACGCGGACCGCTCCCTGCCCGGTCTCCCACTCGGTGTCCAGGACGAGGGTGTCGGGTCGGTAGGCGCGCCGGGTGCACCGGTCCGCCCCCACGGGGGCGATGCGCCAGTAGCCGTTGTCCTCGTCGCCGAGCAGCCTGGCGAAGCAGGCGGCCGAGTCGAAGCGGGGCAGACAGAGCCAGTCCACGGATCCGTCCGTACCGACCAGGGCGGCGGTCTGTTCATCGCCGATGAGCGCGTAATCCTCGATGCTCGGGTCCACGGAGTGCGGGTTCCCGGCAGGCGGGTGCGGCAATCAGGGCAGGGGGCGGGGGAGTGACAGGCCCGAGGCGGCCGGGGAGCCGGCGCCGGAGAAGATGACACCGGGGTCCGACGGCGCCTGGTTGAGCACCCACAGGCCGATCAGGGTCGCCAGGGCGAAGACGACCGCGACCAGCACTGCGAGCACGAGCCGCCGCCGGCGTTCGCGCCGCAGCCACTCGCCGCGTGCCGTGCGGTACGCGTCCGGGTCGGGAAGCACCCCGCCTGCCAGAGCCTCGAGCGCCTCGCGCAGCTCACTCTCGGTGCGGCCGTTGCCGGTCCGGTCCGGGCTGGTGCCACGCGACGGAGTCGCATCTCGATTCGTCATCGCCGGGCCTCCATCGCCTGGGTCAGGGCGGCGATGCCGCGTGCCGTGTGCGTCTTGACGGAACCGCCGGAGATGCCCATCGCGGCGGCTATCTCGCTCTCCTTCAGCCCGAGCCAGTGCCGCAGCACCAGTGCCTCGCGCTGCCGGGGCGGCAACTGCTGGAGGGCGTCGATGAGCACGCGCTGGTCGTCGCGCAGCAGCGCGGCGTGCTCCGCGGAGGCGACCGCCTCGTCCGGCGGATTCGGCGGGTTCTCCTCGTGTCTGCGGGCGACTTGGAGGTGCCGTATCCGCATCCGTGTCAGATTGCAGACGGTGGAGCGCAGATAGGCCTCCGCCGCGGCCGCGTCCCGCAGGCGCCGCCACTTGCGGTAGATCTGGTAGTACGCCTCGGCCACCACGTTCTCCGGGTCGTCCGCGCCGAGCAGGACGGCGAGGCGCAGCATCGAGGAGTAGTGCACCTCGAAGAGGCGGGCGACGCCGGCCTCCCGCTCCACGTCGTCCGGATCGCTGACCGCGGGGGCGAGCGGCTCGGCTTGGGAGGCCGGCGCGGGGACCGGTGGCAGGGTGACCGGGGTGTTCTGTCTGCGTCTCACGGAGTGTTCGCTCCCGTCTCCGGGCGCCGCCTGACGGTCAGGCGGGACGGCAGGTCTGTCGCGTCGGCGCCGCGCGGGACGCCGAGGCGTGTCAGCGCGGCGGTACCGGCCACCGCGACGGTCAGATTGAGCAGCAGGGCGGCGAGACCGGCGTAGATCTCCAGCGGCCCGGCGCCGGCACCGAGCGGCACGATCGAGGAGAAACCCTCGTGCACCACCAGATACGTCCCCGACGCCATGCCCACGGCCCACCCGGCGAGCAGCGCCCGCCGGTGCAGCCACCCGGTGAACAGCCCGACGGCGACCGCCGGGAAGATCTGCAGGATCCACACTCCGCCGAGCAACTGGAGGTTGATGGCGTCCTGGTCGCGCAGCCCGAACACGAACGCCACGGCCCCCACCTTCGCGGTGAGCGACACCGCCTTGGCGATGCGCACCTGCCGCTTCGGCGTGGCCGTCGGATGGACGTACTCGACGTACACGTTGCGGACGAAGCTCGTGGCGGCCGCGATGGACATCACGGCGGCCGGGACCAGCGCGCCCACGGTGATCGCGCCGAACACCAGTCCGGCCAGTGGCCCCGGCATCAGCCGGTCGACCAGCATCGGCACGGCGGCCTCGGCCCCGCCCTCGGGCGCCCGCACCCCGGTGGCGAGCGCCGCGATGCCGAGGAAACCGAAGAGCGCGAGCAGTGCCGTCCAGGCGGGCAGCGCCACGACGGCCCTGCGTACGGTGCGCGGACTGTCGGCGGCGAACCCGGCGGTGAGCACGTGCGGATACATCAGCAGCGCGAGCGCCGAGCCCAGCGCGAGGGTGGCGTAGGCGGGCTGCTGCTCGGGGGAGAGCAGCAGGGCGGAGTCGGCCGTGTCCGTCTCGGCCAGCCGCCGCGCCGCCTTCTCGAACACCGCGCCCGGTCCGCCGAGCCGTTCCAGGACCAGCCAGCACACGGCCGTGAGCGAGACGAACACGGCCACCGCCTTGAGCGCCGAGATCACCGCCGGCGCGCGCAGCCCGTGCCGGTACGTGGCCACGGCCAGCCCCGCGAACAGCGCCACCATCACCAGGTCGCCGGCCGCTCCCCGGGGATAGAGGCCCCCGGCAGTGAGCACGGCCCGTAGGCCGAGCAGCTGCAGCGCCAGGTACGGCATCGTCGCGAGGATCCCGGTCAGCGCCACCACGAGCGCCAGCGGCGGTGAACCGTACCGCCCGCGCACGAAGTCGGCAGCCGTGAGGTACCCGTGGCGGCGGGCCACCGACCACAGACGGGTCAGCACAACGAAGGCGAGCGGACAGACGATCACCGTGTACGGCACCGCGAAGAACGCCGGCGCGCCGTTGCCGTACGCCAGTCCGGGGACGGCGGTGAACGTGTACGCGGTGAAGAGCGTGCCGCCCAGCAGCAGCCAGGTCCACCCGGGTCCGAGGCTGCGGTCGGCGAGCGCCCAGCCCTCCAGGGACGGCAGCCGGTCGACGGGGCGCAGACGGCGCGCGGTGACGGCGAGCAGCGACGCTCCGCCGATCACGGCGAGGAACGTCGTGGTCATGGCGCCATCCGCCATGGGTCACCGTCCTTGGTGTGCCTGAACCCTCGCCTGCTGGTTGCGCGGGCGGCCGGTTCGGAGGACAGGAGAAGAAAGAAAGCCGGCGGGAAATCTCCTGGAAATCCGCTGTCAACCGTTCTCGGCGGAAGCGCAACTCTTGCACAGACCGACAGCGAACGGGAGAGGAGCACAGGTCATGGCACGGACCGGCCATCCACGGCTACGACGCGTAGCCGTCGCCCTCCTGCTGCTCGCTCCCGCCGCGGGACTGCTGTGGGTCCCCTGGTACGCCGGTGCGAGCCCACGGCTGGCGGGAACGCCGTTCTTCTACTGGTACCAGCTCGCCTGGGTACCGGGGTGCGGCCTCTGCCTGCTCGCGGCCCATGCGCTGACACGGCACGACGACCGTCACGGTCCCTGATCGCGCCGCCACTGCCCGTACCACTTCGTAGCACCACCCGACACACCGCTCCAGGTGAGGAGTCGCATGTCCACGTCAGCCATGCCCGGATCCGCTCTGCCGACGCCGGAGGGGCCACCGCCCCGGCGGTCCCGCATGACCCCCAGGTCGATCCTCATATGGACCGCCGTCGCCCTCGTCGGCGCGGCCGGCTGGGGTGTCCTCGCGCTCTCCCGCGGCGAGGAGATCTCCGCCGTGTGGCTGGTGATGGCGGCCCTCGGCTCGTACGCCATCGCCTACCGCTTCTACTCGCGGTTCATCGCCCGCCGGGTCCTGGAGGTCGACGACACCCGCGCCACCCCGGCGGAGCGGCTGGAGGACGGTGTCGACTACCACCCGACCGACCGCCGGGTGCTGTTCGGCCACCACTTCGCGGCCATCGCCGGCGCCGGTCCGCTGGTGGGTCCGGTGCTGGCCGCGCAGATGGGCTATCTGCCGGGCACGATCTGGATCGTCGTGGGCGTGATCTTCGCCGGCGCGGTCCAGGACATGATCGTCCTCTTCCTCTCCATGCGACGGGACGGCAAGAGCCTCGGTCAGATGGCCCGGGACGAGATCGGCAGGGTGGGCGGTGCGGCGGCACTGATCGGTGTCTTCGCCATCATGATCATCCTGCTCGCGGTGCTGGCCATGGTCGTCGTCAACGCGCTGGCCGAGTCGGCCTGGGGCACCTTCTCGGTCACCATGACCATCCCCATCGCCCTCTTCATGGGCTTCTACCTGCGCTACCTGCGGCCGGGCCAGGTCGTGGAGACCAGTGTCATCGGCGTGGTACTGCTGCTGCTCGCCATCCTCGGCGGCGGCTGGATCCAGGAGTCGTCGATGGCGGAGTACTTCGTCTGGAGCCCCGAGACCCTGGTCTTCTGCCTGATCGGCTACGGCTTCGTCGCCTCCGTGCTCCCCGTGTGGATGCTGCTGGCTCCCCGTGACTACCTGTCGACCTTCATGAAGGTCGGCACCATTGCCCTGATGGCCGTCGGCGTGGTGATCGCCGCCCCGACCCTCAAGGCCGAACCGGTGACGGAGTTCGCCTCGACCGGCGCCGGACCGGTGTTCGCCGGGGGGCTCTTCCCGTTCCTGTTCATCACCATCGCCTGCGGCGCCCTGTCCGGCTTCCACGCCCTGGTCTCCTCCGGCACCACGCCGAAGCTGATCCAGAAGGAGTCCCAGGTCCGAGTGATCGGGTACGGCTCCATGCTCATGGAGTCCTTCGTCGCCGTCATGGCGCTGATCGCCGCTTGCGTCCTGGAACCGGGCTTGTTCTACGCGATGAACTCCCCGGCCGCGCTGCTCGGTCCGACGGTGGAGACCGCGTCGGAAGCGGTGAAGAACCTCGGCTTCAGCATCACGCCGGACCAGCTCGCCGCGGCGGCCAAGGCCGTCGAGGAGCACACCCTGGTCGGCCGCTCCGGTGGCGCGCCCACCCTGGCCGTCGGCATGTCGGAGATCTTCGCCGGGGTGTTCGGCGGTGCCGGGATGAAGGCCTTCTGGTACCACTTCGCCATCATGTTCGAGGCCCTGTTCATCCTGACCACGGTGGACGCGGGCACCCGCGTGGGCCGCTTCATGCTCCAGGACATGCTGGGCAACGTCTGGAAGCCGATCGGCCGGGTCACCTGGAAGCCGGGCATCTGGATCACCAGCGCCCTGGTCGTCGGCGCCTGGGGTTACTTCCTGTACGCCGGTGTCACCGACCCGCTCGGCGGCATCAAGCAGCTCTTCCCGCTGTTCGGCATCGCCAACCAGTTGCTGGCCGCGGTCGCCCTGGCCGTCACCACGACCATGCTCATCAAGGCGGGCAAACTGCGCTGGGCATGGGTGACCGGCATCCCGCTGGCCTGGGACGTGGCCGTCACCTTCACCGCCGGCTGGCAGAAGATCTTCTCGGACGACCCGAAGATCGGCTTCTTCGCCCAGCGGGACGTCTACGCGGACGCCATCGACGCCCGCAAGCTGCTGCCGGGCGCCACGAACATGGACGACATGCACACCATCGTCCTCAACAACACCGTCGACGGCGTGATCATGGCGGCCTTCCTGCTGCTGGTCCTCATCGTCCTGGTCAACTGCGCGGTGGTGTGCTTCCGCGCGCTGCGCGCCACCGAGCCCCTGCCGACGACCGAGGCCCCGTACGTCGCCTCCCGCATCGATGTCCCCGAGCAGCGGAACACCGAGCCGCTGGTGGGGGCGGGCCCGTGAGCACCGTACGGAAGATGCTGGACACCGTGCTCTGGTACGCGCGCGAGCTGACCGGCGAGACGGAGTACGACCGCTACTGCGAGCGGCACCGGCGCCACCACCCGCACGCTCCGGTGCCGACCCGGCGCGAGTACCAGCGGATGCGCACCACGCAGCGCGAGTGCGAGGCGCCCGGCCGCTGCTGCTGACCCCGCGCGGCGGCATCCCCCGCGCGGTTTCCCCGGCCGCGCGGCGGCATCCGTCGCGTGGTTCCCCGGCCGCGCGGCGGGCGTGTCCTCCCCAGCCCTGACGGCACGCCCGCCGCGCGGCCCACCTCGTCCTGCTCCGCTCCACCTTCGCCGAGACCGAGATGCTCAGACGCCGCCCTTCCCTGCTGATCCGCCCCGAACTCGACGACGACCTCCTGCACGCGACCCTCGCCGAACTGCGTCCGGCCCTCCAACTGCACGGGCTCGGCGCGGGCAGCAGCCGTCCCGTCTGGGAGCCGGCCGCCCGGCTGCTGCGCGCCACAGGATGGGACTGGGACCGCAGAGCACACCGGGTGTCGGTCCTCGCCCGGAACATTCCGGCCGCGATCCCCGAGCGCTGGGTGGCCGACCGGCCCGGCCACGGCGACGCCCTGCTGCTGTCCGCCTGCGCCGCGGTGGCCCGGGTCCCGGTCGGTGACCCTGCCGCCGTACGCCAGGCCGAACAGGCGTGCCTGCGTGCCGCCGACGCCTGCCCCGGGGATCCGACGCCCTGGCTGGCCCTGCTCTCGCTGATGCGCGCCTGTGCCGTACCGGTCCGTGACGCCGTGCCCGTGTGGACCGAGGCCGTCAACCGCGCACCGTTGCACCGTGGCGCCTACCACCAGATGCTGGGCTATCTGTCGCCGCGCGGCCACGGCACGCTCTCCGACATGCTGGACTTCGCCTGGCAGAGCGCGGTCCAGGCCCCGCACGGCTCGCCGCTCGCCGTGCTGCCGGTGGCGGCCCGCGTGGAGCTCGGCGCGCACCGCCAGGGCCTGACGGGCCTCGCCGCCATCGGCGCGAGCGGTCACTGGAACGAGCTGCGCGCGGCCGAGGAGCTCGACCGGGCCCTGTCCGGCTGGTTCCACACCGCCGTCGCGCCCCACGCCGAAGCGATGACCGACCTCAACCTGCTCGCCTTCGCCCTGACCCGCGCCCACCGCCCGGCCGAGGCCGCACTCGTCCTGCGGCGCGTCGGCCGCCACATGACGCGCCATCCGTGGGACCTGCTGCCCGAGCCGGAACGGGCCTTCCTCTACTGGCGGGACGGCGCGGCCGGCTGACCACAGCCAAGACCAGGACAGACGGCATCACGCCGTGGCCGGCTGCGACTTTCTGTCCTGCGCCGTGGCGGCCGCCGCCTGCGCCCGGTCACGGGCCTCGCGGCGGGCCAGGATCACCCAGCCGACCGGGACGGCCGCGGCGAACAGCCACCACTGCACGGCGTACGCGTAGTTCAGCGCGGCGTCCTCCTTGCCGGGGTCGCCGAGCAGCTCGGGAGTGTCGCCCTTGGGCTCGGGCGCCGTCTGCGCGATGTAGCCGCCGAGGACCTGCGCGTCCAGGCGCCGGGCCTCCTGCTCGCTGTTGATCAGCATGATCTGCCGGTCCGGCAGGCCCTTGAGGTTCTTGATGCCGCTCGCCGCGGTCGTCTCGTCGGGCATCAGCCGTCCCTCGATGGTCACCCGGCCGCTCGGCGGTGCGGGGACCTTCGGGAACGCGGTCTGGCTCGGGCCGTCGGAGGGGATCCAGCCCCGGTTGACCAGCAGGACCTTGCCGTCGTCGAGGACGAAGGGGGTCAGGATGTGGTAGCCGACCTCGTCGTCGGAGTTGGTGCGGCGGCGGACGACGACCTCGTCCTCCGTGTCGAAGCGGCCCTTCGCGGTCACGGTCCGGTACCGCTCGGTGCTGGTGACGGTGTGCCCGGGTCCGGTCAGCTTCTCCACGGGCACCGGCTCGGCCGCCAGCGCGTCGGTGACCAGCTGGTTCCGTGCGGTGCGCTCCTCGTAGCGATGCATCTGCCAGATGCCCAGCCTGATCATCGTGGGGATGAGAAGCAGGGCGATCAGCGTGAGGATCACCCACTGCCGGGACATCAGGAAGCGGTACACCCCACGACCGTACAACTGGGTCGTGGGGTGTATTCAGCCGGGTACGGGTTCAGACCTTGTCGACAATTCCCGCCTTTCCCTCCGCGCGGGCGCAGTGGGCACCGCAGTACCAGTGGCCGTCGACCTCGACGCCCTGGCCGATGATCTGTACCCGGCAGTGCTCGCAGATGGGGGCCATGCGGTGGATCGCGCAGGCGAAGCAGTCGAAGACGTGCACCGCCCCCTGCGCGTGCACCTCGAAGGTCATTCCGTACTGATTGCCACATACCTCACAGGTCGCCATGCGCCACAGGGTGAGCCGTCGCTCCGGCCCGGGCGAGCGGCCACCGGGCGAGTCGCCCGCCAATCACCCGTCCGTACGGTCGCCCCTCCGGTACCGCTCCGCCTGCGGTCGCCCCAGCGACACCGCTTTGCGTACGGTCACCCCTCCGAGGCCGGCTCCACATCCGCGAGGAGTTGCCCGAACGCCGCCTCGTCCACGATCGGTGTGCCGAACTGCCGGGCCTTGACCACCTTGGACGTGCCCGACTCCGGGTCGTTCGTGACGAGTAGGCTGGTCAGCCGGGACAGGCTGGTGGCCACGTGCAGACCGGCCTCGGTCGCCCGGTCCTCCAGCAGCTCCCGCTCGGTCGAGGTGTCGCCGGAGAAGGCGACCCGCATGCCCTGCTTGAGCCGCCCGCCCGCCTCGTAGCGCCCCGGGTTGGGGTAGGGGCAGGCGGGGCGCTTGCGGGAGGGGCGCCAACTGGTCTGGGAATAGCCGCCGTAGCCGCGAGGGCCCGCCTGCTGTCCGATGCGGGGCGTGGCAGGGCGGTCCGACCACTCCGTCAGCGGCCGGCACTCGTGCAGCGGCAGCCGTACGCCGTTCGCCGCCGCGGCTCTGAGGCTGGGCCGGAACGCCTCCGCCAGCACGCGCGCGTCGTCCAGCGCGTGGTGCGCCCGCCGCTGGACGACGCCGAAGTGCGCGGCGAGGGACTCCAGCTTGTGGTTGGGCAGCGGAAGCCCGAGCTCCTTGGACAGGGCGATGGTGCACAGCCGCTGCCGCACGGGCGCCTCGCACTTCGCGCGCGCGTACTCCCGGGCGATCATCTGCCAGTCGAAGACGGCGTTGTGCGCGACGAGCACCCGGCCTTCAAGCCGGGCCGTGAACTCCTCGGAGATGTCCTGGAAGAGGGGCGCGCCCTCGAGCGCCTCGCTCGTCAGTCCGTGGATCCACACGGGGCCGGGGTCACGCTCCGGGTTGACCATCGTGTACCAGTGGTCCTCGACCTCGCCGCGCGCGTCCAGCCGGTAGACGGCCGCGGAGATGATGCGGTCGTCCCGGGCCAGGCCCGTGGTCTCCACGTCAACGACCGCGTACCCCTTGGGATACGCGGTCGGCCACGACGTGGGAGAGAACGCTGCGGTCGTCAGGTCTTCCAGCATGGTTCCTGAGGATACGGGCCACGACTGACACCGCCGTCCGTCAGGTACGCAAGCTCCGCCCTTCCGATGGTCCCTCAGGCGTCTTGTCTGGTCTGTCCGTTCGCGAGGCGTACGTCTGATCGACCCTCAGTCGCCCGGCCGAACGGCCTCGCCGAATTGGCGGAGATCGCCAAGAAGCAAGCGCGTACCGTCGGTAATACTTGTGGGTAACAACGTCTGGTCGGAACAGGACGGCGGTCCTACGGTTCAGGCATGCCGAACCTGCCCGATGTCGTGCTGTGGTCGATACCCGCCTTTGTGCTGCTCACCGTGGTCGAGATGGTGAGCTACCGCCTCCACCCCGACGAGGACGCTGCGGGCTACGAGGCGAAGGACGCCGCGACGAGCATCGGCATGGGGCTCGGCAGCCTCGCCTTCGACTTCCTCTGGAAGATCCCGATCGTCGCCCTGTACACGGCCCTCTACGAACTCACGCCCCTGCGCGTGCCCGTGCTGTGGTGGACCGTCCCGCTGATGCTGCTCGCGCAGGACTTCTTCTACTACTGGTCCCACCGCGGCCACCACGTCATCCGCATCCTGTGGGCCTGCCACGTCGTCCACCACTCCAGCCGGAAGTTCAACTTCACCACCGCGCTGCGTCAGCCCTGGACGTCCCTGACCGTGTGGCCGTTCTACGTCCCCCTCGTCGCCGCCGGGGTGCACCCGGCCGCGCTCGCGTTCTGCTCCTCCGCGAACCTCGTGTACCAGTTCTGGATCCACACCGAGCGGATCGACAAGATGCCGCGCTGGTTCGAGTTCGTCTTCAACACGCCTTCGCACCACCGGGTCCACCACGCCTCCCAGGGCGGTTACCTGGACCGCAACTTCGGCGGCATCCTCATCGTCTGGGACCGGCTGTTCGGGTCCTTCGTCGCCGAGACCGTGCGGCCCGTGTACGGACTGACCAAGAACATCAACACGTACAACTTGCTCAAGGTGGCGACGCACGAGTACGTGTGCATCGCGAAGGACCTGAAGGCGGCGCGTGATTGGCGCGAGCGCGCGGGGCGCGTGTTCCGGGGGCCGGGATGGGGGCCTGCGCCGGCTGCGGCACCGGCGCTCACCACCGAGACGACCGAGGTTCCGGCCCCGGCATCGTCGCCCGTCGGGAAGAGCACCTCGGCGTGAGGCGCTCCCGACTTCTCCTCGGCGCCCTCGGTCTCGCCGTCGTCGGCGACCTCGTCTCCCTAGCGGTCGGATTCGACGCCGGGCACGCCGTCGCCAAGCCGCTGCTGATGCCGCTCCTGGCGCTCTGGGCCGTCCTGCGCCGGGCACCCCGGCCGCTCGTGGCCGCCCTGCTGTTCGGCTGGGGCGGTGACGTGCTGCTGCTGTCCGACGCCGAGCCGGCCTTCCTCGCCGGCATGGGCTGCTTCGCGGCGGGACACGTCTGCTACCTCGTCCTCTTCGACAGGCACGGCAGCCGGTACGCGGTCCCACGCGCGCGTGCGGGCCTGCTCGCCCTGGGTTACGCCACCGCCCTCGTCACGACCGTCGCGCTGCTGTGGCCGGACCTGCCCGCGGATCTGCGCCTGCCCGTCGCCGGGTACAGCCTCCTGCTCACGGCCATGGCGTACAGGGCCGCCATCCGGCTCGGCCTCTTCACCGGACTCGGCGGTGCGCTCTTCCTGCTCTCCGACACGCTCATCGCGACCGGCGTCGCCGACTGGCCGCAGCCGCCCGGGACGGACTTCTGGATCATGCTCACGTACATCGCCGCACAGGCCCTTCTGGCCGGCGGCACGCTCGGGGCGCTCAACGCGCGCAGGGCGCCGGCCGCGACGTACGGAGAGATGCGCGCCGTCTGAGGCTCATCAGCGGATGGGGAACACCAGCGGATGGGGAACGTCACCAGCGGATGGGGAGGGGAAGGGCCGTCAGCAGCCCGGACACGGCGACCACCAGGCCCAGCGCGACCACCTCCACCCGCGCCGGCGCACAGGCGGTCAGCGGGTCGGCCGCCCGGCGCAGCCGCTGCCGTGCCGACAGGGCGAGGGCGGCGACGGCGGCCACCAGGAGCACCTTGGCGAGCAGGGCACGCCCGTACGCCGTCGCCGTCAGCTGCTCCAGGATCGTCTCCGGCGGCATCCGGCGCAGTGAACTCCACACGCCCGTCGCGGTGATGGCGGCGAGCAGAACGGCCGCCACGCGCGCGTAGAGACCCAGCAGGGCCGCGCCGGCCTCCGTGCCGTACCGGCCGTGCCACAGCCGCTGCGTGCGCAGCGCGTGCAGCAGACCGCCCACCCACAGCGCCGCACAGGTCAAGTGGACGAGCGTCAGCCCGGAGCCGGTCAGCGGGGTGTGCTCGGTCGCGGGGTGCGCGCGCAGGGCCTCGGCGACCACCACGGCGGCCAGCGGCCACAGCTGCGTGGCCGGCCGGCGCGAGAGGGCACACAACCCCGCCACGAGGAACGCGTTGACCTCCAGCAGGGCGATCTTGCCGTCCCGGGACGCATAAAGCCCGCCGGCGTCGATGTCCGACAGGCGGTCAGGGACGAGATTGCCCGTGGCCACGACCGAGGCGAGCCCGAGCGCGGCGACGAAACCGGCGGCGGCCGCGATCGCTGACCAACTGCGGGGCGCGACCGGCCGGCCGGTGGCCTCCGCCGTGCCCGCCTCCGCGCCCTCCACCGCTCCCGGCACGGAACGCGCGAGCCGGTTCACGAACAGCTCGCCGATCGGCACGCACAGGGCCGCGAACAGCACCGCGCGCAGCAGGGCCAGGCCGCCGGCGCCGGGTGCGACGGCCTCCCCGGTGCCGTGCAGCGCGGTGGACGGGCCGAGCAGCGGGATGAGAGCGGCCAGTGCCACCAGCACCAGGGCGGCGACGGCCCGGCCCGCACCGCCGCCCCGCACGGGCTCACGCGCGTCGGCCACCCCGGGGGTGGGTCTTGTCAAGGTCACCCCAAGATCTTCACCAGCCTTCACACGGCTGGGCAAGTCCAGGAGGACGAACTCAGTCGGCCTTCGACGCGGCGGACCACCACAGCCGCACCTCCTTGCCCACGTCCGTCGGCCGCAGCTCCCATCCCTGTGCGAGCGCGACCTCGGCGACGTACCATCCGCCGACGCCGCGGTAGTCGCGCAGCGGTATCTCGCACTCCACAGGAGGCCGCGCCTTCTTCGGTTCGATCGGCGCCGAGGCGCGGGCGGTCCAGTTCCCCACCGCCTTGTCCACGCGGGCCTTGTAGTAGTCGGTGTCACCCTCGTGGCGCAGCTCCGGCCAGGTCACACACCAGGAGGCCAAGCGCGCGACGCGGCCCAGCGTCGTGTCGAAGAAGTTCATGTAGGCGCGCTCGAAGCTGTTGCTGACGGCCGCGATCCCGTCGGCGAACATGCCGACGACGAACAACGGAATCATGACCGCCACCCACAGCACACACACCACCGGGAACCAGACGATGCTCCCCACGAACCGCAGGGCCAACTGCCACCGCGCTCTTACCGGTTCGGCGGACCAGGTCGAGGTGTCTTCGTACACGGCCATGACAAGGAATCCTGCCAGCAGGACGCAGCGGGCCGGGCGGGTGCCCCCGCCCGGCCCGGACTACCTCCACACGAGCTCTACTTGGTCACCGCGTCCAGCGCGTCCGCGATGCCCCACCCGTAGAAACCGTTGCGGTTCTTCGAGCCCTCGCACACCGCGTCGATCTTGCCGTCGGCGTCGATGTCGTACGGGTCCGTGCACGGCGTGGCGTCCGCCTGGGCGTACAGGAGGGCCTTCACCAGGGCCGGAGTGGCGTACGGGTGCGTCGACTTGATGAGGGCCGCGACGCCCGCGACGTGCGGGGACGCCATCGACGTACCGGCCATGTAGCCCCACTTGCCGCCCGGCAGCGTGCCAAGGATCAGCCCGCTCGTGGCAGGCGGCTCCGGCTTCTGGTAGGCGGTCGAGTCACCGCCCGGGGCGGCTATGTCGGCGACGCCCAGCCCGTAGTTGGAGAAGGACGACTTGATGCCCTTCGCGCCAGTCGAGGCGACCGTGACGACGCCCGGCAGCTGGGTCGGGATGTCGAGGCACTCGGACGGGTCGACGACCCGCTCGCCCGGCGTGGAGTCGTTCGGCGACGACGGGTCGGTGATCTCGTCGGCCGCGAGGTCGTAGTTCTCGTTGCCGGCCGCAGCGACGTTGACCGCGCCCTTCTTCTCCGCGTACCGCGAGGCCCGGGTGACCGCGTCAAGCAGCGCCTTCTGGTCCGGGTCGTTCTTGCAGTTGAAGTACCACGGGTCGGTGTAATAGCTGTTGTTGGTCACGTCCACCCCGTGCTCGGCCGCCCACACGAAGCCGCACACCACGGCCTCCGTGTAGAAGAAGCCGTCCGGGTGGGACACCTTGATGCCGGAGACCTTCACCCCGGGCGCGACACCGGTCATGCCGACGCCGTTCTTCGCGGCGGCGATCTCACCCGCCACGTGCGTGCCGTGCGGGCTCTCCGAGGCGCCCGGCCGCCAGGCCCCGTCGGACGTGTCCGGCTTGCCCGACACGCAGTTGACCGACGCGCCGCGGTCGAAGTTGGGAGCGATGTCGGGGTGGGTGTCGTCGACGCCGGTGTCGATCACGGCGACCGTGACCTTCTTGCTGCCCAGCGACTTCTCGTGCGCCTTGTCCGCCTTGATGGCGGGCAGGTCCCACTGCTGGGGCTCCAGCGGGTCCTGTCCGGCGGGGGCCTCGGCCCTGGCGACCTCGGCCGCGCTCAGCGCCTTCGGCGTGCCCAGGTCGGCCGTCACCGCCGTGGGCAGCGGCGCGGTGCGGGTGGCGCCGGCCGACTGCACGCCGCGGACCGTGCGGATCGTCTTGGCGAAGTCGGGGTTCGTGGAGTGGACGACGATGACGCCGATCTGGTCGTACGACGTCACGATCGTGCCGCCGGCCTTGCCGACGGCCTTCTTCACGTACGCCGAAGCGCCGTGGCCCGGTTTGACGTTGACGACGTAGCTGAGCGAGGTCGCGTCGGCCGAGACCGCCGCGGGCGCCTCGTCGGCGGCCGTGGCCGTGGTGTTCGGCAGTAACGCCAGGGCCGTGGCCATGGCCATCCCGGCCGGGATCGCGACGGCGCGGCGGTAGCGCGCGTGCGGCGCTGTCATGGTGTCTCCAGTTCGTTCGCGGTACGGGCGGACTGTGCGGGAGGTCTGGGAAGCGCGCGTCACTTGACCGCGCGCAGCGCGTTGACGATGCCGTACCCGTAGAAGCCATTGACGCGCTCGCCGCCCTCGCACACCGCGTCCTGCGTGCCGTCACCGTCCTGGTCGTACGACTCGGGGCAGGCGGTCCGGTCGGCTTGCGCCTTCAGCATCGCCTGAAGCTGGGCCGGGGACGCCCACGGGTGCTTGGACTTCAGCAGCGCGGCCACACCGGAGGCGTGCGGGGAGGCCATCGAGGTGCCCTGGAGGAAGCCGTACGCGCCGTTCGGCATGGTGGACAGGATGCGGCCGTCCTTCGAGGGCGTGTCCGGTATCTGGTAGCGCCGGTCGCCGCCCGGCGCCGCGACGTCGACGACACCCTTGCCGTACGTCGAGAAGTACGACTTCTCGTTGTCGACGCCGGTCGAGCTCACCGTGACGACACCCGGCAGCTGGGTCGGTATGTCGAAGCACTCGTGCGGGTCGATGGTGCGCTCGACGGGCGTGGTGTCGTTCGGGCTGGAGTCGTCGACGATCGCGTCCGCGTCCAGGTCGTGGTTGGAGTTGCCCGCCGCGGCGACGTTGAGCGTGCCCTTCTTCTGCGCGTACAGCTGCGCCCTGTTGACCGCGTCGACGATGGCCCGCTGGTCCGGGTCGTCCATGCAGTTGTACAGCCACGGATCGACGTAGTAGCTGTTGTTCGTGATCTCGACGCCGTGGTCGGCGGCGAACACGAAGGCGCACACCACGCTCTCCGGGTAGAAGAGACCGCTCGCCCGGTCGGTCACGTTGATGCTGGAGACCTTCACACCGGGTGCGACGCCCGCCACGCCGATTCCGTTGCGCGCGGCGGCGATCTCACCGGCCACGTGCGTGCCGTGGTAGTCCTCCGGGGTGTACGGCCGCCAGGCGCCCTGGCTGGTGTCGGGCTTGCCGCCGGCGCAGTTGGCGGACTGGGAGGCGGAGAAGTTCGGGGCGATGTCGGGGTGGGTGTCGTCGACGCCGGTGTCGATCACGGCGACGGTCACCTTGCGGCTGCCCGGGTTGATCTTCGCGGCCTTGTCGGCGCCGATCGCGCGCAGATCCCACTGGTCCGCTTCCAGGGGCTCGCTCTCGGGCGTCTTCGCCGAGGCGGCCTCGGTGCGCTTTGCCTGGGCGGCTGTCAGGTACTCGACGGCGCCCTCTTCCTTTGTCCCCGCGGCGGTCAGCGGCGCCGTCCGCGTTGCACCCGCCGACTGGACCCCGCGCGCCGTGCGGATGGTCTTGGCGAAGTCGGGGTTCGAGGAGTGGGCGACGATCACGCCGATTCGCTCGTACGTGGCCACGACCGAGCCGCCGGCCGCGCCGACCGCCTTCTTCACCGACGCGATCGTGCGACGGTCCACCTTTGTGTTGACGACGTACGCCAGCTTCGGCGCGTTTGCCGTCTGCGCGGCCGACTCGGCGCGCGGGGCCGCCGACGCGGCGGCGGGCAGGAAGCCCAGCGAGGCCGTCAGGGACAGTACGACGGGCACGGCAAGGGCGAGCCGGCGTCTGGAACGCAGATGAGACATGGGGTCTCCACATCCTCCGGAAACGAAACCGGCCCGAGGCACAGGTGGTGCTCGGGCAGGTACATGACGAGATGGTGCAGGGCGAAGCTATCCCGCGCTCTCGCTGGCCAGCAATGTTTTGCCGAAACGACTTCGGAAAGAACGCCGGGCGGTTGAACCGGTTCTCGCGTGCCGCCGTGACGTTGGACAAGGAGCGCGAGGACACTCGCCTCCGTCCCCTTAATAAACCGCTTCCGTAATCGCGAGGAGACGCTCCGTGGCCACCGACGCACCGCCCCCCTCGAAAGAGCAACACAAACTCCCCTCACCCGAGGAGTTCACCGAGGTGCAGGAGAGCGCGGAGTTCGGTGAACTGCGCCGCTCCTTCCGCTCCTTCGCCTTCCCGCTGACCGTCGGCTTCGTCGCCTGGTACCTGCTGTACGTCCTGCTGTCGAACTACGCGGGCGGCTTCATGGGCACCAAGCTGTTCGGCAACATCAACGTCGCCCTCGTCTTCGGCGTCGCCCAGTTCGTCACCACGTTCCTCATCGCCTGGTGGTACTCGAAGCACGCCGCCGCGAATCTCGACCCCAAGGCCGAGGCCATCAAGACCCGGATGGAGGGCGGCGCATGAGCACCGCACAGCAGACCCTTCTCGCCGCGAACGAGGCCAGCGAGCACCGCCCGCTGATCATCACCCTGTTCGCGCTGTTCGTCCTGGCCACCCTCGGCATCACCATCTGGGCGGGCCGCCAGACCAAGGACGCCGCCGACTTCTACGCCGGCGGACGCCAGTTCAGCGCCTTCCAGAACGGCCTCGCCGTCTCCGGCGACTACATGTCGGCCGCGTCGTTCCTCGGCATCGCGGGCGCGATCGCCCTCTTCGGCTACGACGGCTTCCTCTACTCCATCGGCTTCCTGGTCGCCTGGCTGGTCGCCCTGCTCCTGGTGGCCGAGCCGCTGCGCAACTCCGGCCGCTACACCATGGGTGACGTGCTCGCGTACCGCATGCGCCAGCGCCCGGTCCGCACCGCCGCCGGTACGTCCACGATCGTCGTGTCGATCTTCTACCTGCTGGCGCAGATGGCCGGCGCGGGCGTCCTCGTCTCGCTGCTGCTCGGCATCACCTCCGACGCGGGCAAGATCCTCATCGTCGCCCTCGTCGGCGTCCTGATGATCGTCTACGTCTCCATCGGCGGCATGAAGGGCACCACCTGGGTCCAGATGATCAAGGCCGTGCTGCTCATCGGCGGCACCCTCCTGATCACCTTCCTGGTGCTGCTGAAGTTCAACTTCAACATCTCCGACCTGCTCGGCACGGCCGCCGAGAACAGCGGCAAGGGCGCGGCCTTCCTGGAGCCCGGCCTCCAGTACGGCGCGACCGGCACCTCCAAGCTGGACTTCATCTCCCTCGGCATCGCCCTGGTTCTCGGCACCGCCGGCCTGCCGCACATCCTGATCCGCTTCTACACGGTGCCCGACGCCAAGGCCGCCCGTAAGTCCGTGAACTGGGCCATCGGCATCATCGGCGGCTTCTACCTGATGACGATCGCGCTCGGCTTCGGCGCCGCCGCGCTCATCTCGCAGGAAGAGATCATCGCGTCCAACCCGTCCGGCAACACGGCGGCACCCCTGCTCGCCCTGCACCTCGGCGGCGTCGATTCGACCTGGGGCGCGATCCTGCTCGCCACGATCTCGGCGGTGGCCTTCGCGACGATCCTCGCGGTCGTCGCCGGACTCACCCTCGCCTCGTCGTCGTCCTTCGCGCACGACATCTACGCCAACGTCATCCGCAAGGGGCAGGCCTCCGGCGCCGAAGAGGTCCGCGCGGCCCGCTGGGCGACCGTCTTCATCGGCGTCGTCTCCATCGGCCTGGGCGCCCTCGCCCGCGACCTGAACGTGGCCGGCCTGGTCGCGCTCGCCTTCGCCGTCGCGGCCTCCGCCAACCTGCCGACGATCCTCTACAGCCTGTTCTGGAAGCGGTTCACCACCCAGGGCGCCCTGTGGTCGATCTACGGCGGTCTGATCGTCGCCGTCGGCCTGGTGCTGTTCTCGCCCGTCGTCTCCGGCGACCCCAAGGCGATGTTCCCCGACGTCGACTTCGCCTGGTTCCCGCTGAAGAACCCGGGCATCATCTCCATCCCGTTCGGCTTCCTCATGGGCTGGCTCGGCACGGTCCTGTCCAAGGAAGAGCCGGACGTCAAGAAGTTCGCCGAGCTGGAGGTCCGGTCCCTGACCGGCACCGGCGCCCACTGAGCACGAACCCCCGCACGCGGCCGCGTCGTAGGAACCTCCAGGTCCCTGCGGCGCGGCCGCGTCCCGCGTCGTGGGATCGGGTCTGTGGTCTTGTCAGTGGTGTCGCGTAGGCTCACAGGTGCCGGAGAAACAGGGCTCCGGGCACGATCCGCGTCGAGGGAGGGGGCCCACGTGCTCATCGACACCTACGGCCGAGTGGCCACCGACCTGAGGGTCTCGCTGACAGACCGCTGCAACCTGCGCTGCACGTACTGCATGCCCGAGGAGGGCCTGCAGTGGCTGGCCAAGCCGGACCTGCTCACGGACGACGAGATCGTCCGCCTGATCGACATCGCGGTCACGTCCCTCGGTATCGAGGAAGTCCGCTTCACGGGCGGCGAGCCCCTGCTGCGCCCCGGCCTGGTCGGCATCGTCGAGCGCGTCGCGGCCCTCGACCAGCGCCCTCAGATGTCCCTCACGACCAACGGCATCGGCCTCAAGCGCACGGCGACGGCCCTGAAGGCGGCAGGCCTGGACCGGGTCAACGTCTCCCTGGACACACTCCGCCCGGACGTCTTCAAGACCCTCACCCGCCGCGACCGCCACAAGGACGTCATCGAGGGCCTGCACGCCGCGCGCGACGCGGGCCTGACCCCGGTCAAGGTCAACTCGGTCCTGATGCCGGGCCTGAACGACGACGAGGCCCCCGATCTCCTGGCCTGGGCCGTGGAGCACGACTACGAGCTGCGCTTCATCGAGCAGATGCCCCTGGACGCCCAGCACGGCTGGAAGCGCGACGGCATGATCACCGCCGGGGACATCCTGACCTCCCTGCGCACGCGCTTCGAGCTGACCGCCGAGGGCGACGAGGCGCGCGGCTCGGCACCGGCGGAGCGCTGGCTGGTCGACGGCGGCCCGCATGTCGTCGGCGTGATCGCCTCCGTCACCCGCCCGTTCTGCGCGGCCTGCGACCGCACCCGTCTGACGGCCGACGGACAGATACGCACGTGCCTGTTCGCCCGCGAGGAGACCGACCTGCGCGCCGCCCTGCGCTCGGGCGCCCCGGACGAGGAGATCGCCCGCATCTGGCGGCTGGCCATGTGGGGCAAGAAGGCGGGAGCGGGCCTGGACGACCCGACGTTCGTCCAGCCGGACCGGCCCATGTCGGCGATCGGCGGCTAGAGGTTCTGCGAGGACTCCCACTCCTTCAGCAAAACCACGTCCTTCAAAAACCCCCGCACCCCGAGGAACTGCGACAAATGCTCGCGATGCTCCTCACAGGCCAGCCACGTCTTGCGCCGCTCCGGCGTATGGATCTTCGGGTTGTTCCACGCCAGCACCCACACGGCATCCGCACGGCAGCCCTTCGCGGAACAGATGGGCGTCTCGTCACTCACAGCTTCGTCTCACCACTGCACACAGAAAAGGCGACGCCGAGCAGCCACGGGGGGAGCTGCCCGGCGTCGGTCCGTCGCTCCGACGGGGGATGCGGAGCGCGTACGAAGTATGTCACGGGTAACCCCGAGCCCGGCACCTGAACAACATGATTGATCTGAGCTTTTCTTGAGCTTGACGGGGCGATGACCTCCGTTTGTGATCGCCCGCGAGCGCCCCTACCGCTCCTGCGACTCGGTCCGCGCCCCCGGTACCGTCCCGGACGCGGCGTCTTCCGCGACGGATTCCGCGGGGCCGTCCTGCGTCCCCGACGGCGCGATCATCGGCCGCACCGGCGGCGCCACGAAGGTCGACGGCAAAGACGGCGCGTTCTCACGCCCGGCGTTCGCGATCACCACCGCGATGTACGGCAGCACCAGCCCGAGCACCAACGCCACGACGGCGACGTGCCGTTCGACGTTCCACAACGTGGCCGCGAGGATCACGGAGATCGTGCGGACCGTCATCGAGATCACGTACCGGCGCTGCCGCCCGCGGACGTCCTCCTGAAGCCCGGCCCGGGCGCCGGTGATCCGGAAAACCTCGGCGTGTCCGCCGTCATGCCGCTTCCGCATCGCATTCCACCATCCGCCCGTATCGGATCTCCCCGCCCCGTAGCCGCCCTGGGCCGGTCGGGGAACCCGGTCAGGACGGCTTCCACGTTACGCCGCGCCTGCGCCGGCTACGAGAGCGGGGCCGGTCCGGCCCGGGCGAACGGCCTGAGCCGTGCGGCGTACGGCCATCCCCGGCATGCGGCGTAGGGCACCTGGACCGACACTGGGCGTAGTGCTCAGGTCGAGCCGTACGAGGAGGCAGCGATGGGTTGGTTGTGGGCGATCATCGTGGGACTGGTACTCGGTCTGCTCGCCAAAGCGATCATTCCGGGCAAGCAGCACGTCCCCCTGTGGCTGACCGTCATTCTGGGCATGCTCGGCGCCATCGGAGGCAACGCCGTCGCCCGGGCGGCCGGTGTGGACGCCACCTCGGGCATCGACTGGTGGCGGCACTTGTTCCAACTGGTGGCCGCGATCGTCCTCGTCGCCATCGGCGACAGGGCGTACACGGCGGTCCGGGGCAAGAAACGAAGGGCATAACGGGGCACACGGCGAAGGGGGCGGCCTCCGTCACCGGAGACCGCCCCCTGCCTCGCGCCCTCAGGCGCCGGTGACCTCCACCGCCGCCAGGTTCTTCTTGCCCCGGCGCAGCACCAGCCAGCGGCCGTGCAGCAGGTCCTCCTTGGCGGGGACCGCGTCCTCGCCGGCGACCTTGACGTTGTTCACGTAGGCGCCGCCCTCCTTGACCGTGCGGCGCGCGGCCGACTTGCTGGCCACCAGGCCGACCTCGGCGAACAGGTCGACGACCGGGCCGAGCTCGGCGACCTGGATGTGCGGCACCTCCGACAGGGCCGCGGCCAGCGTCCGCTCGTCGAGTTCCGCCAGCTCGCCCTGACCGAAGAGGGCCTTGGACGCGGCGATCACGGCGGCCGTCTGGTCGGCGCCGTGCACCAGCGTCGTCAGCTCCTCGGCCAGCGCCCGCTGCGCGGCACGGGCCTGCGGACGCTCCTCGGTCTGCTCCTCCAGCTCCTCCAGCTCCCCGCGGGAACGGAAGGACAGGATGCGCATGTACTTGGAGACGTCCCGGTCGTCCACGTTCAGCCAGAACTGGTAGAACGCGTACGGCGTCGTCATCTCCGGGTCGAGCCAGACGGCGCCGCCCTCGGTCTTGCCGAACTTGGTGCCGTCCGCCTTGGTCATCAGCGGTGTCGCCATGGCGTGCACCGTGGCGTCCGGCTCCAGCCGGTGGATCAGGTCCAGGCCCGCCGTGAGGTTGCCCCACTGGTCGCTGCCGCCCTGCTGGAGCGTGCAGCCGTACCTCCGGTACAGCTGGAGGAAGTCCATGCCCTGGAGGATCTGGTAGCTGAACTCCGTGTAGCTGATGCCCTCGGAGGACTCCAGGCGCCGGGCGACGGAGTCCTTGGTCAGCATCTTGTTGACGCGGAAGTGCTTGCCGATGTCCCGCAGGAACTCGATCGCGGAGAGGTTCTGAGTCCAGTCGAGGTTGTTGACCATGACGGCCGCGTTCTCGCCCTCGAAGTCCAGGAACGGCTCGATCTGGGAGCGCAGCTTGCCGACCCAGCCGGCGACCGTCTCGGGGTCGTTCAGCGTGCGCTCCGCGGTCGGACGCGGGTCGCCGATCAGGCCCGTGGCACCGCCGACCAGCGCCAGCGGCCGATGACCGGCCTGCTGGAGCCGGCGCACGGTGAGCACCTGCACCAGGTGCCCCACGTGCAGCGACGGCGCCGTCGGGTCGAAGCCGCAATAGAACGTGACGGGACCGTCCGCGAGCGCCTTGCGCAAAGCGTCCTCGTCAGTGGACAGGGCGAACAGCCCGCGCCACTTCAGCTCGTCGACGATGTCCGTCACGGTTCTCGTGTCTCCTCGATGATCTTCGGGCAGTCGGGTGACAGCCGACTACGAGGTTATACGCCCTGACTGACAGAGCTCATATTGAAATCCGGGACCCGCAGCGCAGGCATCGCGGCCCTGGTGAACCAGTCGCTCCACTCCCTGGGCAGCGTCTTCTCCGTCCGCCCGGCCTCGGTGGCCCGCCCCAGCAGCCCCACCGGCGACTCGTTGAACCGGAAGTTGTTCACCTCGCCGGTGACCTCGCCGTTCTCGACCAGGTAGACGCCGTCCCGGGTCAGACCGGTGAGCAGCAGCGTCGCCGGATCGACCTCCCGGATGTACCACAGGCAGGTGAGCAGCAGCCCCCGCTCGGTGCTCGCGACCATCTCCTCCAGCGAGCGGTCCTCGCCCCCGTCCAGGATCAGGTTGTCGATCCCCGGGGCGACCGGCAGCGCGGTCAGGCCCGCGCTGTGCCTGCTGGTCGTCAGGTGCCGCAGCTCGCCCCGGCTCATCCACTCGGTGCCCGCGAGCGGCAGTCCGTTGTCGAACACCGACTGGTCGCCCCCGGAGGAGTGCGCGATCACGAAGGGCGCCGACTCCAGGCCGGGCTCGTTCGGGTCGCTGCGCAGTGTCAGCGGCAGGTCGGTCAGCTTCTCGCCGACCCGCGTACCGCCGCCCGGCTTGGAGAACACCGTGCGGCCCTCCACCGCGTCCCGGCCCGACGCCGACCACATGTGGTAGATCAGCAGGTCCGCGACGGCCGTCGGCGGCAGCAGCGTCTCGTACCGGCCCGCGGGCAGTTCCACGCGCCGCTCGGCCCACCCGAGGCGCACGGCCAGCTCCGCGTCCAGCGCCGCCGGGTCGACGTCCTTGAAGTCCCGCGTGGAGCGGCCGGCCCAGGCGGACCGGGTGCGGTCCGGCGACTTGGCGTTCAGCTCCAGCGTCCCGTTCGGCTGGTCGTGCCGCAGCCGCAGCCCGGTGGACGTCCCCATGTACGTCGAGACCAGTTCGTGGTTGGCGAAGCCGTACAGCTCCCGGCCGCCCGCCCGCGCGCGTGCGAAGGCCTCGCCGAGCGCCGGAGCGAAGTCGGCGAACACGGCGGAGGAGGTCTCGGCGGGCGCCTCCGTGAACTCCGGCGCCTGCGCCACGCCCGTGACCAGCGGCTGCGCGTCCTCGGCGGGCCCGGCGCCGCGCGCGGCGGCCTCGGCGGCCCGCACCAGGGGCTCCAGCTCGTCGGCCGTCACGGCGGACCGGGACACGACCCCCGAGGCCGTGCCCTCCTTGCCGTCGACGGTGGCGATCACGGTGAGCGTGCGCCCGCGCGTGACGCCGTTCGTGGTCAGCGCGTTGCCCGCCCAGCGCAGGTTGGCGGTGGACTGCTCGTCGGCGATGACGACACAGCCGTCCGCCCGGGACAGTTCGAGGGCGCGCTCGACGACCTCGTGCGGCTTGCTGGTGCGCGCGCTCATCGACCGGCCTCCTGGGTCGTGTTGAGGATGTTGACGCCCTTGAAGAGGGCCGACGGGCAGCCGTGCGACACGGCCGCGACCTGGCCCGGCTGGGCCTTGCCGCAGTTGAAGGCACCGCCCAGGACGTAGGTCTGCGGCCCGCCGACGGCGGCCATCGAGCCCCAGAAGTCGGTCGTCGTCGCCTGGTAGGCCACGTCCCGCAGCTGCCCGGCGAGCCGCCCGTTCTCGATCCGGTAGAAGCGCTGACCCGTGAACTGAAAGTTGTACCTCTGCATGTCGATCGACCAGGACCGGTCGCCGACGACGTAGATGCCCCGTTCCACGCCGCCGATCAGGTCCTCGGTGGACATCCCGGCCGGGTCCGGCAGCAACGACACGTTGGCCATGCGCTGCACGGGCACGTGCCCGGGGGAGTCGGCGTAGGCGCATCCGTTGGACCGCTCGAAGCCGGTCAGCCTCGCGATCCGCCGGTCCAGCTGGTAGCCGACGAGCGTGCCGTTCTTCACCAGGTCCCAGGACTGCGCCTCGACGCCCTCGTCGTCGTACCCGATGGTGGCGAGCCCGTGCTCGGCGGTGCGGTCGCCGGTGACGTTCATCAGCTCCGAGCCGTAGCGCAGCTTGTTCAGCTGGTCGAAGGTGGCGAAGGAGGTACCGGCGTAGGCCGCCTCGTAACCGAGCGCCCGGTCCAGCTCGGTGGCGTGCCCGATGGACTCGTGGATGGTCAGCCACAGGTTGGACGGGTCGACGACCAGGTCGTACAGGCCCGCCTCGACGCTCGGCGCGCGCATCTTCTCGGCGAGCAGTCCGGGGATCTGATCCAGCTCGCTCTCCCAGTCCCAGCCGGTGCCCCGCAGGTACTCCCAGCCGCGTCCCACAGGCGGCGCGAGCGTGCGCATCGAGTCGAACTCGCCGCTCGACTCGTCCACCGACACGGCGTTGAACACCGGGTGCAGCCGCACCCGCTGCTGTGTGGTCACGGTCCCGGCGGTGTCGGCGTAGAACTTGTTCTCGTGGACGGTGAGCAGCGAGGCGTCGACATGGTCGACCCCGTCGGCCGCCAGCAGCCGCGCGCTCCAGTCCGCGATCAGCCCGGCCTTCTCCTCGTCGGGCACGGTGAACGGATCGATCTCGTACGACGAGACCCACGTCTTCTCGGCGTGCACCGGCTCGTCGGCCAGCTCGACGCTCCCCCACTGCCCGAAAGGCGTGGGAGGTGCCCCCACGTCCGACCCGGCCGCCTTGATCACCTGGGCGGACAGCCTGGCCATCGCCACGGCCTGCCCTGCGACCTTGGCGGCGGCGTCCAGGCTGAGGTCGACACCGGACGCGAAACCCCACGTCCCGCCGTGCACGACGCGTACCGCGTACCCGAGGTCGGTGGTGTCCGAGGACCCGGCGGGCTTGGCGTCCCGGAACCGCCAGGAGGCGCCTCGCACCCGCTCGAACCGGAAGTCCGCGTGCTCGGCGCCCAGCGCACGCGCGCGTGCGAGGGCCGCGTCGGCGAGGGCGCGTAGGGGAAGCGCGAGGAACGATTGATCGATCTCATGGGCCACGGGCGGCTTCTCCTTCGGTCATGGCGCGGTCCGGGTGAGTGAACTATGTCGCCAAGGGAGGTGACGTGGCCACCTGATACTGACGGGCGCCTTGGTGCCGAAGACCGGCGAGAAGGACCGGCCGCCGGTTAGGCTCGATGGGCGATCACGCTGCACGAGCAGCGTCGGCCTTCGAACTCCCGGAGAGGCGGTACCACCCCATGAGCAGCGCAGGCGGGGCGTCCCAGGCACCAGACCCCCGACTTGTACGCCTGGCCGGGCAGTCCCGCAACTTCGGGTTCCTGCTGCAGCACCTTCCGCTGCTCGTCGCGTACGGAACCGCCGCCGAGAGTCATGTCTTCAGCGACCCGAACACATCGCTCATCAAATCCCGTCAGTTCGCGGAGACCATGGCGGCCGACCTGGTCAGCCGGGCCCGGGTCCGGGTGGAGGGCGGCACTCAGTTCGATCGGCTGCGGGCACTGGACAGGGAGGGGTACCTCCACGGCGATGTGGGCACCGCCTTTCACGAGGTGCGCACTCTCGGCAACGACGCGAACCATTCGGGACTCGACAGCGCAGACGACGCCTTCCGCGCCCTGCGCACCTGCTTCCGCCTCGGGACCTGGTACCACCGGCTGCTCACCGGCTCGCGCGAGCAATTGCCATTCGTGCCACCCAGCCCTGACCGCACCCCAGCCGCCGGAAACGAGCGCCTGGTTCAGGACGTCGCCCGAGCCCGCAAAGATTTGGAAGAGGCCCGCCTCAGCTACCGCGACCAGGCTTCCCAGGCCCAGGCCGAGCAGGCCGCCCGGACTGCCGTCGAGCGCGAGCTAGCTCAGGCCCAGGCCGAGCGCGAAGAGCTGGTCCGCGCGGTCGCGGCCATGCAGCATCAGCTCAAGGAGTTCCAGGCCGCCGCCGAGGCCGCGCAGATCGGCCGCCGACGTGCCGACACCACCGACCGGGCTGCCGCGTCGGCCGCCGTCGCCGAGCGCGCCCGCCTTCTGGACAACGCGGAGCAGGCATCCCGCGAGCCCCTCACCGAAGTGCAGGTCCGCAAGCGGCTCGACGTGATGCTCACGGCGGCCGGCTGGGACGTCCAGAACGGCGGCGCGAACCTCAACCTCCACGTCCAGGGCGACCGGCGGGGCAACGGCGTCGCCGTCCGCGAGGTCACCACCGCGAAGGGCCGCGCCGACTACGCCCTCTACGTCGACCGCAAACTCGTCGGTGTCATCGAGGCCAAGCGCGAGGGCGCCGACCTGTCCGCCGCCGAGGCACAGGCCGACGGCTACGCCGACCACCTCACCGACGCCCAGCAGCGCCTCAACGCCTGGCGTACCCCGCTCCCGTTCCGGTACGTGAGCGACGGCGGCGAGACCCGCTTCCGGTCCGTCCTCGACCCGGACTCCCGTACCCGCCGCATCTTCTCCTTCCACCAGCCGCGCACCCTCGCCCGCTGGGTCCGCCAGGCCGAGGAGGACGAGCAGGCCCCCAGCTATCGGGCCCGGCTGCGCTGGCGCATGCCCGACCTCGACGAACGCCCGCTGCGCCCGGCGCAGATCAAGGCGGTGCGCGGCGTGGAGGACTCGGTGGCGCTCGGCAAGGGCCAGCAGGGGATGGGGCAGTCCCGCTCCCTCGTGCAGATGGCCACCGGCGCGGGCAAGACGTTCACGGCGGTGACGTTCTCGTACCGGATGCTCAAGCACGCGCGCGCCGAGCGTGTCCTGTTCCTCGTCGACCGCAACAACCTCGGTGTGCAGGCCTTCGCCGAGTTCGAGAACTTCAAGACCCCCGACACCGACCGCAAGTTCGCCGACCTCTACAACGTCCAGCGCCTGGGCGCGGAGGGCATGTTCGCCTCCTCCAAGGTCGTCATCTCCACGGTTCAGCGCATCTACATGGAACTCACCGGCGCGAGCCTGCCGGGCAGCGAACGGGGCGACGGCGAGATCGATTACGACGTCGACGTGCCGGGCGGCATCGAGGTCGGCTACAACGCCGACATCCCCCCGGAGGCCTTCGACCTCATCGTCGTCGACGAGTGCCACCGCTCCATCTACGGGAAGTGGCGCTCCGTCCTCGAATACTTCGACGCCCCCATCGTCGGCCTCACCGCCACCCCCGTCGCCCAGACATTCGGCTACTTCAACGGCAACCTGGTCAGCGAGTACTCCTACCACGAGGCGGTGGCCGACCGCGTCAACGTCGACTTCTCCGTCTACGAGATCGAGACGCGGATAACGGCCGAGGGCGGCGTCATCGCGCACGGCACCATCCCGGTCCGCGACCGCCGCACCCGCCGCCAGCGCTACGAGGACATCGAGGAGGACATCGAGTACGGCGCCAACCAGGTCGGTGTCGGCGTCATCAGCAAAGACCAGCTGCGTACGGTCGTCCAGACGTTCCACGACCGCCTGTTCACGGAGATCTTCCCCGAGCGCGCGAAGTACGACCCGGCCACGGGCGCGCTGCGGTGGGACGAGATGTACGTGCCCAAGACGCTGGTCTTCGCCAAGAACGACAACCACGCGGAGGAGATAGTCGAGGTCGTCCGCGACGTCTTCGGCAAGGGCAACGACTTCTGCGCGAAGATCACCAGCGCGGCCCGCAATGCCTCCGAGCGCCTCGCGGCCTTCCGTAACCTCCCGGAGCTGCGCATCGCGGTCACCGTCGACATGATCGCCACGGGCACGGACGTCAAGCCGCTGGAATGCCTGCTGTTCCTCAGAGACGTCAAGAGCTGGGCGTACTTCGAGCAGATGAAGGGCCGCGGCGCTCGGACCCTGTCCCTCACCGACTTCGAGAAGGTCACCCCCGGCGTCGGACCCAAGACCCGTTTTGTGATCGTCGACGCGGTCGGCGTGACGAAGAAGCCGAAGGTCGACGCGGCACCGCTGGAACGCCACACCGACAAACAGATCAGCCTGGAGAAGCTGCTCCGCAAGACCGCCGCGAACACCATCGAGGAGGAAGAGGTCTCCACCCTCGCCGCCCGCCTCGCCAAACTCGACCTCCAGATGACGGACGAGGAGCGCGCCGAGGTCCAGCGCCTGAGCGGCGGACTGGAACTGAAGAAGATCGTTCACGCGATGGTCGACGCCGTCTCGGCGGACCGACAGCTGGAGGTGCGGGAGGCTGCCGAGCACGCGGGCCGCAACCCCGAGCGTGCGGTACGCGATCTCATTGAGCAGGCCGTCCGCCCCCTCGCCGCCACGCCGCCGCTGCGCGCCCGCCTGCTGGAGATGCGGCGCGCGAAGGACATCCTCTATGACGAGAACGGCACGGACGAGCTGCTTCGCGCGGGGGCCGCCGTCGACGACGAGGACGCGGCGAAGGAGACGGTCCGCGACTGGCGCCGGTACATCGCGGAGAACCGTGACGAGATCGCGGCGATGTCCATCGCGTTCAGCGCCGGCTCCGACGTGCCGCCCAGCGTCGCCATGGACAGGCTCAAGGACGTGGCCCGCAGCATCGCCCGCCCGCCGCGTGCATGGACCCCGGACCGACTCTGGAAGGCGTACGAGAAGGTCGGCGAGGCGGTGATCGACGAGGCTCGCCGCAAGCGCACGGCCTCCGATTTGCTGGCCCTGCTCCGCTACGAACTCGCGGGCGGCGCCGCACAGGGCGCCCCGGCACCACGCCCGCACGAGGAACTCGTGCGTGAGCGCTATCAGGCCTGGATCACCCGCCAGGAACAGGCGGGCGCGGATTTCACCGAACGCCAACGCTGGTGGCTCGACCGCATCGCCGCGGCGACCGCCGAGCGTGTACGCTTCGACACCGCTGACCTTGACTATGCCCCTTTCACCTCGCGCAACGGAACGGACGGATTCCTCGCGGAATTCGGGGGGACGCGGGCGGAACACATCATCAATGAGCTGGACAGGGAGCTGAGCGCGTGACGACCGACTCGGGTGCGGGGCCGGGGGGTTCGGGCTCCGGGGGGGATGCCACGGACGCGGGGGGGCTGCCTGTGGGGTGGGGGCGGGCGACGTTGGGGGAATTGTGCCAGCCAATTGAGAAGGTCCTGCCCACTGAGCTTGGACGCAGCACGTTTCAATACGTCGACATTGGATCGATTGATCCTTCCGCTCTTTCGGTCGTGGGTGCTGTCGAGACCGAAGTCGACGCCGCTCCCAGTCGCGCACGTCAACTCTTGAGGCATGGCGATACGGTGTTCTCAACGGTTCGACCATACTTGCGGAAGATCGCTTGGATTCCCGAAGAGTTCGATGGTGAGATTGCTTCCACGGGATTTTGTGTTCTGCGGGCGGGAGAGGCGATAGATCGCCGTTTTCTGTTTCATCTGGTTTCATCGAGTGGGTTCATCGCGCGTGTTGTTGAGAAGCAGCGTGGAGTAAGTTATCCCGCGGTTCGGGAGCGAGATGTCCTGGAGATCGCGGTTCCCGTACCGCCTCTCGCCGAACAGCACCGCATCGTTGCCAAACTGGACGAGCAGCTAGTGTTCATCGGGGCGGGAGAGGGGGCTCTAGGTGTCGCGGACGCAAAAGGGGGGCATTTTCTTCAGGCCGTCCTTCACGATGCCTTGCGTGGAAAACTCGCTCCCGAAGACCTTTCTGAGGGGGATGCGCAGGTTCTCGTGCCGGACTCCGTTGCCCTGGATGGGGGGCCTTGGGATATCCCCGACGGATGGCGATGGGCAACTATAGGAAAGCTTTTTAAGGTTGCTGTTGGGTCAACTCCCTCACGCGGCAATTCGGCTTACTGGGGCGGTGATGTCCCCTGGGTGAGCAGTGGCGAGGTATCCTTCGCTCGCATTTCATCTACGAGAGAGTCAATCACGGTTGATTCGATCACAAGTCCTGAGGCTCGGATTCATCCGCCCGGAACAGTGATGATTGCGATGATCGGCGAAGGGCGAACGCGGGGTCAGGCGGCAATCCTTGATATTCCTGCGGCACATAACCAGAACTGTGCATCGATCCGAGTCTCAGAAACTGCGATCCTGCCCGAGTTTGTTTACTACTTTCTCATGGCTCGCTATGAGGAAACGCGCAGGGAGGCTTCAGGCGGTAATCAGCCGGCGCTTAATAAGTGGAAGGTTCAAAACCTCGAAATTCCGATTCCGCCCCTTGGTACGCAGCGGAATATAGTTGCTCGTGTTCAGGAACTGGAAGAGGACCTGCGGGGACTGCGAGAAGCGGTGACTGACGGCTGGGCGAGGGCTTCGAAGCTCCGTAATGCCCTCCTACACGCAGCCTTCACCGGAGCCCTGATGCCCCAGGACGCCGATGACGAGCCGGCATCTGTCCTCCTCGACCGGATCCGTGCTCAGCGGTCTGCCGAGGTAAGGCCGTCCAGGCGCAAGCGTGCATCCCGTACGACTGCCCCGGCTGCCCCCCAGTCCTCCGGCCGACCGATTCCCTCCGGCACCCAAGAAGCACTTCCCCTGTGAGCACGGTTATGAGCAGCACCGACAAGCCGACCCCCGAGGATCCCGCTGACGCGGCCCCGGCACCCAGCATGACTCCTGCCTCTCGTTTGGCGGAAGCCAGGACCAAGGCTGCCCCCGCGGCCCCGGTCTCCACCTCCACCCTCGTCAATCGCCTCTGGTCGTATTGCGAACTGCTGCGCCACTCCGGCGTCTCCACCCTCGACTACGTCGAGCAGCTCACGTACCTCCTCTTCCTGAAGATGGCCGACGAGCGCGCCAACCGTCCGGCGGCCTTCCGGCGTAACGCCCCTGAGAAGCCTCTCGTCCCCGAGGGCCGGGACTGGAAGAGCCTTACGACCCGGTCCGCCGAAGCGCTGCTCGACCACTACGAGTTCATCCTCAAGGATCTCGGTCAGCGCGGCGGCACGATGCTCGGTGAGGTCTTCACCAAGGCGCAGAACAAGATCCATGAACCGGCCGTCCTCGACCGTCTGATCAAGGACCTGATCGACCCCTACACCTGGACCACCGAGAACCAGGATCTCAAGGGCGACGCCTACGAAGGCCTCCTCCAGCGCGGCGCCGAGGACCGCAAGACCGGCGCGGGCCAGTACTTCACGCCCCGCCCGCTCATCGACGCCATGGTCGACTGCGTCCAGCCGCGGCCCGGCGAGACCATCACCGACCCGGCCTGCGGCACGGGCGGCTTCCTCATCGCGGCGCACGCCCACCTCGTCCAGAACTACGAGGACGAGCTGTATGGCGACAAGGGCCGCGCCCTCCAGACCGGCGCGATCACCGGTTACGAACTCGTCCGCGAGACCGGCCGCCTGGCCCTGATGAACATGCTGCTGCACGGCATCGGAAGCTCCGAGGCCAAGCCGCTCATCACCATCCAGGACTCCCTGGCCCGCCCCCCGAAGCGGCACTACGACATCGTGCTCGCCAACCCGCCCTTCGGCGTCGGCTCGGTGACCGGTGAGTCCTACACCTCCCGCACCGACTTCTGGGCACCGACGACGAACAAGCAGCTCAACTTCGTCCAGCACATCTACAACCTGCTGAAGACCAACGGCCGAGCCGCCCTCGTCCTCCCCGACAACGTCCTCTTCGAAGGCGGCGCCGGCGAGACCATCCGCAGGAACCTCCTCAACCTCTGCGACGTCCACACCCTGCTGCGTCTGCCCACGGGCATCTTCTACGCCAACGGCGTCAAGGCCAACGTCCTGTTCTTCGACAAGACCGGCCAGCGCACCGGAGGCCGCCCGGGTACACGCAAGCTCTGGGTCTACGACTTCCGCACGGGCCAGCGCTTCACGCTCAAGCAGCGACAGCTGGGCCGCCAGCACCTCGACGACTTCGTCGCCGCGTACCACTCCGGCGGCACGGACTTCAGCAAGCGCACCCCGAGTGACCGTTTCCGCGCGTACGACTACGACGAGCTGATCGCCCGGGACAAGGTCAACCTCGATCTCACGGTGCTCAAGTCCGATGCCGCCGCGACCACGGAGTACACGTCACCGGACGTGATCGCCCAGGAGATCGTCGACGAACTCGAAGTGGCACTGGCCCAGTTCACGGCCGTGGCCCGCGCCTTGAAGAAGGACGTACCGCTGTCGGCCGACGAGAACTAGAGCAGTAGACGGGCCGGTGGTTCACCGAGAACCACCGGCCCGCCGCTGTTCGCCTCTCTCCGTGCTCAGAGCTCGCCCGCGATCACACCCGCCCGGAACGCGGCCCACTCTGACGCGGTGAACCGCAGCGGTTCCCGCTCCGGGTTCTTCGAATCACGTACGGCCCGCGCACCGTGCGGCAGTTCGGCGACCTCGACGCAGTCGTTCTCGCCCGCGCTCGCGGATGCCTTGCGCCAGTTCACGGCAGAGAGATCCTCTGCGTACAGCTCGGCCTTTGACTCCTTCACCTGCGGCTTTCCTTTTCCATCCGTGAGACGAGTGCCATCGAGTCATCCACGGGGAGTGCTGCCGCGACGATGCGCTCGAAGGCATCGGCGAAGACCTGCACTTCGTCGACGCCCTCAACGTAAGTCGCGCCGATGAGGTTTTCCAAGAGAGCGACGGCCGGCATCGGACCGGGAAAACCGACCAGGTTAAAGCCACCGGCACCGCCCGGGTGCGGAGTCGCGGCCAGCGGCATGATCTGGATGGTGACGTTGGGCAGCTCCGCCACATCCAGGAGGCGCCGCAACTGCTCGCGCATGGTGTCGGGGCGTACCGCGAAGCGCTGATGCAGGACTGCCTCATGGATAACCGCCCAGAACTTCAATGGACCTTCCGGGCGGGTGAGCACGGCCTGTCTGGCCATACGAACCTCGGACAGCGCGGTGACCTCCTCGGGAGTGCGGGTGGTGGCGTTGGCGGCCACCGTCTCACGTGCGTATCCGGCGGTCTGCAGCAGTCCGGGGACCAGTAGAGGGCTCCAGATGCGCACGCTCTCCGCGTCCGACTCCAGTGAGATGTAGTCCGCGTAGGCGGGTGCCACAATCCCGCTGTACGTCTGCCACCACCCTTGCTTTCGGGCGTCTTTGGCCAGCCCTTCCAAGGCGCTCACGACATCGGGATCGGTTACTCCATAGACCTTGAGCAGTGGGGCGACTTCGGCCGGGCGGATGTGTCCGTTGGCCGTCTCGATCCGCGACAACTTCGGCCCGAGCCAGCCCAGTTCCGCGGATGCCGCATCGAGACTCATCCCAGTTGCATTGCGGTACCGGCGCAGTGCCTCACCGAGTCGTCGACGGCGAACGGTAGGTACGGGGCGCACGTTTGGCATGCGCTGAGCCTTCCACCACGACGCATTGCAGGTCCAGGGGAAAGGAGTTTCGATCCATCATTTCGGGTGACAAACTTGCATGTGATCATGGATAGCGTCCACTCTCAAATCACCGTAAGGAGAAGCAAGTCCACTCCCGACGCAGAGGAGCCCCCATGCCCCACTCCCTCGGCTGGTACCACACCCCCACCCCCTCCGGCTTCGTCCTCCACCTCACCGCTACCCCTGACCACCTCCGCGCCACCCGCACCCTCATCGCCAAGATGCTCGCCGACGCCGGGGTCGGCGAGGACCTCGTGTACTCGACGCAGTTGGTGATGTCCGAGCTGTGCGGGAACGCGGTCCGCGCGTGTGGTGACTTCGTTCCGCTCGTTGCCGAGGTGGGGGTCACGTCGTCCGGGTGCGGTGATGCCGCGAGGCGAGGCGTCCGGGTCAGGTTGCACGACCCGTACCGCCGGATGCTGCCCGTGCGTGGCGGCGTACGTCTTGACGACCCCGAGGCGGAGTCGGGGCGCGGACTGCCGTTGGTCGATCTGCTCGCACCGGGGTGGCGGGTCACGGGGACGCCGGTCGGAAAGCAGGTGCGCTGCTGGATTCCGGCTCAGTAGGAGGGCGGGGTCTGACAGGCCGAAAAAAGTACTGCTCGGGGCCCCGGATGCCGACCTTGCGCCTACCCTGGAAGGGAGTTGATCGCCTGCGGCCCGATCGGCCGGTTCTGATGTGTTCTCGGAGCGCTACGTCACCGGGTCCGACGCTGCCGGAGCAGGGGGGTGGCCCGTCGGCGTATCCACTCGGACAGGGACGTTCGAGAACGGGTGGGGCATGGCGACGGAGCGCGACAACATCGGGGCGAGAGTGCCGGAGGGGCACTGGACGGCAGACGGGATCTTCCGGCGCTGGCAGCGGTTCTTCGAACAGAAGCCGAGCCTCAAAGGGCTGACCCGGCTGGAGTTCACCGAGCACATCGCGTATCTGCTTTTCCTGAAGCTCGACCATGAGCGCGCCCAGCGGACGGGGATGTTCGCGAGCCCGCCGATCGCGCCTGCGGGCAGCTGGCCGAGCCTCGTGCTCGCCGGCGGTGAGAATCTGCACCGTGCCCTGACCGGGCTGATGGCCGAACTCGGCAAGCCGAACCCGCAAGATCCCCGCCGAGCCATCGCGAGTGTCCTCTTCCACGACTCTCGCCCCTGGCCGGCCGACAAGATGGCGGATCTCGGACGGCTGATCGTCGAGGAATTCGACCCGTACCGATGGTCGGACGTGCGCCGGGACGAGCTCGGTGCCGCTTTCTCCTTGTTGATAGCCGACTGCCGGGACGACATCCGGGCCAAGCGGGAGACGGGCCAGTTCCTCACCCCGCCCCACCTGCTCACCGTGATAGCCAGGGCGCTCGCCCTCACCCCTCGGGACCGGGTGGTCGACGCGGCCGTCGGGGTCGGCACCAGTCTCATCGCCGCCCACCGTGAGATGGCCGCGCACGGGGGCCGTGTGGACGCCGCCGCCATCGCCGGCGCCGACATCGATGTACAGATGTGCCGCCTCGCGACGATGAACGTGCTCCTCAACACCGGGCGTCAGTTCCACGACGTACCGCCGATACTGCGCGCGGACTCGCTCGACACGAAGGAACGCCTGGTGCGCCGGTACGAGCGGGACGTGGCCGCCACCGTCGCCATCTGCAACCCGCCGTTCAAGAGCAACGTTGAGGCGAACACCGAGCAGCGGGACGACTTCTGGGCGCAGAACGCCACGCTCCCGGCCAACTTCCTCCAACATCTGGCCATCACCCTGCCGCAGGGGGCCAGGGCGGCCGTCTTCGTCCCCGACGGTGTGCTGTTCCACGGCGGAGCGGCGGCCACCATCCGCAGGGCGCTCCTGAGGAACTGCGACGTGCACACCCTGCTGCGGCTGCCGACCGGCATGTTCCACGACACCGGTTCCAAGTCGAACGTGCTGTTCTTCACCAAGTCCGTCCTGCGCCCGAACGGCGATCCGGCCACCGACGAGCTGTGGGTGTACGACGCCCGCGACCTGCACCACACGGACACCGAGAACCCGCTCACGGAGGAGGACTTCGCGGAGTTCCTGGAGGCGTACCGGCCCGGAGACGAGGGGCTCGTGGGGCGCACGGAATCGGCGCGCTTCAAGCGGTACGACCGTGACGACGTGCGCGGGATACTGGACAGCCGCGCCGCCAGTCTCGATCTGAAGGCGTACTCCGCCGACGCGCCCGACGACTTTGGCAATCCGCGCGAGATCGCGCAGTCGATCGTGGACCATCTCGGCGACGCGCAGCGGAGCTTCCAGGTGGTACTGGACTCCCTCAGCTGACGCTCCCGCTCCCGCGCCCTCCTCGCCGCTCGTCGCCAGCCGGACAGGAACACCATGAACGCCACTCCTCAGCAGCCCGACATCCCCACCCAGGTCCGCCAGGTCGAGCGTGCCTTCGACGAGACGTACACCGGCCTCATCGACATCAGTGACTTCGGCAACCGTCCGCCGGAGCAGACCCAGCCCGCCTTCCGCTCCCGCGCTCTCGCCGCGCACGCCGTGCGCATCATGACGGGGTGGACCCCGGAGCAGGCGGCCGACTGCGTCATCGACGGAGGCCAGGACCAGGGCATCGACGCCATCGCCATAGACGAGACGGCCGCGCACATCTACCTCGTTCAGGCCAAGTGGAGCCCGACCGGAAAGGCCAAGGCGGACGAGGCCGCGGTGCACAAGCTCTTCGCGGGACTGACCCTCATCGACTCCGGAGAGGCTGCCCAGTTCAACCCCCGCGGTCAGATCCTCGCCAAGCGGGCACACGACCTCATCAGCGAGAAGACCACCGAGATCACCCAAGTGATCGTCCTCATGGGCACCGAGCCGCCCTCGCCGGGCGTATTGCAGGTCATCAAGAACGGCGAGGGGGAGTTCAACTCCCACGGCGACTACGTCGACCATCACTTTCTGCACGCTAAGGAGATCCACGCGCTGGTCCGGAAGGACCAGCAGAGCGAACCCGTCACGCTGGAGGCGAGGCTCCACCCCTGGTTCAGCGTGCCCTCGCCCTACCTTTCCTACGAGGGCGTCATGCAGGCCGAAGAGGTCGCGACCTGGGCCGAGCACGGCAACGAGCTGTTCGTCCGCAACATCCGCAACCCGCTGGGGCTCACCCCCATCAACAAGGAGCTGCTGGACACGCTCACCGGTGAGCCGTCCCACTTCTGGTACTTCAACAACGGAGTCACCGTGCTGTGCGACTCCTTGGAAGCGGTGCCCGGATCGCAGAAGTTCCCCGAGCGCCACCCCGTCCGCCTCACCGCCCACGGCGCCAGTGTCGTGAACGGCGCACAGACCGTACGTTCCGTCATCGACGCCGCCCAGCAGTCAGAGGAAGCCGGACTCGCCCAGGTCACCGTCCGGTTCATCGTTACCGGTGGCGACAGCGAGTTCGCCAACCGCACCACCCAGGCGACCAACCGCCAGAACCACATCACCGAGCGCGACCGCATCGCCCTCGACCCGGTCCAGGCGGTGCTCATCGACGAGTTCCGTGCCGAACTGGGCCTCGTGTACAGCGTGCGCCGTAGCGAACTCGAACCCCAGGACGACGAAGGCTGCTCCGTGGTGGAAGCCGCCTGCGCGCTCGCCTGCGCCCACAGCGGCAGCCGGTTCGCGGCCCGGCTCGTCGCATCCGGCTCTACCGACGTGCTGTGGGAACGAGGTGGCAGCGGTATCTACGACCCCCTCTTCCGCTCCGTGCCCAGCGTGTACGAGACCTGGAACGCCGTGAACGTCATGCGGGCGGTGCGCACGGCTCTGCGTACGGAACGCGAACAGTACGCCGGGCGCGCGGCCGCCGTCATCGACGACGGCACGTTCCTCATCACCCACCTGGTGTTCCGGCAACTCCTCGCCCAGGACGCCGGGATGGGCGAGCCGGACCAGTCGCTCACGTGGGCCGCCGAAGCGAAGGGGCAGGTGCCCGACCTGGTCAAGCGCGTCGTCCCGGCGCTCGTACAGGCCCTGGACGGTGTGGGAACCAGGTCGAGCCTCCAGCGAGTGTGTGCCGATCCGGCGCAGGCCGCCGACCTCGTGACCGCGGCCCTGGCAGCCCTGGAAGGCGGCGGGACCGAGGACGCCGCCGCGCAGTACCGGCGTGAGGAGAGCAAGCCGCGCAAGCGCCGTAGGCCCAACGCGGTGCACGTCATCGTCGACAGCGGCGCCCTGGATGAAGGCGCACCCCTGCGTCTGGCCCTGTACTTGCAGCCGGAGAAGGACGCCCTCGCCGCATGGCTCGAGGCGAACCCGCGCCGGGCACTCGCGAAGTGGACCAACAGCAACCGGGCACGTCCGATCGTCTGGGCCGCCGACGGCAACGCGTACTCGCCCAGCGGGCTCATCGCACGGATGTGGGAGCTGGCCGCATGGGAAGGCCGCCCCGTCTCAAACCAGGGCACGGCCCGCTGGGCCACCCAGGACGGAGAGACACTTGCCGGCCTCGCCCGGCGGCTCCTCGACGGCATGGAGGAGGAGAGGGACGACGAGTGACGGACGAGCAGCCCGGGTTTCGCGCCGTGACGCGAACCCCTCATTTGTGGTTACAGTGAATGTTATGTAGGCACAATCGAGGGGTTTGCCATGAGCACCATCTCCGTACGCGAGTTCTCGTACAACCCCAGCGCCGTCTTCGCTCGCGTCGAGAAGGGTGAGGCGATCGAGGTCACCCGGCACGGCAACGTGATCGCGATACTGTCACCGGCCGGCGGCCCCATGGAGCGGTACGCGCACTTGGTGGCGCAAGGGAAGATCAAGCTGAAGCCGGTCACCGCAGCCGACCGGCACGGCATGCCGCACTACGAGGTACCGGAGGACGTCGACCCCGTGGCGCTGCTCCTGGCCGAGCGCGAGGCGGACGACCGTTGATCTACATGGATACCTCGGCGCTGGTCACCTGGATGACCCGCCGTAACCACTGGAGCGAGCTGGACGCCTTCCTTCAGAAGCGAGTCACACAGCCGCTCGCCACCAGCACGCTCGGTTTCGTGGAGACCGTACGGACGCTGGACCTCATGGGGCACTTTCCCAAGGCGATGGAGGATCTGGACGCCCGGATCACCGAGATCCTCCTCACCCGAGAGGTGCGCGACGCTGCGGCTCTACTGGTCGGGCGCCTGAGAACGCTGGACGCGATCCATGTGGCCAGCGCACTGTCGTTGCGTGACGACGTGACCGCAGTGGTGACGTACGACCGCAGGATGCTCGAGGCAGCGCACGCCGAGGGGCTGCCCGTGTACGCCCCCGGAATGGCGGACCGACCTGGCGGCCGACTGTAGAAACCCGACAGTGAGTCCCGTACGCCACTGTCGGTGCCCGATTGTCCGCGGGCGTGTCCGGACCGATAGGTTTTCGAGGAAGCCGCCTGTCATCGCCGCCTGTCGTCAAGGCGCCCGGGCGGGTATCAGACCGCTATCGAAAGGGTGATCCGTTGAGCCGCTCGGTTCTCGTCACCGGAGGCAACCGGGGCATCGGCCTCGCCATCGCCCGTGCTTTCGCCGATGCCGGCGACAAGGTCGCCATCACGTACCGCTCGGGTGAGCCGCCGGCCGGCTTCCTCGCCGTCAAGTGCGACATCACCGACGCCGAGCAGGTGGAGCAGGCCTACAAGGAGATCGAGGAGGCCCACGGCCCCGTCGAGGTCCTGATCGCCAACGCCGGCGTCACCAAGGACCAGCTCCTGATGCGCATGTCCGAGGACGACTTCACGTCCGTCCTCGACACCAACCTCACCGGCACCTTCCGTGTGGTCAAGCGCGCCAACCGCGGCATGCTGCGGGCCAAGAAGGGCCGCGTCGTCCTGATCTCGTCGGTCGTCGGGCTGCTCGGCTCCGCGGGGCAGGCCAACTACGCCGCCTCCAAGGCCGGCCTCGTCGGCTTCGCACGCTCCCTCGCCCGGGAGCTGGGCTCGCGGAACATCACCTTCAACGTCGTCGCGCCCGGCTTCGTCGACACCGACATGACCAAGGTGCTCACCGACGAGCAGCGCGCCGGCATCGTGTCGCAGGTGCCGCTCGGCCGGTACGCGCAGCCGGAGGAGATCGCCGCGACGGTGCGGTTCCTCGCCTCGGACGACGCCTCGTACATCACTGGAGCCGTCATCCCTGTTGACGGCGGACTGGGAATGGGTCACTGATCACCATGAGCGGAATCCTCGAGGGCAAGCGCGTCCTGATCACGGGTGTGCTGACGGAGTCCTCCATCGCCTTCCACGCCGCCAAGCTGGCGCAGGAGCAGGGCGCCGAGATCATCCTCACCGCCTTCCCGCGGCCCACGCTGACCGAGCGCATCGCCAAGAAGCTTCCCAAGCCCACCAAGGTCATCGAGCTCGACGTGACCAACGACGAGCACCTCGGGCGCCTGGCCGACATCGTCGGCGAGGAGCTCGGCGGCCTCGACGGCGTCGTCCACTCCATCGGCTTCGCCCCGCAGGACGCCCTCGGCGGCAACTTCCTCAACACGCCGTTCGAGTCGGTCGCCACGGCCATGCACGTCTCGGCGTACTCCCTGAAGTCGCTGACCATGGCCTGCCTGCCGCTGATGCAGAACGGCGGCTCGGTCGTCGGCCTCACCTTCGACGCGCAGTTCGCCTGGCCGCAGTACGACTGGATGGGCCCGGCCAAGGCGGCTCTGGAGGCCACCAGCCGCTACATGGCCCGTGACCTGGGCAAGCAGAACATCCGCTGCAACCTGGTCTCGGCCGGCCCGCTCGGCTCGATGGCAGCCAAGTCCATCCCGGGCTTCGGCGAGCTGGCCTCCGTGTGGGACTCCCGCTCCCCGCTGGAGTGGGACCTGAAGGACCCCGAGCCGGCCGGGCGCGGCATCGTCGCCCTGCTGAGCGACTGGTTCCCGAAGACCACGGGCGAGATCATCCACGTGGACGGCGGTCTGCACGCCATCGGAGCCTGATCTCCCCGTACGGAGCCTGATCTCCCGTACGTCGTCGGCGCCCCGTTTCCCGCAGCGCGCGGGGAGCGGGGCGTCACCCGTTCGGCTCATCCGGTCGGGCGGGCAAGGCACACAACTGGGCACCCTGGAGTACGCGTTCACCACGCGATCCCCTCCCCAGTACGGCCGAGGAGGTCCCCTTGTGCGCTTGTCCCGCCGAACGGCCTCACTGTCCCTCGCCGTCGCTCTCGTGATGACCCTGGCGTACGAGGCGGTGCCCCACGCGCGCGTGCCCGCCGACGAGCAGGAGTCGGCGGAGCCGTTCGGCGCCGAGTGCCGGACCCGCGTCACCGGCTCCCGGGTGACCGCGTACTGCCACAACCCCTACCCGGAGGCCGACCGCGTGAGCCTGCACGTCGAGTGCGCCCGCTGGTGGGACATCGACACCGACAGCTCCCCGGTGGAGGCCGGGCCCGCACAGACCGTGCGGCTGACGGGACGCTGCTGGAAGGAAGTCGGCGAGGTGTGGATCAGTCACCGGCGGGCGAGCTGATCCCGCCCAGGCGGCACAGGAACGGATAGCGGGCGGCCTCCGCCGCCGCCTGTGCCGCGTCGCCCGCGCGGATCGCGTCGAGCAGCCGCCCGTGGTCCATGTACGTCTCCGGCGTCAGCTCCTCGCCGACGTCCTCGCGCAGCCAGTCCCGCAGCACCTCGCCCAGGTCCGCGTACATGGCGGTCATCACGTCGTTGTGGGAGGCGGACACCACGGCCAGGTGGAAGGTCGCGTCCGCGGTCACGAACGCCTCCGCGTCACCCGACTCCCAGGCCTCCTCACGCCGCAGCAGCAGCGCGTCGAGCTGCTTGAGGTCCTTCTCCGTACGTCGCTGAGCGGCCAGCCTGGCGGCGGACGACTCCAGCGTGGAGCGCAGCTCGGCGATGTGCCGGGGATCGGCACCGGCGAACCGCCGCTGCATCACCCCCGCCAGCTCACTCGTCGCCACGACATACGTGCCGGAGCCCTGGCGGATGTCCAGCAGGCCGTTGTGCGACAGGGCACGGACGGCCTCGCGGACCGTGTTGCGGGCGACACCCAGCTGCTCGACCAGTTCGGGCTCGGTCGGGATGCGCGAGCCGACCGGCCACTCGCCGGAGGTGATCTGGGACCGAAGGGCGGCGATGACCTGCTCGGAGAGCGCCGAACGTCGGGGATGGCTCAGGGGCATGGCACACCTTCGCACGACCGGGGCGCCGCAGGGCAGCCGGGGAGGATACGGACTGGACAGTCAATCATCCTATGATTCTATGATGGGCCCCATGGCTAGCGAGGAAACCCGGACGATGAGGCCCCCGACCGTACGCAGCTCGGCCGCGCACGAGGCCCGGGAACCGGGCGGTTCGTCCACGCGCGCGTGGACGACGCGGTTGCTCGTCCTCGGCATCGTGCTGTCCGCGCTGAACCTCCGCCCCGCCATCACCAGCCTCGGCGCCCTCCTGGAGGAGGTCCGCGACGGGCTCGGCATGAGCGGCAGCGTGGCCGGACTGCTCACCTCCGTCCCGCCGCTGTGCTTCGCCGTCTTCGGCGTCATGGCCCCGCGGCTCGCCCGCCGCTTCGGAGCCGGCGCCGTGGTGTGCGCCGGCATGGCCGCCATCGCCGCCGGCCTGGCGATCCGGCCGTACGCCGGCGGCACGGCCGGCTTCCTGGCCGCCACCGCCCTCGCCCTCATGGGCATCGCGGTCAGCAACGTCCTGATGCCGGTCATCGTCAAGCACTGGTTCCCCGACCGCGTCGGCTCCATGACCGGCCTGTACTCCATGGCGCTCGCCCTGGGCACCGCCCTCGCCGCGGCGGTCACGGTGCCCCTGACCGACGCCCTGGGCGGCAGCTGGCAGTCGGGCCTGGCCCTGTGGGCGGCGCTGGCCGTGGCGGCGGTCCTGCCGTGGCTGCCGTTCGTACGGGGGCGTGCGACGGGCACGGCGGCGTCCGGGCCGGGGGGACGGGCCGGAGTCGCGGCCGGGGCGGGGGAGCGGAGCGGGGGCACGGATCCCGCGCTGGGGGAGCGGGCCGGAGTCGCGGCCGGGCCCGGGAAACGGGCCGTGGGCCCGGAGGCCGACGGCGACCGGTCGGCGCGGGACCGGCAGACGCCGGGCTCGGCTCCCACCGGATCCGCCCCCGGGGAGGCTCCGCGGCTGCGGATCACGCGGAGCCGTACCGCCTGGGCCCTGGCCGTCTTCTTCGGGCTCCAGGCCACCGCCGCCTACATCACCATGGGCTGGATGGCGCAGATCTTCCGGGACGCCGGTGTGCCCGCCGGCACCGCGGGGCTGCTGCTCGCGGTCACCATGGTGATGGGCGTGCCCCTGGCCTTCGTCATACCGCGCCTGGCCACGCGGCTGCCGCAGCAGGGCCCGATCGTGCTCGCCCTGGGCGTCTGCGGCCTCGCCGGCTACGCCGGGCTGTACCTCGCACCGGCCGCCGGCGCCTGGGCCTGGGCCGTGCTGCTCGGCATCGCCAACTGCGCCTTCCCGCTCGCCCTGACCATGGTCGGCATGCGGGCCAGGACCGGCCCGGGCGTGGCCCAGCTGTCGGCGTTCGCACAGAGCACCGGCTACCTGATCTCCATCCCGGGTCCGCTCCTGGTGGGCGTCCTCTACCAGCACAGCGGCGGCTGGGGCCTGCCGATCGCGCTGATGAGCGCCCTGATGATCCCGCAGATGGCGGTCGGATTCCTGGCGGGCCGGGACCGCACGGTGGAGGACGAGGCGGCCCGCTGACCCCCGCCCCGGGGGCTTGGGGTCCCCCCCCCCCCGGGCGTCAGGCGCCCGGGGCGGGTGCGAGACTTGCCCCATGCCAGTGCTCGACCCGAATCCCCAGCACGGTCAGAAGAAGATGCTGCTCGTGTTCGGCGCCTTCTTCGCGATCTTCATCATCATCGCCGTCATCGCGACCATCGCCTCGCCATGACCGGCCCTCGCCCGGCCCATGGTGGGGTTAGCCCCCCTGTCCCCTAGGGGGCGAGGGTCAGGGTCAAGTGGGTGGATCACCGGATGGGTTGGCGGCCGCTGATTCCGTAACTTCGAGATGTGACCGCGAGGACGCGGGCCACGGACCATTCGAAGAGCGGAGGCACCCATGCCGGCTCCTACGCGCACCCGGCTCCACCCTGCGACCCGGGCCGGTGCAGACAGCCGGCTGCCCTGGTGGGCCCTCTCCCTGCCCACGCTCGCCTTCGTCGCGCTGCTCGTGCTGATCCTGAACCCGTCCGACGCCCAGGCGGCCACCGGTGATCCCGTGATCACACACCTCTTCGAGCGGGTCCAGCAGCTGATAGCCCGCTGAGGCACGGCCGAAGCCGGTGGTCAACTCCCTGCGCCCCATGGCCTGTTTCGTGCGAAGCTGGATCTTATGAGCGTCGCAGAATCCCGCAGGATTGTCCTCTTCCGCCATGCGAAAGCCGACTGGCCACAGGTGAGCGATCACGAGCGTCCGCTCGCTGACCGGGGCCGAAAAGAAGCGGCGGAGGCCGGGCGCAGGCTGGCCGACACCGGCATCCCCTTCGACCTGGCCCTGTGCTCCACCGCGGTCCGGACCCGGGAGACCTGGAAGCTCGCCGTCCAGGAGTTCCCGCAGCGGCCGAAAACCGTCTACGAGGAGCGGATCTACGAGGCCTCGCCGGGCGAACTGATCGCCGTGCTCAACGAGACCCCCGACGACGCGCAGAACATCCTCGTGATCGGCCACAACCCGGCCGTCCAGGGCCTCGCCGACATCCTGGCGGGCACGGCCGAGGGCGACGCCCGCGACCGGATGAGCCGCCGCGGCTTCCCGGCCGCCGCCTTCGCCATCCTGTCCTTCACCGGCTCGTGGAAGAGCCTGGAGCCGGGCGTGGCCACGCTGCTGGACTACTGGGCGCCGACCGAGTGACCGACTCCCCGTGACCGGAGCCCGGCACCGGTGCGGTGCCGGGCTCTCCTGGCTGGCTCAGGCCGTGTCGCAGCTTCAGGCCGTGTCGAGGGTGTCCGCCGCCTCGACCTCTTCGCGCGTGATGCCCAGCAGGTACAGCACGGTGTCCAGGAAGGGGAAGTTCACCGCGGTGTGCGCGGCCTGGCGCACCACCGGCTTGGCGTTGAAGGCGACGCCCAGACCGGCCGCGTTCAGCATGTCCAGGTCGTTGGCGCCGTCACCGATCGCCACGGTCTGCGACAGCGGCACGCCCGCCTCGGCGGCGAACCGGCGCAGCAGCCGGGCCTTGCCGGCCCGGTCGACGATCTCGCCCGTGACCTTGCCCGTCAGCTTCCCCTCGACGATCTCCAGCGTGTTGGCCTGGGCGAAGTCCAGCCCGAGCCGTTCCTTGAGATCGTCGGTGACCTGGGTGAAACCGCCGGAGACGACGCCGACTTGGTAGCCGAGCCGCTTCAGCGTACGGATCAGGGTGCGGGCGCCCGGCGTCAGCCGCACCTCGCTGCGCACCTTGTCCACGACCGAGGCGTCGAGCCCCTCCAGCAGCGCCACGCGCGCGTGCAGGGACTGCTCGAAGTCCAGCTCACCGCGCATCGCGGCCGCCGTCACCTCGGCGACCTGGTCCTCGCAGCCGGCGTGCGCGGCGAACAGCTCGATGACCTCGTCCTGGATGAGCGTCGAGTCGACGTCCATGACGACCAGGCGCTGCGCGCGCCGGTACAGGCCGGCGGCGACGACCGCCACGTCGATGCCGAGCTTCGCCGCGTCGGGCGCCAGGGCGGTGCGCAGCGGCTCGGTCTCCACACCGGACACGGCGAACTCGACGGCGGTCACGGGATACTTGGCGAGCCGGAAGATACGGTCGATGTTGCCGCCGGTCTTCGTGATCCGCGCGGCGACCGCAGCCGTCGCCTCGGCGGTGAGCGGGTGCCCGAGCACGGTGACCAGGGAGCGGCCCAGCCCGCGCGGCCGGTTGTCGCCGAGGCCGGAGATGATCTCCGCCTGCATCTTCATCGACTCGGCCCAGCTGTGGACGGTCGCCCGCAGATCGCCCTCGAGCCCCTGGGGTGGCTCGGTCACGAGCGCGCACAGCACCATTCGGCCACGGGTGACGACCTGCTCGATGTCGACGACGTCGACGCAGTAGGCGGCGAGTGTGTCGAAGAGGCCGGCCGTGATGCCCGGGCTGTCCTTGCCGAAGATCTTGACAAGGAGGGTGGGGACGTCGGAGGACGAGGTCTGCGAAGCGCTCATGGTGGTTCCACCGTATCCGGCAGGCAGGTCGTACCGCCCGTGAGGTCCGTCTGGCGGACGGCGAACAGTAGGTGTCGCGCGGGTGGCGCGAACCTTGCGTCCCTCGGGGATCGCGTCCCTGCCCCCGCGGGGGGCTTACTTCCCGCCAGGCGGTTTCCGCGGCGGCGGGGGAGGAGGTGGCGGGGGAGGCGGCCCGTCGTCCGGCCGGGCCGGCGGCCGGGTCCCGCCCTTCGGGCCGGGCGGCTGCCGGGGGCCACGCGGCGGCGGCCCGACCGGCCGCGCCACCGTGGGCGCGCCGTACACGTCACCGTCCCGGTGCGCAGCCGGGTCACTGCCCGAGCGGACTTCGTGCGGTGGCCTGGGCTCGCCGGGGCGTGGGGCCTCGCCCGGCGGCCGCCGACTCTCCCCTCGTTGCCGATCCTCACCGGCCTGCCGGCCGCGCTCCAGCGGTCCATCGGACGGCCCTGCCTCTCCGACAGGTCGCGCGTCCTGCGGTTCTCGCAGCTCGTCCGGCATCCGGAGGTACGGATTGGTGGCCGGGTTCGGCGGCCGGTACGGCACTCCGGCCGTGTACGGCCCGCCTTCCTCCCCGTACGACGCCCTGGACCGCCCGGCACCGGCGTCGTATCCGGCCTGGCCCGTACCGACGGCCTGGCCCGTACCGACCCCCTGCCCGTACCCAGTCCACCCAGCCTCCGACCGGCTCCCCGCTCCACCAGTCCCAGCCGCACCAGACCCAGCCACACCGCCCCCCGCCACCCCATCCCCCCGAGCCAACGCCGTCGCCGACTGCCCCGCCGCCCCGCTCGCCCACGCGAGCAACGCCCCCACCGCCCCGGCCCCCGCACCCCACACAGCACCCAGCAGCAGAGCCATGCCGAGGTGCCCGTGCAGTTCGATGCCCGCGCCGAACGCGTCGAAGCCGAGTACGGACAGGGAGGCGGTCACGGACACGTCCGTCAGCCAGACGAGCAGCGGCAGGGCGAGCGCGGTCGCGACCCCCAGCGGCAGCGCACACCGCCCCGCGAAACCGAGGGCACCCGAACCCCGTAGGGCCCCAGGACCAGGCACCCCTGACACGCCGCCCACCGGCGTCCGGACCGCCGTCAACACACCCGCCAGCAACATCACCAACGCCGCCGCCACGCCCAGCAGCCACACCCGCCCGTCCAGCTCGGCCAGTCGCCCCAGCGTCACCGGCTGGTCGGAGCGGACCGCGAGCAGGTCGTCCAGGGGGTCAGGCAGGAGGCGGGTCAGTTCGCCCGTCGCCCGGCCGTCCCACGGCACGAGCAGGCCGATCGGGACGCCCAGCCACACCCCGTTCGGCGCCCCGAGCAGCGCCGCGCCGGCGATGCGCCGGGGATGGTCGTCACCGGTCGCCGCGTACGCCGCCGCCGCGAGCCCCGCCGCCACCGCCACCAGCAGCACGGTCACCACCGCGGAAACGGCGGGCCGCACGACCCGGTGCACGGCCTCCCAGCCCCGCGGCAGCGGCGTGCGGCGCGAGGCCAGCAGGGCGGTGAGGAGGACCCCGGCCGACCAGCCGAGCCCGCCGAGCAGCGTGGGCGCGGTGTCGACCGTGAAGCCGACCGCCGCCTGCGCGTCGACCAGGTCGCCGATGCGGTCCGGCAGCAGCCCGCCGATGTCCCCGACGTCTCCGAGCCCGGGGATCTCCACGCCGCCGCCCCCGCCGCCCCCGGTCAGGTCGTCGAGGCCGAGCGCGCCGCCGTCGATCGTGATGACGTCGTGCCCCGCCCAGGCCAGCCCGCCCAGCATCGCGAGGAACAGCGCGACCACCGCGCCCGCACGCGCGAGGAGTTCGGCCGGTGATATCACAACTCCCGCCGCCCGCAAGGACCGTAGGAAGAAGTACGACAGCAGCACCGCCCCGACCAGGCTCACCCCCAGTGGCGTGATCTCGATGGCCGTGTCCGCCTCCGCGCCCGTCAGACCGAACGCCGACACATCACCGGACGGCGTGATCGAACCACCCGCCCCAAGTGCCACCACGGCCGCGGTCATCGGCCCCAACGAGCCCGCCGCGTCCGCTTCCAGCAGCCGCAAACCCAGCGCCGCCGTACCCGCCATCCCGATCAACGCCCAGCTCACGGCGGCGACGGCGGACATCAGCACGTCCCCCCACGGCACATGCGCGCCGTCCCTCGCCGTCTCGACACCTGTACCGGCACCCATGGCAGACCCCCCGATCCGCTACGCGGCGGGAACACCGCGCATGCCCCCCTCGCGTCGAAATACCACTCTCCGGCCCGTTTTCAACCCCGTCAACGTAATCCGCTGATGCGTCCGTACGCGGTCTTCACAAGGCCCGACTTTCAGTCAGGCGGCCGCTCCTGAAATAGTTCCACCCGATGTTCGACATCCCTAGACTCCCCATGTCGGGGGATAACTCGGGGGACAACTCAGTGGGGCATGGAGTGCCGGAACTCGTACTGGAATCAAACGGACGTACCTGGACGCTCGATCCGTCCAGGGCATACACCCTCGGACGTGATCCGCAGGGGGACGTCGTCTTCGACGACGCCAGGGTCTCCTGGCGTCACGCCACGGTCAGCTTCAACGGCCGCAGTTGGGTCATCGAGGACCACGGCAGCACCAACGGCACGTTCGTGCAGGGGCAGCGCATCCATCAGATGGAGCTCGGCCCGGGATCGGCGGTGCATCTGGGCAACGCGACCGACGGGCCGCGCCTGAACCTCTCCGGCGCCGCCGCCTCCGTCGCCACGCCGCAGGCCCAGCCCCAGCAGCAGCCGTACGCCGCGCAGGGCGCGAACCCCGGCTGGGCCCAGCAGGCACCCGCCCAGCAGGCGCCGCACCAGCAGGCGCCCCACCAGCAGCCGCAGGCCCAGGCCGGCTGGCAGCAGCCGCAGCAGCCCGCGGCGCACATCCCGCAGCAGGGCCCCGGCGGCGCCGCGGGGGCGCCGCCGGTCTACGGCGACCGCAGCCCGACCACGTTCCACCAGTTCTCCCTCGGCCGCGTGATGCGCATCGGCCGTGCCCTGGAGAACGAACTGGTCGTCTCCGACCTCCAGGTCTCCCGGCACCACGCCGAGTTCCACTCGACGCCCGACGGCCGCATGGAGATCCGCGACCTGGGCTCGCACAACGGCACGTACGTCAACGGCCAGCAGATCCCCAAGGGTGGCACGCAGCTGCTCGGCCCGACCGACGTCGTCGGCGTCGGCCACTCGACGTTCCGGATCGTCGGCGACCGGCTGGAGGAGTTCGTCGACACCGGTGAGGTGTCCTTCTCCGCCCGCCACCTGACCGTCACGGTCGACGGCGGCAAGCAGATCCTCAAGGACGTCTCCTTCGGCGTCCCCGAGAAGTCGCTGATCGCGGTCATCGGCCCGTCCGGTTCCGGCAAGTCCACGCTGCTGAAGGCGCTCACGGGGTACCGGCCCGCCGACCAGGGCGAAGTCCTCTACGACAACCGGAACCTCTACAAGCAGTTCGCCGAGCTGCGCCAGCGCATCGGTCTGGTCCCGCAGGACGACATCCTGCACAAGGAACTGACCGTCAAGAAGGCCCTGAAGTACGCGGCCAAGCTCCGCTTCCCGGCCGACACCACGGCCGCCGAGCGCGACGCCCGTATCGACGAGGTGCTGCGCGAGCTGAAGCTGGACATCCACAAGGAGAAGAAGGTCACCTCCCTCTCCGGCGGCCAGCGCAAGCGCGTCTCCGTGGCCCTGGAGCTGCTCACCAAGCCGTCGCTGATCTTCCTGGACGAGCCGACCTCCGGCCTCGACCCGGGCATGGACCGCGACGTCATGCAGCTGCTGCGCGGCCTGGCGGACGACGGCCGTACGGTCCTCGTCGTCACCCACTCCGTGGCGGAGCTGGCGCTGTGCGACAAGCTGCTGGTGATGGCGCCCGGCGGCGCGGTGGCGTACTTCGGCCCGCCGGAGGAGGCACTGAACTTCTTCGGCTACGACACCTGGGCCGATGTCTTCTCCGCCTTCGAGAACTACCGCGACTACGACTGGGCGGGCCGCTGGAAGGGCTCGCAGCACTACCAGATGTACGCAGCGGACATCGACGCGGTGGCGCCGCAGTCCGTACAGGTTGCGCCGATGCAGGCGATGAAGCCGCCGAAGCCGCAGGGCTGGATGTCCCAGTTCGTCACGCTGGTGCGGCGCTACGTCTCGGTGATCGTGTCCGACAGGGGCTTCCTGGCCCTGATGGTGATCCTGCCGGCCGTGCTCGGCGCGGTGAGCCTGCTCATCGACGCGGACCGGGGCCTGCTGCCCAACCCGCCCAACCCGCAGACCGGCCGCATCATCCCGAACGGCACGGCCACCACGGTCCTGCTGATCCTCGCGGTCGGCGCCTGCTTCGCGGGCGCGGCGAACTCGGTCCGCGAGCTGATCAAGGAACGGGTCATCTACGAGCGGGAGCGCGCGACCGGCCTGTCGCGCTCCGCGTATCTGATGTCGAAGGTGTTCGTGCTCGGCATGATCACCGTGCTGCAGGGCCTGCTGGTCGGCGTCATCGGCTTCTCCAGCCGGGAGATCCCCGAGGAAGGCCTGGTCTTCGGCAGCGCCACGCTGCTGGAGCTGTCCGTGCCGATCATGGCGCTTGGCTTCACCTCGATGATGTTCGGCCTGATCATCTCGTCGCTGGTGAAGACCGCCGAGAAGACCATGCCGCTGCTGGTGATGTTCGCGATCATCCAGGTCGTCTTCACGGGCTGCCTGTTCACGCTGCACGGCTCGATCGGCGTCAACCAGTTCTCGTTCCTGATGCCGTCGCGCTGGGCGGTCGCCGCCTCCGGTGCCACGCTGGACTTCAACAAGATCAGCCCGCCCGAGACGGCCGGCGACACCGACCCGCTGTGGGAGCACACGGCCGGGGCCTGGGCCATGGACATGGGCGCGCTCCTCGCCCTCGGCGTGATCTGCGGCTTCTTCGTGGCCCGCTTCCTGCGCCGCCACGAGCCCGAGGTCATGCGCAAGTAGTCGTGCGCGAGTAGTCACGCTTCACGACGCCCGAAGGGCGGCACTCCGTGAGGAGAGTGCCGCCCTTCGGCGTTCGGTCCAGCGAGCAGAGGTCCGCGCCGGCCTCAGTACGCGCCGAAGACGTTGTCCATGGAGCCGTACTTGTCGGCCGCGTAGTTGCATGCGGCGGTGATGTTGGCGACCGGGTTGTAGATGTCCCAGGAGGTGCCGGGGACGTGGTAGGCCTTGAAGGTCGGCGGGATGACCTGGAGCAGGCCCTTCGACGGGACGCCGTTGATGGCGTTGATGTCCCAGTTGTTGATCGCCTTCGGGTTACCCGAGGACTCCCGGATGATGTTGCGCTTGATGCCGTCGTAGGAGCCGGGGATGCCGTGCTTCTTCATGACGTCGAGCGACTCGCGGATCCAGCCGTCGAGGTTGTTCGGGTAGGTCTTCGCGGCGGCCTTCTTGACCTCGGCGCGCTTGGCGTCCCGGCTCGCGGCCTCCTTGGCCTTGCGCGCGGCCTCGGCCTTCTTCTTCGCCGCCTCGGCGGCGGCCTTCTTCTTGGCGGCGGCAGCGGCGTCGGCCTTCTTCTTCGCCGCGATCTGCTCCGCCTTCACCGTGGCACTGGCCATCTGGTCGGTGACGCTGGCCTTGACGTCCTTGATCTGCTCGGTGCTGAACGCCACCGCAACCGGCTGAGCGGCCTCGGTCGTGGTCTTGGTCGACGCACCGCTCGGCACCGCGGAGAGACCGATGGCGGCGGCGCCGAGGGTGGCGACACCCGCCATGGCGATCTTGTGGTGACGGGTCAGGGTACGACTACGGCCACGGCTGAAGATGTTCTTGGGCATGGTGGTGTGGACCTCTTCGAATAGCGCGGGGAGTCGCTCGGCGTCCGGCGTTGGACGGGTGTGTTTCCGACACGAACGCCGCGGGGAGAACCCACGGCGCTGAGCGACGTCAGCAATTCTTAGCGGCCGCAAAATGGCGTGGCAAAGGTGTGACGTACGATGCCCGATAGTGGATCAGGGAGGGGCAAATCGGTGCAGATTGGACTGTATGCGCCGCTCAAAAGGTGGGGCTTTGTCTCCTACGTCCTTTCGTACGTGACGTGCGTCCTATGCGCGGGCTCACACCGGGCGGCATGCGTTCTCACCACACGTTGCACAAGCGATGCTCTGTGTGAGGGGCCTTTCACGGCAGGACGAGGTGCACGTCCCCGAACTCGTGCCACAGGTAGCGGCCCTTGAGCGCAGCCCCGTAGCCACGCTCGATCGCCTGCCGCCCCGCGACCGCCTCCAGCATCAGCAGATGCGAGGCCTCCGGCTCGTGCAGCCCGGTCAGCAGCCCGTCCACCACCCGCACCCCGCGCTCCGGTGTGACGACGAGATCCGTCCACCCCGCACGCCCGTGTACGACCCCGTCGGCGCCCACCGCCGACTCCACGGCCCGCACCGCCGTCGTCCCGACCGCCACGACCCGGCCTCCACCGGCCTTCGCGGCGTTGATCAGCCGCGCCGACGCCTCGGGCACCACGAAGCGCTCCGGACACGGCGGCTCATGTGCCTCCGCCGACGCCACGCCCGTGTGCAGCGTGACCGGCGCGAACTGCACCCCGCGGCGCACCAGCTCCGTCACCAGCCGCGCCGTGAAGGGCCGCGCCGCACTCGGCATCTCCGCACTGCCCGCCCCGTCCGGAGACGGCACCGCGAACACCGTCTGGTAGACGGACAGCGGCTGGTCCCGCTCCGTGTAGGCGTAGCGAATGGGCCGCCCGTGCTCCCGCAACAGCCCCAGCACCCCCGGCCCGGCCACCCGGGCCCACCACAGCCGCTCGCTCCGCCCACTCAGCGGCTGCTCCAGAACCAGCCGTACACCCCCGGGCAGGCACACCTCCGTACCCACGGGCCCTCCCGCACGCGCGCGCGTGGTGCCCCGTCCGTCCGGCTCCCGCAGCGCCACCGCCCAGCGGCCGTCGTCGCCGCGCGTGGAGAGATGCACCACCACGCGCGCGTGCCCGATCCACCCGTCCACGGCCGCCGCCGGCGTGGCCGAGGTGTTGACCACGAGCAGGTCCCCGGCCCGCAGCAGCCGCGGCAGCTCCGTGAACGTGTGATGCGCCACCTCGACACCCCGGGACACCAGCATCCGCACGGCGTCCCGGTCCAGCCCGGGCCCGCGCTGCTCGACCGGCACCCGGGCCGACAACTCCGCCGGTACCCGCACGGCCGGCGTCATCGGACCCCGTCCCCCAGAGCCCGAGCCCTGTACCGGCCGCTCGTCCAGCAGCCGCAGGAACCCCGGCACCACAGTCGCCGGCTCCGGCCGCGGATCGGGATCGTCCGGTACGGCCGCCGCGTACAGGTCCGTGGCCATGTCCCCGGGATCCACCGCCCAGACCCGCAGCCCCGGCTCCTCCACGGCGAGCACCGCCACCAGATGGTCAAGCGCCGCCTTGGACGCCCCGTAGCCGCCCCAGGTCTCGTACGCCTCGGCGGCCGCGTCCGAACTGACCGCCACGACGCTGCCCGCCCGCGAGGCCCGTAGCAGCGGCAGCGCCTCCTGGACCAGGCCCAGCCCCGCCACCAGGTTCACCTCCAGCACCCGCCGCAGCCCCTCCAGGGGCAGCTCCTCCAGCCGCACCAGCGGCTCGGCGCCCAGCGCGCTCGCGTTGTGCACCAGCAGGTCGACGCCGCCGAGCCGCCAAGCCGCCGACACCAGTGCCGCACGGTGCGCGGCGTCCGTGACGTCCCCGGGCAGGGCGGTCACGCGCGTGCCGTGCGCGGAGACGGCCTCTGCCGCTTCCGTCAGGGCCTCGGCGCCCCTGGCGTCGAGCACCAGGTCCCAGCCCCGCCCGGCCAGGGCCCGCGCGAGCGCCCGGCCCAGGCCCTTCGAGGCCCCCGTGATGATCGCAACAGGCATGATCCGCTCCCTCGTCGTGATCGTGCACTCAACGTAGGAACGGGACCACCCCGATCGCCTCGGGCGCGGGCCGCAGATCACCGGGGCCCTTCGCCTTACGCACCGGCCCGGCCCCCCGGGTCCTACGCCCCGCCGGCCGATCCCATCCGCCCCGCGACCTAGGTCCACCGGACCGGGCGTCCACCGCCACCGGTCCGAGCCGCGCTGTCACAGCCCGCCGGTACCGTGAGGACATGAGCCACGGTCCACGGTCCGGCCTCGCCGCGGTGAGCTCCGCGTTGCTGGCCATGAGCAGGCATCTCGAGGTGCGCGACGTCCTCAAGACGATCGTCGCCTCGGCCCGCGAGCTGCTCGACGCGCAGTACGCCGCGCTCGGCGTCCCCGACGACCACGGCGGCTTCGCCCAGTTCGTCGTCGACGGCGTCAGCGAGGAGCAGTGGAAGGCCATCGGCCCGCTCCCGCGTCAGCACGGCATCCTCGCCTCGATGCTGCACGAGGCCAGGACCGAGCGCCTCGCCGACGTCCGCAAGGACCCCCGCTTCGAGGGCTGGCCGAGCGCCCACCCCGACCTGGTCGACTTCCTGGGCCTGCCCATCCGCGACGGCGACGAGGTCATCGGCGCCCTGTTCCTGGCGAACAAGCTGCGTCCTGTGGGGGAACACCCCCCGTGCCCGAAACCCGAAGGCGGTTGCGGCTTCACGGCGGACGACGAGGAACTGCTCGGCATCCTCGCCCAGCACGCGGCGATCGCCCTCACCAACGCCCGCCTGTACGAGCGCAGCCGCGAACTCACCATCGCCGAGGAGCGCTCCCGCCTCGCCCACGAACTGCACGACGCGGTCAGCCAGAAGCTCTTCTCCCTCCGCCTGACCGCCCAGGCCGCGGCCCGCCTGGTGGACCGGGACCCCTCCCGCGCCAAGGGCGAACTCCAGCAGGTGGCGGCCCTCGCCGCCGAGGCCGCCGACGAACTGCGCGCCGCCGTCGTCGAGTTGCGCCCCGCAGCTCTCGACGAGGACGGCCTCGTGGCCACCCTCCGGACGCAGGTCCAGGTCCTCGACCGTGCCCACTCCGCCCGCGTCACCTTCGCCGGCCGCGGTGTGAAGGCCCTGCCCGCCTCCCAGGAGGAGGCCGTCCTGCGCGTCGCCCAGGAGGCCCTGCACAACGCCCTGCGCCACTCCGGCGCCGACCACGTGGACGTGACCCTGGGCCGCCGCGGCAGCGGAGCCGTCCTGAGGGTCACGGACGACGGCAGCGGCTTCGACCCGAGAGCCGTCCGCCACGCGGGGCGCCATCTGGGCCTGGTCTCGATGCGGGACCGGGCGAGCGGGGCCGGCGGCACGCTGACCGTGGAATCGGCGCCCGGCAAGGGCACCACGATCGAGATGGAGGTCCCCGGTGGCTGACGCAATCAAGGTGCTGCTCGTCGACGACCACCAGGTCGTCCGCCGGGGCCTGCGCACCTTCCTCGAGGTACAGGACGACATCGAGGTCGTGGGCGAGGCGGCGGACGGCGCCGAGGGAGTCGACCGCGCGGAGGAGCTGCGGCCCGACGTCATCCTCATGGACGTCAAGATGCCGGGCATGGACGGCGTCGACGCCCTGCGCAGACTCCGCGAACTGGACAACCCGGCACGCGTGCTGATCGTCACCAGCTTCACCGAGCAGCGCACGGTGGTTCCGGCCCTGCGCGCGGGCGCCGCCGGCTATGTCTACAAGGACGTCGACCCCGACGCCCTCGCCGGAGCCATCCGCTCCGTCCACGCCGGGCACATCCTCCTCCAGCCGGAGGTGGCCGACGCCCTGCTGTCCCAGGAGGAGGCCAACTCGGGCCCCGGTCGGGCCGGTTCGCTCACGGAGCGGGAGCGCGAGGTGCTCGGCCTGATAGCGGACGGCCGCTCCAACCGGGAGATCGCCCGCGCCCTCGTCCTCTCCGAGAAGACCGTCAAGACCCACGTCTCGAACATCCTGATGAAACTCGACCTGTCCGACCGAACGCAGGCCGCCCTGTGGGCCGTTCGCCATGGCGTGACCGGCTGACAGGCTCAGCCCGCGGCAACACGGAAGGTTCCGTTCCGAGCTGAGATTCATACTGTCGTGGGAATGTCCCCCATATGGCGCATCCTCAGTGGATCTCCGCCGTTCTCCAGTGCGTGCTGCGGCGCCTGCCGCGGCAATCGCAAGGAGGGCTCAGAAGTGAAGTACCTGAAGAAGGCCGCTGCCGTGACGATGGTGACGGGTGGCCTGCTGGCCGCGGGCGCGGGCATCGCCTCCGCCACCAGCGCGCACGCCGACGGCCAGGCCGTGGGCTCCCCGGGCGTCGGCTCGGGCAACGTCGTCCAGGCCCCGGTGCACGTCCCGGTCAACGTGTCCGGCAACAGCGTGAACGTCGTGGGCGTCATGAACCCCGCCTTCGACAACCACGCCGTCAACCACTGACACCCCACCTCCGTCTCCGAGCCGGAGGTAACCCCGGCCTCCCAGGTCTTCCTGGGAGGCCGGTCAGTCGTATATGCGCTCGCTTGCCGCTCAGCCTGCGGGCACCCCGTTCCGCCGGACTGCGCAACGCCCCGCCCTCAGCCCCAACGCAGGGCATCAGCGCGACGGACTGTCACCGCACCCCCCGCTCCCGCTCCTCCACAACGGAGTTGTACGCCGCGACCTGCGCCCGCCGAGCCGTCCGCTCCACCGGCCGCAACGCCTCCCGTCGCGCAGAGATCTCGGACGAACTCACCGCACCGCCGTGCCCACTCTCCGTCGCCACGGCGATGAGCGTCCCCACCCGCTGCGCCAACTCCAGCACCCGCACGGCCCGCGGCGGATACCCGGGCGCCAACACCTTCCGCCCCCGCTCGGCCCGCGCCCGGTACGCGTCGACCGCAGCCTCCGCCACCGGCCCCGCCCCGGCCACATCCAGCCGCGTCAGCACCTCGGTCGCGTCCCTGAGCGCCTCGGCCAGTTCCCGCTCCGCCTCACCCAGTGACGGCACATCCGCCGGCGGCGCCTCCCGCACGGGCAGCACATGCCACACCACCTCGTCGTGCACACCCTCGGGCCCGGCCTCGTACACGTCCGGCACCAACCCGAAGGCGGCCCCGTAACAGACCACCGCCTCCTCGGCCTCCAGCGCCCGCGCGTTGAACTCCGGCGGCCCGCTCAGCCCCAGCGGATGCCCCGGCGCGGGCAGCGCCACCCGCAGCCCGGTCACCCCGAGCGTCCGCAGCCGCCCCAGTGCGAGCGTCAGCCCGACCTGGCCCGACTCACCCGGCAGCCCCTCCACCCGATGCACCGCGTCCTCGCCGACGATGGCGAGTACGGCGTCATCCGGTGAGACAAGTCCGGCCAAAAGGGCATTTCCCCATGCAGCGAGACGTCCAGCGCGTGGTTCCGTGAGCATGTCCCCACCCTAGGACCCTCCAAGGACCGGACCGAGGGAATGTCCGGGCCGACCGGTGGCGTAGATTTCATGGAGGGCTGCGCCCACCGGCGCGGCGGACCGAGCCACAGGCGTACGCGACAGCCGAGACCGGCCACACTGCAAGGGGAGACAACGCGCTCATGAGCGATGTTCTGGAGCTTCAGGACGTATCCGTGGTCCGCGAGGGCCGGGCTCTGGTGGACCAGGTCTCCTGGTCGGTCAAGGAGGGCGAGCGCTGGGTCATCCTGGGCCCGAACGGCGCCGGCAAGACCACCCTCCTCAACCTCGCTTCCACCTACCTCTTCCCCAGTTCGGGCACCGCCGCCATCCTCGGCGAGACCCTCGGCAAGCCCGGCACCGACGTCTTCGAGCTGCGCCCGCGCATCGGCATGGCCGGCATCGCCATGGCCGACAAGCTCCCCAAGCGCCAGACGGTCCTGGAGACGGTGCTGACCGCCGCCTACGGCATGACCGCCACCTGGCACGAGGACTACGAGGAGATCGACGAACAGCGCGCCCGCGCCTTCCTCGACCGCCTCGGCATGAGCGAGTACCTGGAGCGCAAGTTCGGCACGCTCTCCGAGGGCGAGCGCAAGCGCACCCTCATCGCCCGCGCCCTGATGACCGACCCCGAGCTGCTGCTCCTCGACGAGCCCGCCGCCGGCCTCGACCTCGGCGGCCGCGAGGACCTCGTCCGCCGCCTCGGCCGGCTCGCCCGTGACCCGATCGCCCCCTCGATGCTCATGGTCACCCACCACGTCGAGGAGATCCCCCCGGGCTTCACACACGTCCTCATGATCCGCCAGGGCAAGGTCCTCGCCGCCGGCCCGCTGGAGCTCGAACTCACCTCCCGCAACCTCTCCCTCTGCTTCGGCCTCCCACTCGTCGTCGAACAGGCGGGCGAGCGCTGGACGGCACAGGGCCTCCCGCTGTCCTGACCCGGCCCCTCGCCCCACAAATCCCAAAGTAAGAACGGCATTTCACACGCTGGGCGCCCTGTCGGCGACAGGGCCGTCGGACCTACCATGACCATGTGGAAATCGACGCATGGCTGTGGTGGCTGATCGGCGCGACAGCGCTCGGCATCGCGCTCGTGGTCACCGCGATGCCCGAACTCGGCATGCTCGCGGTGGGCGCCATCGGAGCCGCGGTGGTCAGCGGCGTCTTCGGCGGCGGAGCCGTCGCCCAGGTCGTCGTCTTCGCCGTCATCTCGAGCGCGGGCATCGCCGTCGTACGGCCCATCGCGAACCGACATCGCGCCCAGCGACCGCAACTCGCCACCGGTGTCGACGCGTTGAAGGGCAGACAAGCCGTCGTCCTGGAACGTGTCGACGCCTCCGGCGGCCGCATCAAGCTGGCCGGAGAGGTCTGGTCGGCCCGCGCCCTCGACACCGACCGCGCTTACGAAGTGGGCCAGGAAGTGGACGTCGTGGACATCGAGGGAGCCACTGCGATCGTCATGTGACCTCGCAGGACGTAACTGGAGTGAACTCCTCGCCAGTTACGCGACGGTCTGACAGACTCGACCAGCAAGATCTTCGACAACCATAAGATCTGCCGAGGTCGCCGAGGCGGAGAAGGGTACGGGGAACGACGATGGAACCGGTCATCATCGTCCTGATCATTCTGGTGGTGTTGGTCTTCATCGCCCTGATCAAGACGATCCAAGTCATCCCACAGGCCAGCGCGGCCATCGTCGAGCGCTTCGGCCGCTACACGCGGACGCTGAACGCCGGCCTCAACATCGTCGTCCCGTTCATCGACACCATCCGCAACCGCATCGACCTGCGCGAACAGGTCGTGCCCTTCCCGCCGCAGCCGGTGATCACCCAGGACAACCTGGTGGTCAACATCGACACGGTCATCTACTACCAGGTGACCGACGCCCGCGCCGCGACGTACGAAGTCGCCAGCTACATCCAGGCGATCGAGCAGCTCACGGTCACCACGCTGCGCAACATCATCGGTGGCATGGACCTGGAGCGGACTCTGACCTCCCGCGAGGAGATCAACGCGGCCCTGCGCGGCGTCCTCGACGAGGCCACCGGCAAGTGGGGCATCCGCGTCAACCGCGTCGAACTCAAGGCGATCGAGCCGCCCACCTCCATCCAGGACTCGATGGAGAAGCAGATGCGCGCCGACCGCGACAAGCGCGCCGCCATCCTCCAGGCCGAAGGTGTCCGGCAGTCCGAGATCCTGCGCGCCGAAGGTGAGAAGCAGTCCCAGATCCTGCGCGCCGAAGGTGAGGCCAAGGCGGCCGCACTGCGCGCCGAGGGCGAGGCCCAGGCCGTCCGTACGGTCTTCGAGGCCATCCACGCCGGCGACCCGGACCAGAAGCTCCTCTCCTACCAGTACCTCCAGATGCTCCCCAAGATCGCCGAAGGCGACGCCAACAAGCTCTGGATCGTGCCCAGCGAGATCGGCGACGCCCTCAAGGGCCTGTCGGGCGCCATGGGCAACTTCGGCGGCATGGGCGGCGGTTCCGGCGGCAACTCAGGCGCGTCCGGAGGAGTCCCGGTCCAGGAACGCCGCGAGAAGCCGTCCATCGACTGACCCGATAGGCATGAAGGGGGCCCGCTTCCCAAGGAAGCGGGCCCCCTTCATGCGACAGCCAGGCTAGGCCGCAGGCTGGGCCAGCCACTCCGGCAGCGCGTCGAAGTCGTCCTGCCCCAGCGCCAGCAGCATCGCGTCCGCCGGAGTCGGCTCGAACGGCTGCCGCAGCAGTGGCATCCCCGCCTCCTCCGGAGTCCGGTTCGCCTTACGGTGATTGTCCTGCGCACAGGATGCCACCGTGTTCAACCACGTGTCCTGACCCCCCTGCGACCGCGGCACCACGTGGTCGACGGTCGTCGCCCGCCTCCCGCAGTACGCGCACCGGTGCCGGTCCCGGACCAGCACACCCCGCCTCGACCACGGCGCTCGTCTTCGGAAGGGCACCCGTACGTACTGGCAGAGCCTGATCACACGGGGCGCCGGTATGTCGACCGCGGCTCCCCGCATCCGCAGTTCGGGGTGGGCCTGCTCGACGACGGCCTTGTCCTGAAGCACCAGAACGACGGCTCGGTTCAGCGTCACCGTCGACAGCGGCTCGAAGCTCGCGTTGAGTACCAGCGTGTCCCGCATACCAGCCCACCTCCCGTGTGCACCGGCCCACCCCCTGGCGGGCTGGGATCAACTCTGGCCGGGCACGCCGAGATGGACAACGCAATATCTGCTGCTCCCACGGGGGGGGTGACCCCCGCGACCCCCGGCAACAAAAATGCCCGCTCCTGATCAATTCCAAGACCAGGAGCGGGCAAACGTTCCGTGAACGCTGGGATCGCCGGGCGGCTCACTCAGCTTTCGGCGGGCACCTCGTACTCACCGATCAGCTGGGCCCGCCCGATCGTGTGGAACCGCAGGTTGAAGCCCACCACGGCCGGCGAAGCCTCCGCGTCCGGACCGAGCTTCTCCTGGTCCACGGCGTACACCGTGAACACGTACCGGTGCGGCCCGTCCCCGGGCGGCGGCGCGGCCCCGCCGAACTCCTTGCCGCCGTAGTCGTTACGAGCGTGGACCGCACCCTCGGGCAGACCCTCGAACTTGCCGCTGCCCGCGCCCGCCGGCAGCTCGGTCACCGACGCCGGGATGTCGAACAGCACCCAGTGCCAGAACCCGCTGCCCGTCGGGGCATCGGGGTCGTAGCAGGTCACGGCGAAGCTCTTGGTCTCGGGCGGGAAGCCCTCCCACCGCAGCTGCGGCGAGGTGTTGCCGGCCGCGTGGACCTGAGCGTCCTCGAGCGTCGCCCCCTCCTGGACGTCCTCGCTCGTCACCGTGAACGACGGCACGGGCGGATGGAAGTCGTGGGGGAGCGGCCGCCGCTTGAGCTCGGTCACCTCGGTACCTCCTGATCGGTTCTTGCAGTTGATCCCGAGCCTAGGCCCTCTCCTAGAACCAGTTGCGCTTGCTGCCGACCTCGGAGAGCCACTGGTTGATGTACGCCGTCCAGTCGGTCCCCTGGTAGTCGTTGAGCCCCACCTGGAACGAGCGGAAGGTGTCGCTGCCCTCGCTGAACAGACCCGGCTTCTTGTCCATCTCGAGCACCACGTCCATGGCGTGCTCGTCGGCCACGAAGCTCAGCTCGACCTGGTTCAGCCCCCGGTACTGCTGCGGCGGGTAGAACTCGATCTCCTGGTAGAACGGCAGCTTCTGCCGCGTACCCCGGATGACACCGCGCTCCATGTCAGCGTTCTTGAACCGGAAGCCCAGCTGGATGAACGCGTCCAGGATCGCCTTCTGCGCCGGCAGCGGGTGCACGTTGATCGGATCCAGGTCACCGGAGTCCACCGCCCGCGCGATCTCCAGCTCCGTGGAGACCCCGATGTGCATCGAGCGCAGCTCCTGCCCGTCGATCGTCGTGATCGGCGTCTCCCACGGGATCTCCAGCCCGAACTGCACCGCGTGCACCGCGTTCGCCTGAAGCTCGAACGCCCCGCCCAGCCGGGACTTGGTGAATTCGATGTCCTGCTTGTACTCCTGGTCGCCGCTCTCCACCTCGACCTTGGCCTGGAGCCCGACCGAGAGCCCCTCGATCTGCTGGTTCACGGACCCGCCCTGAATCCGCACCTCACCCTGGACGACACCGCCCGGCACGACGTTGACCTCGTGCAGCACCGTCTCGACGGAAGCCCCGCCGGCCCCCAGGCTCGCGAGCAGCTTCTTGAACGCCATGTCTCTCCCTCTCGCCCACTACGGGTGGATCCTTGATCCGTACAAACGCGATCCGGCCGTGGCCGGTTCCACGCCCTCACCCTGGCAAGGCCGGTGCCCTGAGGCCACCCCGCCGCACCACCCGTCTCCAGTACCCTCGGAGGGCATGATCGCGACCCCCGACCGTACGCCCCTGCCCAGGGAGTTCTTCGACCGGCCCGTCCTCGATGTCGCCCCCGACCTCCTCGGCCGCATCCTGGTACGCACCACCCCGGACGGTCCGATCGCCCTCCGCCTGACGGAGGTCGAGGCCTACGACGGTGCCGACGACCCCGGCTCCCACGCCTATCGCGGCCGCACGGCCCGCAACGACGTGATGTTCGGTCCCCCCGGGCACGTCTACGTCTACTTCACGTACGGCATGTGGTTCTGCATGAACCTGGTGTGCGGCCCCGAGGGCAAGGCGAGCGCGGTCCTGCTCCGCGCCGGCGAGATCATCGAGGGCGCCGAGCTGGCCCGCACCCGTCGACTCTCGGCCCGCAACGACAAGGAACTGGCCAAAGGCCCAGCCCGCCTGGCCACGGCTCTGGGCGTGGACCGCTCCCTGGAGGGCACGGACGCCTGCACCGCCGACGCCACACCCTTGAAGGTCCTTGCGGGCACGCCCGTACCCCGTGACCAGGTACGCAATGGTCCACGCACCGGAGTCGCGGGCGACGGGGGCAACGGCGACATCCACCCCTGGCGCTTCTGGATCGCCAACGACCCGACGGTGAGCCCCTATCGGGCCCATGTCCCGAGGCGCCGCCGAAGTTGACGCGTCCCCGCAAGATGCGTAATGTAGCCCGAGCCGCTTGACCCGGGTACGGCATTCGCCAGCAGCCGGAAGCGGCCAACCCACTACCTAGCTAATCCCTCAAGCAGGGGCGAATTCGGCGTGCCCGCATGCCTGAATTTCGGCGCCGACCGACTCGATTATGAGTTGGACGGTGAATCGGCTAACGTAGTGAATGTCGAAAGGCCGACGAGCGAAAGCCGAGGCCGCCCGGCAAATCCCGCCGACAGAGAATCGGATCGAGAAAAAGATCTGATAGAGTCGGAAACGCAAGACCGAAGGGAAGCGCCCGGAGGAAAGCCCGAGAGGGTGAGTACAAAGGAAGCGACCGTTCCTTGAGAACTCAACAGCGTGCCAAAAGTCAACGCCAGATATGTTGATACCCCGTCTCCAGCATCAGCTGGGACGAGGTTCCTTTGAAAAAACACAGCGAGGACGCTGTGTGCGAGAGGATTATTCCTCCTCTCGCACCGCTCTCGTGGTGTTGCACCGGATTACCGGTACACATTCACGGAGAGTTTGATCCTGGCTCAGGACGAACGCTGGCGGCGTGCTTAACACATGCAAGTCGAACGATGAACCACTTCGGTGGGGATTAGTGGCGAACGGGTGAGTAACACGTGGGCAATCTGCCCTGCACTCTGGGACAAGCCCTGGAAACGGGGTCTAATACCGGATACTGATCATCTTGGGCATCCAAGGTGTTCGAAAGCTCCGGCGGTGCAGGATGAGC